>CAYYZH010000086.1:0-16724 GCA_964475765.1 uncultured Limibaculum sp.
TGCCTTGGTGGCGCGTTCGTCGATATAGGCGGCGGCCTTCCAGTTGCCCTCTCCCATCGAGCCCGGGATGTCGAGGAACATTGCCACGTTCAGCCCCGCCAGCGGTGTGCCGTGGAAATGACCCTCATCGATGCGCACAGCCAGCCACGCCTTGCAGCTGCCCTCGGTCGGGGGGTGCTCACCCAGCGACACAACGCAAGGACAGAAGACGGTGCAGTTACAGTTCAGCACCAACTCGCCATTGATTGCCCAGCCCTCGGCGGGCACGGCATCCGCCGGAATCAGATCGGTGCCAGGCAGGCGCGAGGAGACGCTCCCGGCCATCCGGGCAGCCTTCTTCCGGGGTTTCTTGGTCTTTTCCTTGGTGGGGGTCTTTGCCTTGGTTGTGGTCTTGGCCATTGGACACTCTCAGATCAGGTGGGAGGCGATGAGGACGACGCCAGCGCCCATCAGCAGGGCACCGCCTCCCGTCCGCCAGGAAGATGCAGTGAAAAGTAGTTTCTCGGCCAGCATAACTAGGCCGAGCAGGGCCATCCAAACGAGGTTCATGGCCCCGCTTGCGAACATCAGCAGCATCAGCGCCCAGCAGCATCCGATGCAAATCACACCATGCTGTACGCCGAGGCCGAGCGTGCCGGGCAGATCCTCGCGCCAGCGCGACATCAGGAAAAGCAAGGGGTTGCGGCAGAGGTCGAGGCAGGCCTGCTTGATCGGGCTGAGTTGATAGGCTCCGACCGCTACCAACAGAGCGCCGGCGCCGATCAGCGGCGGCACTACGCCATCGGGCAAGGCACCCAAAGCGACCTGCGCTGCTGCGGCAATCGCGCCGAAAACGCCCCAGGCCACAAGGTAGCCAGCGACGAACAAGACGATGCGTACCGCGCGGCCCTCCTCCATCCGGCGCGACAGGCGCACGTAGAGGTCTATCGTGGGCAGGGCCGTTGGCAGCATCATCGCGACCGACATCAACAGCCACATGATCAGCACCGCCGGATACATCGCCAGCGTCGCTGATGCTCCGATCTGGAGGCAGAGTGCCGCAAGGGTCTCAAGCGCGAACTGAGCATCGCCGTGCAGGGCCATCAGCGCAATCCACGCAGCAACGCTCGCCGCGGTCAGACCCGTCCAGGTCAGCACGCGGTGCGAGGTCCAATCGATCTGGCGCGCGATCATCTGCAGGTGCTGCTTTCGGACATCAGGATTTGACAGTTCAATTGTGTTGTTCTCAGCTTGCCATCAAACGCACGATCTGACACTTGTCAATCCGAAGCAATGGCCCACGCCGAAAAACATCTTCCGACAGCCAAGGAGACGCCCATGTCGTTCAAAGCCCTCGTTGTGAACAAGACCGAGGACGGGACGGTCAGCCAGGAGATCCAGGACCTGACCGTGGACCAGCTGCCCGAGGGCGATGTGACCGTGGCGGTGGAGTATTCGACGCTGAATTACAAGGACGGGCTCTGCGTGAACGCAACCGGCGGTCTGGTGCGCAAATTCCCCCATATCCCGGGCATTGATTTCGCTGGTACGGTCGAGGCGTCCGACAGCGATCAGTTTGCAGTTGGCGACAAGGTTGTCCTGACGGGCTGGCGTGTCGGCGAAGTCTGGTGGGGCGGCTATTCCCAGAAGGCCCGGGTGAAGTCGGAATGGCTGACCCGTTTGCCCGACGGGTTGGATACACGCCAGGCCATGGCGGTCGGTACAGCGGGCTTCACGTCCATGCTGGCGGTGATGGCTCTGGAGAACCAGGGTTTGACGCCCGCTGACGGTCCGGTTCTGGTGACCGGTGCTGCGGGCGGCGTTGGCTCAGTCGCAACAGCCATTCTCGCCAAGTTGGGCTACGAGGTCGCTGCCGTCACAGGTCGGGCGGAGACTGCCGACTACCTCAAGGATCTCGGGGCGACCACGATTGTCCCGCGGGAGGATCTGGCCGAAGCGCCGTCACGCCCGCTCGATAGCGAAACCTGGGCGGGCTGCGTCGATGCGGTCGGCGGCGATATGCTGGCCCGCGTGCTGACTCAGATGAAGTACGGCTGCTCTGTTGCTGCGGTGGGTCTGGCCGGTGGAGCCAAGCTGCCCGCGACGGTCGTCCCCTTTATCCTGCGCGGGGTGAACCTTCTCGGCATCGACAGTGTGATGCAGCCGCAGGCGAACCGCGTTGTGGCCTGGCAGCGGATCGCGCGCGACCTGCCGATGGACAAGCTGGACGGGATGATCTCGACCGCGACGCTGGGTGATCTGCCGCAATTGGGCAAGGATATCCTTAAGGGGCAGGTCAAGGGCCGCATGGTCGTCGATGTGAATGCCTGATCTCGGCTGCCCGCGCGATGTCCCGGACTTGATCCGGGACCTCTTTGCGGCGCTCTGATGCGCATTGTTGGTGGGCAATTTCGCGGACGGCGTCTGGCGGCGCCCGGCGATCAGGGCGGCGGCAAAGCCCATTTGCGACCAACCTCCGACCGCGTGCGCGAATCGATCTTCAATCTCTTGTCTCATGGCGACTATCCGGAGATCGAAGGCACGCGCGTGCTCGATCTCTTTGCCGGTACGGGTGCGCTTGGCTTTGAGGCGCTGTCCCGCGGCGCAGCGCGGGCGGTTTTCATTGATGACGGCCCGGCTGCGCGAGGGTTGATCCGGCAGAACATCGAGACGTTGGGCGTGATCGGACAGACAAAGCTCTGGCGCCGGGATGCCACGCGGCTCGGACCCTGTCGCGGGGAGGCCTATGACCTGATCTTTCTCGACCCGCCCTATGGCAAGGGGTTGGGGGAGGCGGCGCTGACGGCTGCCATCGCCGGAGCGTGGATCGCACCGGGTGCTGTGATTGTACTTGAGGAAGCCCGCGATGCCGAATTCGCCTTGCCCGACGGCCTCGTTCAAACCGATCAGCGCAGCTATGGCGAGACGGCGGTGACCTTTCTGCGCGCAGCGGGCGCATAGGGACTTGGCGGGGCAGGGACCGCAAGTTATGGCTCTGCCACACATAGGGAGAACGCCATGAAGATCGGGTCTGATACCCCTGCATTGGTCACGGGCGGCGCGAGCGGACTGGGCGAAGCGTCAGCACGGGCATTGGCTGCGCGCGGGGCCAAGGTCACCATACTTGACCGAGACGTGTCGCGCGGCACAGAGGTTGCCAGCGATATCGGCGGGCTCTGCGTCGAGACCGATGTGACCGATGATGCCAGCGTCGAAGCTGCGATCACCGCTGCGGTCGAGGCCCATGGCACGCCCCGCATCGTGGTGAACTGCGCAGGCGTTGGCACGCCGGGCAAAACCGTGGGTCGTGATGGGCCGATTGACATGGACGGTTTTGCCAAGGTTATCCAGATCAACCTGATCGGGACCATGCGGGTGATGTCAAAGGCGGCGTGGGTCATGCAGAACGCGGACCCTGTCGACGACGATGGCACGCGCGGCGTCGTGGTGAACACAGCCTCGGTCGCGGCCTATGATGGACAGATCGGGCAGGCCGCCTATGCCGCGTCCAAAGGCGGCGTCGTCTCGCTGACCCTGCCGGTGGCGCGGGATCTTGCACGCTCCGGCATTCGGCTGACGACGATTGCGCCGGGGATCTTCGGCACGCCGATGCTCAAGGGGTTGCCAGACGACGTGCAGGAGAGCCTTGCGAAACAGGTTCCGTTTCCCGTGCGCCTTGGCGAGCCGGATGAATTTGCCCGCCTGGTCTGTTTCATTGCCGAGACGGGCTATATGAACGGCGAGGTAATCCGTTTGGACGGAGCGATCCGGATGGGTCCGAAGTGACGAAACCAGGCCGGCCTGACCGGCACATCATGAACCGGCGCACAGAGCACCGGGGGACAAGGAGAGAACGCCATGCCTATTGCCGTTGGAGACAAGCTGCCGGACGCGACCCTTTTCGAGATGGGTGCTGATGGTCCCGGACAGGTCAAGTGCGCGGATGTCTGCGCAGGGAAAACCATTGCTCTCTTCGGAGTGCCCGGCGCGTTTACCCCGACCTGCCATCAGAAGCATATGCCGAGCTATGTCGAAAACGCCGCGGCGCTGAAGGCCAAAGGGGTGGACGAGATTGTTTGCGTCTCGGTCAACGACCCGTTCGTGATGAAGGAGTGGGGCGCAGCAACCGGTGCGTCCGGTGCTGGCATCCGCTGTCTCGGCGATTCGAATGCGGAACTGGCAAAGGGCATGGGGCTTGATTTCGATGCCTCTGGAGCCGGTCTTGGCGTGCGGGTCCAGCGGTTCGCAGCTTTGGTCAAGGACGGCACGGTCACAGCGCTCAATGTCGAGGACGCGCCGGGGCAGATGACATCCACCTCCGCCGAGGCGATGCTCGAAGTGCTTTAGCCGCTGACTGCCTTTACATGAAACGGGGGCGTCGGGACGGGCGCCCCTTTTTCGTTGAGCGGTTTGGGGCGGCTGCTCAATCGCCCTTGCGGAACGGCGTCATCTCCGCCATCGCGGCATTCTCATGGGCGACCGCTTCGCGCTCGCCCTCAAGGTGCTGAGCAATCGCACGGCGAAACCCGGGATTTGTGATCCAGTGGAGCGAGTGCGTGGTCACGGGCTCGTAGCCGCGCGCCAGTTTGTGTCCGCCTTGCGCGCCGGCCTCGACGCGTTTCAGGCCATGCTGAATGGCGAAATCGATGGCTTGATAATAGCAGCACTCGAAATGCAGGAACGGATGATCCTCGGTGCAGCCCCAGTACCGGCCGAATAGCGTCTCGCGCCCGATCAGGTTCAGCGCACCGGCAATCCAGTCGCCGTCGCGTTCGCACATCACCAAAAGGATGTCGTCCCGCAGCTCGGCCTGCGCGATCTCGAAAAACGCACGTGTCAGATAGGGACGGCCCCATTTGCGCGCGCCCGTATCCTGATAGAAATACCAGAACCGGTCCCAGTGCTCGGGGCGAATATCATCGCCCGTTAGCCAGTGGATGGTGATCCCATTCTCCACGGCCCGCGCGCGTTCCTTGCGCAAGTTCTTGCGTTTGCGAGAGGCCAGCGCATCGAGGAACCCGTCGAAATCCGCATAATCGCGATTGAGCCAATGAAACTGTTGGTCTGTGCGCCGGAGGAGGCCAAGTTCGCCGCCGAACTCCGCCTCCTTTTCGGTGCAAAAAGTGATGTGCACGGATGAGATGTCATGGCGCTCAGCGACCTGAATGGCGCCCTGCATCAAGGCGGCCCGGCCCGTATTGCGATCGACCGGGGCATCCGGGCGGACCAGCAGGTGCGGACCTGTGGCCGGGGTGAACGGCACGGAGCATTGGAGTTTGGGGTAGTATTCGCCGCCCGCGCGCTCGAACGCGTGCGCCCAGGAGTGGTCGAAGACATATTCGCCTTGGCTGTGGTTTTTGGCGTAAAGCGGCATGACGCCAGCGGTCTGACCATCGACGATGGCCTCGAGGTGATGCGGTGCCCAGCCTGTCTGCGGCGTTGCGGAACCACTGTCCTCCAGCGCCTTTAGAAACGCATGCGTCAGGAAGGGGTAAAGCGGCGGCCCGCCATCGGCCATTTCCGGCACGGCGCAGGCGTCCCAGTCCGCTGCTGCGATCTGGCCGATTTCACTGACGGTGCGGATTTCGACGAGGGTGCCCCCATCCATGGCGACTGCTCCAGACTGCCTGTCAAAGAGTCTGGGACATGCGCCGCCGGGGTCAAGCCCCGGTTGCGCTATGGGGTCGATTATTCCTCGCGCAGCGCGCGATTGAAGTAATCAGTGACTGGTTTGAGCATGTAGTTGAAGGGCGTTCGTTCCCCGGTCTGGATGTAGACCTCGACCGGCATGCCCGCGACCAACTCCTGACCGTCGAGCTTTTCCAACTCGCCCTCGTTCAGCTCGACCTCGGCCTTGTAAAAGCTCATGCCGGTCTGCTCATCGAGGATACTGTCCGGCGAGACGGTCTTGATCCGGCCAAAGATTTCCGGCGTCGTGCGTGTGTTGAAGGCGGAGAACACAAGAACCGCATCTTGCCCGGTGAAAAGCGAATCTCGGTTGATCGGCTCGACGCGGGCATCAACGACCATCTCTGTGTCGTTCGGGACGACATAAAGGATCGGCTCGGCAGGGCGCACGACAGATTTCAACGCGTGCACTGTCATGTCCAGCACAACGCCCGAGCGCGGGGAGCGAATATCGAGCCGCGATAGTCGCTCGCGCAGCGCCAGCCGGCGTTCTTTCAGTTCGAGTTCCCGAAAGCCAAGTTCGCGCAGTTCGGTGATGGCTTCCTCGCGCGTGGTGGCCATCATCCGCAGTTGCTCGATGTCGATCTCGGAAATCTGCCCGGCAAGCTGCGCGATCTGCGCTTTGAGCTGGGCGGTCTGGCCTTGCAGCCCCTCGGCCTCGCGCTGCAGCGCAAAGACACGGTTGGCCTGCGCCAGACCCTGATTCAACAGGCGCTGCTGTCCCGCGAGCTCCTTGGCGATCAACTCGGACTGACGTTCCAGTGAGGAAACTTCGGCCTCGGCCCCGGTGATCTGTTCGGAAAACTGTATCTTGCGCTCGTCCAGAACTTCCATCTGCTTGGCCATGGCTTCGCGCTGGGCGTTGTAGAGCGTCTTCTGGCCCTCGATCAGCGATGATACCTCTGGATTGAGCGAGGCGACTTGCAAAAGCTCATCGTCGAAGTCGATCACTGGCTTTTCGATTTGAGCGGCCTCGAGGCGGCCAATCCGCGCCATGATCTCATAGAGCTGGCTTTCCAGTGTCACGAGCTCCGAGCGCAGCAATGTATCGTCGAGGCGGATCAGAATCTCCCCGGCCTCAACCGTATCACCGTCGCGAACCTTGATATCGCCAACGACACCGCCGTCGAGGTGCTGGACGACCTGACGGTTGGTTTCGACCCGAAGCTGCCCGGACGCGATCACCGCACCTTTGAGCGACGCGGTGGCCGCCCATCCGCCGAAGCCGCCGCCCAGAAGCAGGACGCAGATCAGGCCAAAGCGGATATAGCCCTGACCGCCCCAGCCATCATCTGGTGGCCCGGCTTGTTCCGTTTTCCCCGGCAGTTGCAGGCGACCGCTCATTTCTTGTCTCCAGAGATTGCAACCGTGGTTTGGGTCGGTGAAAGCGTTGGCCCGTCTGGCTGCGGGCTCTTCGCACCCTGTGGCGGCGGGCCCGGCGGGACAGGATTGCTTGCCTGTTTGTTCGCCTCAACCGCTGGCGTTGCCGGTTGTCCGGCCTGAGCCGCACCAGCCTGCTGTCCGGTCCCCGGTTGCTGTTTCGATACCAGTTGCGGGTAGTTGCGGGTGCGGTTCTTAAGAACTTCGTCGCGAGGGCCGAATTCAACCTGCTGTCCGCGGTCAATCATCAGGAGCAGGTCACAAGCGGCAATGGCGCTTGGCCGGTGCGCCATGATGATAACCGTACGCCCGCGGCTCTTAGCGTCACGGATGGCATCGACGAGAGCCTGTTCGCCTTGCGCATCGAGGTTTGCGTTCGGCTCATCCAAGATCAGGAGCGGCGGGTCACCATAGAGCGCCCGGGCCAAGGCCACCCTCTGGCGTTGACCGCCTGAAAGCCGTTGGCCACCTGCGCCGATATCGGTGTCATAACCCTGCGGCAGGCTCAGGAGCAGTTCATGAGCACCTGCCCGTTTGGCAGCGAGTACGATCTCTTGGGAGTCGGGATCCGGATCGAGCCGGGCGATATTGTGCGCAACGGTGCCCGCCAACAGGCCGATTTCCTGCGGAAGATACCCAATATGGCGTCCGAGCAGATCCGACGGCCACTGATCAAGCGCCGCACCATCAAGGCGTACCTTTCCCGCGGCAGGTTGCCAGATGCCGGTCAGGATTTTGGCAAGTGTCGTTTTGCCCGCCCCGGATGGCCCGATGACACCGAGGGCCTGGCCGGGCTCCACCTTGAAGGTGATCCCGCGCAGTACGGGGGCCTGGTCGCCAGGCGCCAGCACTGAAACCTTCTGTGCTTCGACAAAGCCCTTGGGGGCTGGGAGCTGGGTCTTTTCCGGCTCGACAGGGGTTTTTTCCAGAAGTTCCGAGAGCGAACTCCAACCCCGCGTGGCGCGCTGGAACAGCGACCATTGCCCGATGGCCTGCTCGATCGGTGCGAGCGCGCGGCCCATCAGGATCGAGCCCGCGATCATCATCCCCGGCGACAACTCCTGTTGCAGCACCAGCCACGCGCCGGCTGCCAGCATGAAGCTCTGCAGATAAAACCGCATCGCCTTGGACGCCGAGGAGTAGCTGGCGGTCCGATCCGACGCGAGGATCATCTTGTCCAGCGCCTGATTTCGCATCCCGCGCCAGCGGTCCATGCCGCGTTGGCGCATGCCCAGCCCTTGCACGGTTTCGGCGTTCTGGCGCAACGCTTCGCTGAGGTTTTCGGCCTCTGCACTTGCGCCCTGGGCCTCCGCATTCGGCAGCTTCGAGCGCGCCTGGTTCAGGAAGGTCAGAATAATCAGGATCACGCCGCCCGCGATGGCGATGAAGCCGAGGATCGGGTGAAATATGAAGATCGCGCCGAGAAAGATCGGCGTCCATGGAATGTCAAAGAGGGCGAAGGGCGCGGGGCCTGACAGCAACTGGCGCACCGAATCCAAATCACGGGCGGCGATGTTCGGTTTGGCCCGGTCCGACGGGATAACCGAGCGGCGCAGCACCGCTTCGAGGATCCGCATGTCGAGCATCGACTGAAACCGCGCACCTGCGCGCGCCAAAACCCGGCCACGCGCAAATTCCAGCAAGCCGTACATGATGAACAGACCGGTGACGAGCGCCAAAAGCGCAACCAGCGTCTCCTCCGATCGGCTGGACAGAACCCGGTCATAGGTCTGAAGCATGAAGAGCGGTCCGGTGAGCATCAGCATGTTCACGAATACGCTGAAGATCGCCACGGCAATAAAATGCCGCCGGCAAGCTCCCATCGTTGCCCGCAACTCCGCGAGACCTTTTTCAAACTTTACCTGATCAGACACCGTTCAGTCCCAATTGCCGTACACTTCGAGAGTGTCCGGGCGCTCGGTTAACACAGAATGAGTTTATTTCGTGGACCGTACCTGCACAACTCGGTCAAATTTTACCAGACTTGTTTGCAGTTATCACGGTTTAGGTGCGGTCTGCCGGCGCTTACATCCGTCCGATGAGCGATTGCGGCACCATCTGGAAACAACCTCGAAGCTGAACTGGCGGAGATCATTGAAGATATTGGGGCAGTTTGCCGCCAAAGACGTCTCGTGAATTGTGATTGTGCAGGATGCGTCGTAAAATTGGGCTGACCGACGGGTCGTCCGTGCGGTTTCGTTGTAAGTTGAGACTGCGCGTCATGGCTTGCCACAGGTCTGGCGCCCATGGCGGTCTTCATTGGGGTTGATGCGGAAACAGGACTGTTTACCTTTGTTACAACGGTGGCATGGCGGCGATTTGCCATACGCCACGCGTCAAGTGGCCCAAATTGACGTAATGAGGCTCGGAAGGAGAACCAAAGTGCCGATTTCGCGAAGACATTTCATTTCTGGTGTTCTGGCCGGAGGGCTTGTTTTTCAGGGATCAGGCGCAGTCGCGCTGAACGAGGATGACGCGCGGGCGCATATCGGGACGACTTTGGAAGAGCTGAAAGCGATGCTGAAGGTGCCGGGTTCCGCCACGAGCCGGGCGACGGAATTGCGCCGGATCATGGCGACCCGTGGAAACATGCCGTTGATTGCGAAGTTCTCGGCTGGCCGGGTGTGGCGCGAGATGGATGAGGGCCAGCAATCCCGGTTCGTCGACGCGTTCGAACACTATGTCTCGATCACTTATTCCAAGCGCTTTGACGAGTATTCCGGCGAGCCGAACATATCGGTCGGGCGCAGCATTGATGTCGGGCGTAAAGGTATTCTGGTGCAGACACCGATCGTTGTACCCAATGGTCCGCCTATTGCCGTGGAGTGGCTGGTCAGCGACCGTGGCGGCCGCACCGAGATCGTGGATCTTGTGATCGAGGGGATCTCGATGGCTGCCACGCAGCGCGCAGAAATCGGCGCCATGCTGGAGAAACGCAATGGCGATGTCGATGTGCTCATCAAGGATCTCGCCGCCGCTAGCTAAGCGGAAATCCAAAATTCTCAGTTAGTTCGGCTATTTGAGGATTTTTCCTCAGGCGCCAGAGAAGACTGTTGCGAGGAGCGCAGCGTAGAGGGTCATCGCAATTGCAGGTGCAATAATGTGAATCTGAGCCATATGGGAATCCTTCCCTTCAGTCAGGTTGCAAAACACACGAAAAACGCGTTTCGTAGTGCTTCCGCTAAACTCACGGTAGATTGGGTAGCAGATACGACGGTACTTGACAAACAATGCCCTAACGCAGGGTTAACAAATCCGTGTAACTCCTGCCGAACTCAAATTTCTCAAAGATTGCTGTCTTGATCGAGCCACGCGCTCCGCTCGCCTTCTGCTGTCCATAGAACCGGAAAGAAGCTCTCATCCATCTCGGTCGACCCGTGCCGGCGATACCGCCCATAAATCGGTCCGATATTGGTTGGGTGGAACTTGGCCTCGCTGGACATGCAATGCGAGACAATCGACCGGCGCGGGGCATCTCCGTCGTTCTGCCTGGATCCGTGCCATGTCCGCCCATGGTGTAGAACGGCAGACCCGGCGGGCACTTCGATGGGCACGATATCGGGTTTCGCTCCAGCAGACTTTGCTGCAACCCGCATCTCCGCCAACGGGTCATCCGGGGCATGGAAGGCGGAGACCGGCGCAGAAAGCGGCCAAAGATGCGAGCCGCGAACATACTCGATGGTCCCGCGCTCGACGTGGGTGTCATCCAGCGTGATCCAGCAGGTCATCATCTCGGCGGGCTCGATCCACTCTTGATAGCTGTCGTCCTGGTGAAACCCCAGCGCCCGGGTGCCCGGCGGTTTCCAGATCACATTATCCTGATTGATCCTCGCTCCGGGCCAGCCTCTTAAGATCGCGCAGGCCCGTCCGATATCGGCGCGCAGTACGGTCCGGGCGATGGTGCGGTCCGCCTTCCACCCGTTGCAGATCTGCCGGGTCAGGGTCGGATCGCTTTGCCCTGCGCGCCAGTTCCATTCGTCCGGCTGCAACCCGGTCTCGAATTCACCTGAGAACAATGGATCGAACCGCGCTCGGGCCGCATGGATCTCGTCCTCATCAAGAACATTTGCAACGATCACGAACCCGTCGCGCTGAAACGCCGAACGATCCGCCTCACTTAGAACGATCTGGGCCAATGCGGGCTCCTTGCATCCTCGCCTAACCGCCGTATATACCCCAAAACGTTCCGGGCCACGGCCCTTTCAAGACGCAAGAGACACTTATCCATGCTGATATCACCCGCTTACGCGCAGGCAGCTGGGGGAGGCGGCGCCGGCGGCCTGCTTGGCTCGATCGTGCCCCTGATCCTGATCTTCGTGATCTTCTACTTCCTGCTGATCCGGCCCCAACAAAAGCGGGTCAAGGAACACAAGAACATGGTCGACAACCTGCGCCGCGGCGATCAGGTCGTGACCGGTGGCGGCATCATGGGCAAGGTCACCAAGGTGAAGGAAGGCGAAGAGATCGAGGTCGAGATCGCCGACGGTGTCAAGGTGAAGGTCTATCGCTCGACCATCACGACCGTTCTTTCGAAGTCGGAACCGGCCAAAGAATCCTGATCGAAAAAGGGGCGATGGCCCATGCTTTACTTCGCCCCCTGGAAGAAGATCGCGATCCTAGGGATATGCCTGCTGGGCATCCTGTTTTCGTTCCCGAACCTTTTCTACGATAGCGCGGATACCGCATCGCGGGCCAAGACCGCGATTGAGGCCGGGCGTTATGACGGGCCGGGCCAACCGACGCTGGCCGAGTTGCAGGCGGATGTTGAACGCTGGCCGTCCTATCTGCCGGGCGATGTCGTCAATCTCGGGCTGGACCTGCGTGGTGGTGTACATCTTCTGGTCGAGGTGCAGGTCGAGGAAGTCTTCGACGAGCAACTCGAGCAGGTCGCTGCCCGGATGCGCAACGAGTTGAAGGACGCCGGTGTGCGCCGCTATCGTGCGCCGCGCCGGGTCGAAGACGGTCAGGTTACGGTTCGGATCACCAATCTCGAAGACGTGACGCGCGCCGGTGAGGTTCTGCGCGCGATGGCTCAGCCGGTGGGCGGCGGCGGGATAGCGGGCGGATTTGGCATGGGCGGCGGTTTGGCGCTCGAGGATGATCTGATCATCACCGATTTGCCCGATCAACGTTACGCCATCACCCTCAGCGATGCGGCCAAGGCCGAGATTACCAATCGAACGATGTCGCAATCGGTCGAGATCATGCGCCGCCGGATCGACGAGACCGGAACACGAGAGCCGACCATTCAGCGCCAGGGTATCGACCGTATCCTCATACAGGTGCCGGGGCTCGGCTCGTCCGAGGAACTTCTGAACATCATCGGTAAGACGGCCAAGCTCTCCTTCCACCGGGTCGTTGGATTCGGGTCTGAGGCGCAGAACCCGGGGCCGGGCGAAGAGTTGGTCTCGGATGAAGATGGGGAGACCTACAAGATCGAACGCCGCGCGATTCTGACCGGGGACAATCTGGTCGACGCGCAACTGGGCTTTCATCACCAGACCGGTCTGCCGGTGGTCAACTTCACCTTTGATCAGTCCGGCGCACGGATCTTTGGGGACTTCACAGCCGCGAACGCAGGCAGTCTCTTCGCCGTGGTTCTCGATGACGTCGTGATCACAGCGCCCCGGATTAATGAGCCGATCTTTGGTGGATCCGGTTTCATTGAGGGCCAGTTCACCGTCGAAAGCGCCACCGAGTTGTCGATCCTCCTGCGCGCGGGTGCGTTGCCTGCGAGCATCGAGGTCGAAGAAGAACGCACGGTCGGGCCGGACCTTGGCGCGGATTCAATAGCTGCCGGCAAGGCCGCGACAATCTTTGCCTTCCTTGCTGTCCTAGTTTTCATGCTGGCGGCTTATGGCCGGTTCGGGATTTTCGCCAATGTCGCGCTGATCATGAACGTGGCGCTGATCTTTGGGTTCCTTAGCCTCATCGGCGCGACGCTGACCCTGCCGGGCATCGCGGGGATCGTCCTGACCATCGGGATGGCGGTTGACGCTAACGTGCTCATTTTCGAGCGCATTCGCGAAGAGTTAAAGACTGCCAAAGGCCCTGCGCGGGCCATCGAACGGGGCTACGAGCAGGCGTTCTCCGCCATCATCGACGCCAACATTACGACCTTCATTGCGGCAGTGATCCTGTTCGCTATGGGCTCCGGCCCGGTCAAGGGCTTCGCCGTGACACTGGGCGTCGGGATTATTACCTCAGTCTTCACAGCGACGCTCCTGACCCGACTGATGGTGTCGGGCTGGCTGAGCTGGTCCAAACCCAAGGAGCTGAAGATCGGTCTCTTTCGCATGGTGCGCGAAGGTACCAAGATCAACTTTATGGGCGGGCGCAAGATCGCCGGGATCCTGTCCGGCATGCTGGTCGCGGCCTCCATCGTCATGGTCTCGATTCTCGGGCTCAACTTCGGGATCGACTTCCGGGGCGGCACACTGGTCGAGGTTCGAACCGAACAGCAGGCCGATTTGGGTCAGATCCGCAGTATCGTGAACGGGCTCGAATTTGGCGATGTAGCCGTGCAGGATTTCGGCACGCCCAACGACGTTTTGATCCGTGTGGAGGCGCAGCCAGGCGATGGCGACACCAATAAGATTGTCGCCGAGGCGGTGGGCAATGCGTTGAAAGCCGAGATTGACGGGGCTGAAGTGCGAAGGGTCGAGTTCGTCGGCCCTGAGGTCTCTGGAGAGCTTCTGCAAGCCGGGATCATCGCCGTTGCGCTCGCGGTGTTGGCGGTGCTGATCTACATCTGGCTCAGGTTCGAATGGCAGTTCGGCCTCGCCGCAGTCATCGCACTCGTGCACGATGTCGCTCTGACCATTGGGGTCTTCGAGATCACGCAGATCGAGTTCAACCTCGCGATCATCGCGGCCATCCTGACCATTGTCGGGTATTCGCTGAACGATACCGTGGTCGTCTTCGATCGGGTGCGGGAGAACCTGCGTAAGTACAAGCAGATGTCGCTGGTCGAGTTGATGAACCTCAGTCTGAACGAGACGCTGAGCCGAACGTTGATGACCTCGGTCACGACGCTGATTGCGCTTATAGCGATGTTCATCCTTGGGCCGGAGGTCATCAAAGGCTTTACCTTCGCGATGATCTGGGGAGTTATCGTGGGGACCTATTCGTCGGTCTTTGTCGCGGTCGCAGCGCTTCTATGGCTGGGTGTCAAACGGGATTGGTCGACGGATACGGATGCAAAGGCCGGAGTGCAGTTCGGCGGCGCCCAGGTCTGACGTGATCGGCGATCCGCATCCGTTGCCGCGCAGGGTGCCGTCCATGACGTGCCCCAGGGGAACGCACTGATGCGCATGAACGAAATCACCTATGAGGGCCAGCCGCCGGTTGACGGATACGGCCCCGGCGGGTTCCGGGTTGCCGGGGACTGGTGCGCAGGTGGTCTGATCCTTCTGCCCGGTGGAACAGATGCGATGGCCGATCCACTGGGCACCGAGGGACTGGCACGGATCATCGGCGCAAAGGACGATCTCGACGTCGTGCTGTTTGGTATGGGTGCAGACATAGCGGCCCTTCCCTCCGAGGTGAAGACAGCGCTCGAAGAGGCAGGGCTGGGATATGAGATCATGTCGACCCCGTCCGCCTGCCGCACCTACAACGTGCTCTTGACCGAGGACCGCCGCGTTGGCGCGGTGCTGACCCCTGTCTGAACCGGTGCCCATCTCCGAAGTCCTTTTGCCGGGATGGTGGGAAGAGCCATGGCGCGCCATCGGCAATCTGGTCTTCGTCGCGGTGTCGCTTGCCTTTCTTGTGAGCGATCCCGGAGCCATCATTCCGTGGATCACGCTGGCGATCTTTGGTGTATCGATGGCCATCGACATCTGGATGCGCGCCACACGTGCGCGTCGGCGGCTGGAACTTGGCCCCGATGCCTTCAGGCTATTTCTGCACGGGCGGCCTTTTGCCTGTCCCTGGAGCGACGTCGAACGTTTTGACCTCATACGGGTCGGGCGCAAGGTGCTGGTCGGCTGGCATTGGACCGAAGCGGCTGCGGAAAAGCGGGGGGACACACCGGACCCGGAAGCCCCAGAAGTCTTGCCTTCAACTTATGGACTGACGCCGGAAACCTTGCTCGCTAAATTGCAGGCCTACGGACAGGGGGCAAAAACACAGACGCAATAGAATATCCCTGCGGCGGTTTCCCTCTTCATGGGCGCCCGCACAGGCTGTATACCCAATGCACACGGGGAGGCGCTCCCCAACAAAAACACTCAGACAGAGAGGGCTGACCCATGGCATTCGATCTTCCCGATCTCCCCTATGCTCACGACGCGCTGGCATCGCAAGGCATGTCGAAGGAGACTTTGGAGTACCACCACGACCTGCACCACAAGGCCTACGCAGATAACGGCGCCAAGCTGCTTGCAGGCTCGGGCCATGAGGGCAAGAGTCTCGAGGACATCGTCAAGGCGACGTACGATGCAGGTGCTGTTGCGCAGGGCGGCCTCTTCAACAATGCCTCCCAGATGTGGAACCACAACCATTTCTGTGAAATGATGGGTCCGGGGCAGTCCGGCATGCCCGGCGAACTTGAGAGCCGCATCAATGATGCATTTGGCTCGGTCGATGAGTTCAAGTCGCAGTTCTCCGCTGCTGGTGCAGGCCAGTTCGGCTCGGGCTGGGCCTGGCTGGTGGTGGACACCGATGGCACGCTGAAAGTCACCAAGACCGAAAACGGCGTGAACCCGCTCTGCTTCGGTCAAACGGCGCTTCTCGGCTGCGATGTGTGGGAGCACAGCTACTACATCGACTTCCGGAACAAACGCCCGGCATATCTCACCAACTTCCTCGATAACCTGGTGAACTGGGAAAACGTCGCGAGCCGCCTCGCGTCGGCCTAAGGCGTTTCAGATGACAACAAACCCTGCGCTGTGAGGCGCAGGGTTTTTCATGCGGTGCCGGTTGCGTGCCGCGTCAACACCGCAACGGCTGTCTCTGCGTCTGGCACCACTTCGAACAGATTGCGCAGCGAGGCATCCGCGAACCCGTGCGCGATGACGTGATCCAATAGCGTCACCAGCGGGTCCCAATAGCCCGCGACGTTCATCACCAGAATCGGCTTGTCATGCATCGAAAGCTGGCGCCAAGTCAGCACCTCGATCAACTCGTCCAACGTGCCTGGCCCGCCCGGTAGGGCAACCACGGCGTCAGCATTGTCGAACATCAGCTTTTTGCGTTCATGCATCGTCTCGGTGACGATGTAGCTGTCTAGATCTGACTTGCCGACTTCGAGATCCACCAGATGCTGCGGGATGACGCCGGTGATCGCGCCGCCCGCTTGCTGGACCGCCCGCGCGGTCTCTCCCATGATCCCGACATCGCCCGCGCCATAGACCAGACGCATACCCTTCGCGGCGAGCAGCCGCCCGAACGCCTGAGCCTCAGCCACGAAACGTGGGTCATCGCCGTTGCGCGATCCGCAGTAGATGCATACCGAAAACTGATGCGAATCCATGGTTTTTCCGGATTTTCTTTGACCTCCGACCTTTTACACGACAGGAAATGATAGGGATAGTGTGGGGACGGGTGGAAAGCCCGTGGGTTTGCGCATGGACGCTCGCGCATGACAAAGAAGCGAACTGGTATCCTTTTGGTCCTCCTTGCCCTCGTTCTGGCGGGGGTTGGATGGTGGCAATTCGGGCCGCACGCCGATCGTG
>CAYYZH010000087.1:0-11578 GCA_964475765.1 uncultured Limibaculum sp.
CGTGATACTCGACTTCGGCTTCGGCCAGCGCGGTTTTCTCGACCACTGACCACATCACGGGTTTCGAGCCCTGATAGAGTGTGCCGTTCATGACGAACTTCATGAATTCCTCGGCGATCACCGCCTCGGCGCCGAAATCCATCGTCAGGTAGGGGTCTTCCCACTCGCCCATCACGCCCATGCGCTTGAACTCGGTGCGCTGCACGTCGATCCAGTGCTCGGCGAACTTGCGGCATTCCGCGCGCAACTCGTTGATCGGCACTGCGTCCTTGTCGCGGCCCTTGGCGCGATACTGCTCCTCGATCTTCCACTCGATGGGCAGACCGTGGCAGTCCCAGCCCGGCACATAGCGGCTGTCCTTGCCCAACATCTGCTGCGAGCGCACGACGAAATCCTTCAGGATCTTGTTCAGCGCATGCCCGATATGCAGGTGCCCGTTGGCGTAGGGCGGTCCGTCGTGCAGCTCGTATTTCTCACGGCCTTCCTTGGCGCGCAGGCGGTCATAGACGCCCATCTTCTCCCACCGCGCCAGCCACTCCGGCTCGCGTTTGGGAAGCCCTGCGCGCATCGGGAAATCGGTCTGGGGCAGGAACAGCGTGTCCTTGTAGGACGTTTTGGTCTCGGCATCGGCGCTCATGGCGCACCTCGTCTTCGGATATCTGGAACAGGTCGAGGCGGTGGGCAGGTCGCAGCCACCTTGTCCCGGCGCCGCCGCTTAGCGGGCCGGGCAGATAATCAGCGCTGCGATGCGTATCCGGATCTGCATGGCGCGGGGTATACCCCCACGACCATGATGCGTCCAGCGCATTGCGCTCCGCCGGGGTGCGGCGCATAACCATGGGATCACTGCCCGGAGGTGCGCCCGATGTCGTCCACGTCTTCCCATGTGTTTCCTCGCCATACCAAGGCCGTGCTGCCGACCGTGGCGGGTGGTGATGGTGCTTATCTCGTGGACACAGATGGCAAGCGCTACCTCGATGCGTGCGGCGGGGCGGCGGTGTCCTGTCTGGGCCATTCCGCAACGCCCGTGCTGGAGGCGGCCAAAGCGCAGCTCGATAAGATCGCCTGGGCGCACACGTCGTTTTTCACGTCCGAGCCCGCAGAGCGTCTGGCGGACAAGCTGATCGACCGGGCGCCTGCGGGGATCGACCGCGTCTATTTCGTCTCCGGTGGGTCGGAGGCGGTTGAGGCCGCGATCAAACTGGCGCGGCAATACCATATGGAACGCGGTGAGGGATCGCGCGCCCATGTGATTGCCCGCTGGCAAAGCTATCATGGCAACACGCTGGGTGCGTTGGCGGCGGGTGGCAACCGCTGGCGACGCACGCAATTCGAGCCGCTCCTGACCGATGCGATGAGCCATATCGACCCCTGCCACTACTGGCGCTGGGCCGAGCCGGGTGAGACGCCAGAGGCTTACGGCCAGCGCGTCGCGAACCAGCTTGAAGAGCGCATTCTGGAATTGGGGCCGGAGACCGTTGCGGCCTTTGTCGCCGAGCCCGTCGTGGGCGCAACCATGGGCGCGGTACCGGCGGTCGAAGGATACTTCAAACGCATCCGGGAGATCTGCGACCGGTATGGTGTGTTGCTGATCCTTGACGAAGTCATGTGCGGCATGGGCCGGACCGGGCGCTGGTTCGCCTGCGAGGATGACGGTATCGCGCCGGATATCGTCTGCATTGCCAAGGGGCTTGGGGCCGGGATCCAGCCCATCGGGGCGATGCTGTGTACCGGCGAGATCTATGCGGCCATCGAAGGGGGCTCCGGCTTCTTCCAGCATGGACACACCTATTTGGGCCATCCCGCTGCCTGTGCGGCAGGCGCCGCTGTACTGGACGAGGTCGACGGGCGCGATCTGCTGATGAACGTCCGGACACAGGGTGAGGCTTTGCAACAGGCGCTGGAGGCCCGGCTTGGTCAGCACCCCCATATTGGTGACATTCGGGGGCGTGGCTTGTTCCGCGGGGTCGAGATCGTGGCTGACCGCGAGACAAAGGCGACCTTCGATCCGGCGCTGGGGATCGCTGCGAAACTCAAGAAGCGGGCCTTTGCCGACGGGCTGATGGTCTATCCGATGAGCGGGACCATTGATGGGCAGCATGGCGACCATGTGCTGATCGCACCGCCCTTTATCATCGACGAGAGCCATATCGGCGAGATCACGGACAAGCTGTCAGCCAGCCTCGATGCGGTTCTGTCCGAGGTGCTGTGAACCCTCAGCGTACGTCTTCCGCTTCGCAGGAGGACAGCACCCTACGAGGCAACCCGAAGCATTTCGGCACGATCGAGCGTTCATAGCGTGAGGCCTCGCCAAACCGCTTCGCGATTGTGGCGTTGGGCGGGAACCGCAAAACTGGCTGGATGGTTCTACCACGCAGGCTTCGCCGACGACGCACCCTTGCGGGTCAGGTGGCGGGCGCGGTCATCTCGACAAGGCGCGAAATGATGGCTTTTGCATCTTCGCTGTCCCATTCCGCTTCCCCTTGCAGGCGAGCAACTTCGCGCCCCTGACGGTCAAGCAGGATGGTCACTGGCAGACCAAGCGCACCGGCCTTGCGCGCCACAGCGCCCCGGCGGTCCTGCAGGACGGGGAGGTGCTGCACTTCGATCTCGTCGAAAAATGCCTGGACGCGGGCGACATCGTGCCGGTCGGTCGAAAGCGCGAGCACAACCACATCGTCGCTGTTCATCGCACCGGCGAGCCGGTCAATGCTGGGCATCTCCGCGCGGCACGGTGGGCACCATGTGGCCCAGAAGTTCAGCATCACCACCTTGCCCTCATAGTCGGCCAGCGTGACTTCGTTGCCGTACTGGTCGCGAAAGACCTCGTCGATGGCGGGCCGGGCCTCCCGGTGAAACACGAGCTTTTGCATATCGCCCGCACGCATCTCTTTCAGGGCCGCACGGTCATCGACAGTCAGATCTGCGGCGTTCGCGGGGTTTGCCCCGAGAGCAGCGACACCGTATAGCAGGGCGCCAAGCCCAAGATGTATGAAACGCATCAGATCGCTCCCGGTTCCTCGAAGTGCACGGACATGACCGAACATAAGCAAAAAGACGCCGAAAAAAAGTTACGGGCGAACACGATGTGGGGAGGTCGGTTTGCCGCAGGCCCGTCCGCCGTGATGGAGGCGATCAACGCGTCCATCTCGTTCGATCAACGTATGGCGTCAGAGGACATCCAGGGTTCGCGCGCGCACGCGGCGATGCTGGCCCGACAGGGCGTGATCTCGCAGCAGGACCAGGTCGAGATCGACCGGGGCCTGGATCAGGTCTCGGAAGAGATCGCCGCGGGGACTTTCGAGTTTTCCGCAGCGCTCGAAGATATCCACATGAACATCGAGGCGCGCCTGCGCGAGATTGCTGGCGATGCCGGGGCACGTCTGCATACGGGCCGGTCCCGCAACGATCAGGCGGCGGTCGATATCCGTCTCTGGGTGCGGTCGCGCTGTGACGAGATCGACGCCAGCCTTGCGCGTCTGATTGGGGCATTCGTCGCCCAAGCCGAGGCGGGTGCCGAGATGGTCATGCCCGGCTTCACCCATCTCCAGACCGCGCAGCCCGTCACATGGGGCCATCATATGTTGGCCTATGCCGAGATGTTCGACCGCGACCGCGGCCGGTTCCGCGATGCCCGCGCACGCATGAACCAATCGCCGCTGGGCGCCGCGGCACTCGCGGGCACGTCCTTCCCGATTGACCGCGAAGATACCGCTCGGGCGCTGGGTTTTGATGCGCCGATGGCCAACTCCATCGATGCGGTCTCGGACAAGGACTTCGAGTTGGAGTTCATGGCTGCAGCCAGCATCTGCGCGATGCATCTCTCCCGCTTTGCCGAGGAACTGGTCGTCTGGTCTTCGGCCCAGTTCCGGTTCGTGACGCTGTCGGACGCCTTCACCACCGGCTCGTCCATCATGCCGCAAAAGAAGAACCCGGATGCGGCCGAATTGATCCGGGGCAAGATCGGGCGCATCGCGGGCCACTTCCAAGGCCTCTTGATGGTGATGAAGGGGCTCTCGCTCGCCTACGCCAAGGACATGCAGGAGGACAAGGAAGCGACCTTCGACGCCGCCGATACCATTCAGCTTATGCTTGCCGCGATGGAGGGGATGGTGCGGGACATGGCGCCGAACGCCCCTGCGCTGCGGGCCGCAGCCGGGCAGGGCTTTTCCACCGCCACCGATCTCGCGGACTGGCTGGTGCGCCAACTCAATATGCCCTTCCGCGATGCGCACCATGTCACTGGCTCGCTCGTCAAACTGGCCGAGGACAAGGGCTGCGATTTGCCTGATCTGACGCTGGCGGATATGCAAACCGTCGAGCCTCAGATCACTGAAGATGTGTTCAGCGTGCTCACCGTCGAGGCGTCCGTCGCCAGCCGCACCTCCTATGGCGGCACGGCCCCGGTCAGGGTGCGCGAACAGATCGCCCGTTGGAAAGACCGGCTGAGGGGAGAGCCATGAGAACCGCACGTGTCCTGATCCTGGCGCTCCTCAGCGCGGCGATGCTCGTCGCCGCCTGCGGCAAGAAGGGACCGCCGATCCGCCCCGGCGACGAGCCTCCCGAGGAAAAATCGATCCTGGACTGAACACACACCACAACGCGCAACATTGCGTAGGGCGTGTCCATGACGCACCCTCGTCCAACGAAAGAGGCCGGACACACCCGCATGGACGTCAGCCGCACCCTCTATGCCATCCTGTTTCTCGCAGCACTGGCCTTCCCGGTCCGCCGGTTTGTTCTCTGGTTTCGGGAGAATGGCTTCGACTGGTCGCGCCTGATCGCCGAGGTCACGGCCACCCAACTTGGGACAGGGGTTACCGGCGCCGTTCTCATCGCCTCGCTTGCTGCCATCATCTTCATGATCGGCGAATGCATCACCCGGCGCGACAAACTGTCGATCATCGCCGTGCCGGTCACCCTGGTCTTTGGCGTTGCGGTCGGCCTGCCGCTCTATTTATACCTGCGCCTTCGGCGGATCGAGTAAATCGGCCAAACCAAGGGCAGGGCGCGGGCATGGACCATTTCACCTATCAGGACGGCGTTCTGCACGCCGAGGGCGTGGCCCTGTCCGACATCGCGGCAGAGGTCGGCACGCCCTTCTATGTCTATTCCACCGCGACGCTGGAGCGGCACTACACCATCTTCCGTGAGGCACTGGCGGGCACGGACCATCTGATCTGCTATTCGATCAAGGCCAATGGCAATCAGGCGGTGATCGCCACGCTTGCCCGGCTCGGTGCGGGCATGGACGTCGTCTCCGAAGGCGAATTGCGCCGTGCGCTGGCCGCGGGCGTACCCGGCGACAGGATCGTGTTCTCAGGGGTCGGCAAAACCGTAAACGAGATGCGCCTCGCGCTCGAGGCCGGTATCCGCCAGTTCAATGTCGAGAGTGAGCCGGAGCTGGAGCAACTCGACGCCATCGCGCGCGGGATGAACACCAAGGCCCCGATCACCATCCGTGTGAACCCGGATGTCGATGCCAAGACCCATGCCAAGATCTCGACCGGCAAGTCCGAGAACAAGTTCGGTATCCCGATCTCGACGGCGCGCGACGTTTATGCCCGTGCGGCCACGATGGCGGGGATCGAGATCAAGGGCGTCGATGTGCATATCGGCAGCCAGCTCACCGATCTCGCGCCCTATCAAATGGCGTTCGAAGCGGTCGCCAAGCTGACCGAGGACTTGCGCAGCGACGGCCACAACATCACCCGGCTCGATCTCGGCGGCGGGCTTGGCATTCCCTATCAGCGCTCGAACCAGGCGCCGCCGCTGCCATTCGATTATGGTGCGTTGATCAAGAAAACCGTCGGTCATCTCGGCTGTGAGATCCAGATCGAACCCGGCCGTCTGATCGCAGGCAATGCAGGTCTGCTGGTCGCCGGGGTGATCTACCGCAAGGAAGGCGAAGGCCGTGACTTTCTGATCCTCGACGCCGCGATGAACGACCTGATCCGACCCGCGATGTACGAAGCCTGGCACGATATCGTGCCTGTCAGAGAGCCCGCCCCCGATACTCCCGTCGGGCCCATAGACGTGGTTGGCCCCGTCTGCGAAACCGGTGATACCTTTGCTCGGGAACGGGACCTGCCGCTGATGGCCGCAGGCGATCTCGTCGCCTTTCGCTCTGCAGGCGCTTACGGAGCCGTAATGTCTTCGGAATACAACGCCCGACCCCTGATCCCGGAGGTCATGGTGAATGGCGATCAGTTTGCTGTGATCCGCAAACGCCCCACATATGCAGAGATGCTGGGACGTGATACGGTCCCTGAATGGCTGGAGATGCCGCCAAAGGCCGAACGCACGGGCTGACGGCATCCCACGAGCAGGCACGGAAAGGACACGCATGGCCTTGTTTTCGGGCGGGGGGTTGAGAGGCACGGATATGCGCCGGGTGCGCCGGCAGTTGCGCCTCACACGCTGGTCACTCTGGGCCGAAGCCATCGCCCGCGCCTTCTGGCCGGCTTTTGTCGTGATCTGTTTTTCCCTTGCGCTGGCGCTCTTTGGCGGATTTGCGGCCTTTGGGCCGGAGGTTCATCGTGTGCTGCTGGGCGTTGCCGCATTGGCCCTTGCCGCAGCGCTTGTCTATGGCGGCGCGCGGTTCCGGCGGCCTCTTGAAGCCGATGCGCGGGACCGTCTGGACGAGGGCCATCCGCGTCGTCCGCTGGCCACTCTGGAAGATGAACTGGCAGTCGGCGTCGGCGCAGAGAACAGCGAATCGGTTTGGCGGGCGCACCGCAAAAGGGCCGCTGCCGCAGCATCTGAACTCAAGGCAGGCATGCCGAAACCCCGGCTTCAGCGTTTTGACCACTGGGCGCTGCGTCTTGTCGCGCCGGTGCTGCTGATCGGCGGGATCATCGCGGCGGGCGGCGATTGGATGGGCCGGGTGCTCTCGATCGCAGACCCCGCTCCGGTTCAGGCCGCAGGTGATCCGGCCTTTGCCGACCGTGTCGCGATGGCCGAGGCATGGGCGACCCCGCCGGCCTATACCGGCCTCTCGACGATCTATCTGCGCCGCGACGACACAACCGCGGAAGCGACTGCGATCCCGCAAGGCTCCCAGATTACCATCCGCGTAACCGATGCAGGCCCTCAGCCAACGCTAGAGGGTGGCGAGGTTCTGGGCCTTGGAGATTTTCAGGGCTTAGGCGGCGGGTTGGCGGAGGCCACCGGCATCCTGTCCGGCTCCGGGACGCTCAAGATCCTGAACGGCGAGAACGTTTTGGCCGAATGGCCGATCGACATGATCCCGGACACAGCGCCCGAGATTGACCTCGACGGCATGCCGACCGTTACCGTGACCCGTGCGCTCGACACGCAGTTCAGTGCCCGCGATGATTATGGTGTTGTGTCCGCATGGGCTGAGATCGCGCCCGAAGGTCACGATCCCGAAGCTGCCAAGGGTCTCCCGCTCCCAATCATCAACTATGGCCTGCCGCTGCCGATCACCGGGCATGCCCGTGAGGTGCAGGACGGTGCGATCCGCGATTTCACCGCGCATCCGTGGGCTGGCGCCGATGTCCAGATCCAGCTCTTTGCCGAAGATGGCGCGGGGCAGGTCTCCGAGACCGAGGCGCTGACGATTACGCTGCCGGGGCGCAACTTCTCCAACCCGATGGCGCGCGCGCTGGTCGAACAACGCCGCGATCTGGCGCTGGATTACGGGCAGGCCTATCGTGTGCTGGATGTGCTGCAGGCTGTGACCCGCCGCCCGCATGAGGTCTTCGATGATACCGGCGCCTACCTGGCGACACGCACCGCCATTCGGCGTCTGGTCACCGGGGTGGCCGAGGACGACATCCCAGGTATCGCTCCGGAAGTGATCGAGTTCCTCTGGCTGGCCGCTCTCGCGCTCGAGGATGGCGATCTCTCGGATTCGCTCGAGCGTCTGCGCCAGGCCCAGGAGGCGCTGCGCGAAGCGCTGGAAAGCGGCTCCGACGAGGATGTCCGGCGCGCGATGGAAGAGATGCGCGCGGCCCTCAACGAATACCTCCAGCAACTCGCCCAGCAGCAACAGAACAATCCGCAGCAGCAACAACAGGGTCAGATGGACCCAAATCAGCAGCTCAGCCAGCAGGATCTTCAGGAGATGCTGGACCGGATGCAGGAACAGGCCGAAAGCGGTCTGCGCGACGAAGCCCGCCAGATGCTGTCGGAGCTGAACCGGATGCTCGAGAACCTGCAGGCGGCTCAGCAGGGCCAGCAGCAGATGGGGCAGGGCCAGCAGGCCATGCAGGATTTGCAGGAAATGATCCAGCGCCAGCGCGATCTGGCGGACCGGACCTTCGACGAGATGCGCCAGCGCTCGCGTGAACAACAACTCGGACAAAGCCAGCCGGGCTCGCAGCAAGGCCAGCAGGGCCGCCAGCAACCGGGCTGGGGCGAGGGCGAGGGCCGCGGCGACGAACATGGCCAGCAGGGTCAGCAAGGCGGCGAGGGGCAGGGCGAAGGCCAGATGTCCGGCCAGCAACCCGGGCCGGGCGGTCTGGCCTCCGAACAGGAAGCGCTCCGCCAGCAACTCGAACAACTCGGCCGCGGGCTGGGCTCGGAAGAAGCCGCGCGCGCGCTCGAAGAGGCCGCCCGTTCAATGGGCGAGGCACGCGACGATCTGCAGGGCGGTTCGGCCTCCGACGCTGTCCGTGATCAGATGGAGGCGCTCGACCGTCTGAACGAAGGCGCCGAAGCGCTGGCGCAGGACATGCAGAACGGTCAGGGCGACACGCAAGCGCAGGGCAACCGTCGCGGCCAGGGCGAGGGTCAGGACAGCCAGCAGAACGATCCGTTTGATCGCCCGACCGCCAGCTTTGGCGCGCTTGATGGCGGCTCGACCCGGGTCCCGGACCAATCCCTGATCGACCGGGCGCGCGAATTGATGGACGAGTTGCGCCGCCGCGCGGCAGAACCTGCTCGCCCGCAGCTTGAGCTCGACTATCTCGATCGTCTGATGGAGCGGTTCTAACCGGCGGGCCGCAGTCTTCCGACCTTAGCCATCCCCTGCGCGAACATCAGCGGCAGGGCCAGAAGCGGCCATCTGCGCGGGTAATCCGCGCAGGGCGAGGCGTATGCCTCCCGGGTCCGTTTACGGACATGGCCGCGTTTGTGCCTCTGGCAATCGGGCAGCGTGAGTCGCACCAATACTGCTCTGGCCCGCTCTTTCAGAATCGCACGGGCTCATGCTATGTCTTGTGCCATGAACGTCCAAAGCCGCAACATCATGGGAGAACCCCAAGGGATCAGGCGTTTGCCCGACGCCGTGTCCAACCGGATTGCGGCAGGTGAGGTCATTGAAAGACCGGCTTCTGCGGTCAAGGAACTCGTCGAGAACGCCATTGATGCGGGAGCCACCCGGATCGATGTGGACATCGCGCAGGGCGGCAAGACACTCATCCGCGTCTCCGATGACGGCGCAGGCATCGCCCCCGACCAGTTAGCGCTGGCTCTAGAGCGACATGCGACGTCCAAGATTGATGGCGACGACCTTGTGAACATCCGCAATTTCGGCTTCCGGGGCGAGGCACTGCCGTCCATCGGGTCCGTTGCGCGGCTCGATCTGATATCCCGCCAAAACGTGCCAGAAAGCGAAGCATGGCAGATCAGTGCTCATGGTGGAGATATCTCGCCGCCGCGCCCGGCCTCCCGCGCACCCGGCACCACAGCTGAGGTCCGCGATCTCTTCTATGCGACCCCGGCCCGTCTCAAGTTCTTGCGCAGCGACCGCGCCGAGACCCAGGCGCTGGGCGAAGTCATCCGCCGGCTCGCCATTGCCAATCCGGGTATCTCCTTTTCCCTGACGGATGTCGGCGGCGACACACGGCGTACGCTCTTCGAAGCGAGTGCCGAGAGCACACATCTCTTGGATGCGCGGCTGGCCCGCTCTGCTGGCGTGATCGGCAAAGGGTTTGCCGAGAACAGCCTCGCCATCGACGCAAACCGCGACGGCATTGGCCTTTCCGGCCACATTGCGCTCCCGACTTTCTCGCGGGGTAACGCCGCGGCCCAGTACATGCACGTCAACGGTCGGCCTGTACGCGACAAGCTGTTGATCGGCGCGGTCCGCGCTGCCTATTCCGATGCGCTCTCGCGCGACCGCTTTCCCGTCGTATCGCTCTTCATCGACTGCCCGCCCGAGCGGGTCGACGTCAATGTCCATCCTGCCAAGGCCGAGGTCCGCTTTCGCGAACCCGGTCTTGTCCGCGGTCTGATCGTCTCAGCCCTGCGCCATGCGCTGGCCGAGGCGGGTCACCGCGCGACCACGACGATCACAGATGCAGCGCTTGGGGCCTTCCGTCCGGAAGCAGGTCCTGCGCGCCAGAGTTGGCCGGCGCCACGTCCCTCGGTTGGGCCTTCATATGCGGCACATCCATCGGCGCCGGCCATTCAATCTGCGCTCGACGCGCAGGCACCGATGGGATCGGGGTTTGCCGAGGCCGGTACAGCCGATCCCGGATGGGTGTCCGCCGAGGCGCCCGAGGCCTCTGAGACGGCAGAGGAACTGGGTGCACCGCTCGGGGCCGCGCGCGCGCAACTGCACGAGACATATATTCTCGCGCAGACCGAGGACGGGGTTGTTCTGGTCGATCAACATGCCGCGCATGAGCGGTTGGTCTACGAGGATCTCAAGGCTCAGATGGCGGCCACCGGGGTTGCGCGTCAGGCGCTGTTGATCCCGGAGATTGTCGAGCTGGGGACCGACGCGCAAACCGTACTGGACCATGCGGAGGCGCTTCTCGGGCTTGGCCTCGTGGTCGAGCCTTTCGGTGCGGGTGCAGTCGCCGTGCGCGAAGTGCCAGCCATTCTGGGGCAGGCAGATCCGGCCCGGCTTTTGCGAGATGTCGCCGACGAAATCGCCGATCTCGGCACCTCCGACGGGCTGAAGGCGCGGCTTGACGCGGTGCTCAGCCGGATGGCCTGCCACGGCTCGGTCCGGGCCGGGCGGCGTATGACGGTGCCCGAGATGAACGCGCTTTTGCGCCGGATGGAGGCGGTGCCCCACTCCAACACCTGCAATCATGGGCGGCCGACCTGGGTCGCGCTTGACCGCACCGATCTTGAAAAACTGTTCGGCCGTCGCTGATGGAAGCGGCCCTCAGCGCTTTTGATCCAGCCAATCCGCTGCACCTGGCCGGTCTGACTGCGGCGGCCTTGCTGGTCCTTATGGTTCTCCTTCTGGTCTGGTCGATCCGGGCGGCCAGCCGGTCGGCCCGTGCCGCCGAGCCGCTTGCAGGGCATCTGGGCCTCCTGGGGGATGCTGTGCGCGGACTTGATCAGGGACAGAACCAACTCGCGGGCGGGCTGAAACTGGTCTCCGACGCGCAGGCTGGCTCGCAAGCCCGCATCATGGAGCAGGTCGAACGCAGACTTGAAGAAGTCCAACGCGCCATGGGTGAGAGCCTGCACGGTTCGGCCACCCGCACCGCCCGCTCGCTTGGCGAGTTGCAACAACGCCTCGAGGCCATCGACCGCGCGCAGACCAAGATCGAGAAGCTCTCTGGCGATGTCCTAGGGTTGCAGGACATTCTCTCGAACAAGCAGACGCGCGGCGCCTTCGGCGAGATCCAGCTCAACGATATCGTTGGCA
>CAYYZH010000087.1:11588-16489 GCA_964475765.1 uncultured Limibaculum sp.
ATGCCATGCAGGTCAAGCTGTCGAATGAGCGTCGCGCCGATTGCATGGTCTATATGCCGGATCCGCCGGGACCGATCGTGATCGACGCGAAGTTCCCGCTGGAGCCCTACGAGCGTATGCTGAGCGCCGACACGGAGGCCGAATACAAGGAGGCGCAGCGCCAGTTCCGCCAGGCGGTGCTTGTCCACATCCGTCACATCGCCGAGCGCTACATTGTCGAGGGCGAGACCGCTGACAGCGCGCTGATGTTCCTGCCGTCCGAAGCGGTCTATGCCGAGCTGCATGCCAATTTTACTGACGTGGTGCGGCAAAGCTTCGAGCACCGGGTCTGGATCGTCTCGCCCACCACCATGATGGCAACGCTGAACACGATCCGTGCGATCCTGAAAGACGCGCGGATGCGCGAGCAGGCCGGGCTGATCCGCCGCGAACTGGGTCTTCTGCACAAGGATGTCGGGCGATTGGTCGACCGGGTCGGCAACCTCGACAAGCATTTTGGTCAGGCGCAAAAGGACATTGACGAGATCAAGATCTCGGCGGGCAAGGCTGGTACACGGGCGCGCCGTCTTGAAGCTTTCGAGTTCGAGGAAGCGGATGACACGCCCGAAATCAAGGTCGTTGAGCCGGTGAAACTCACGCAACACTGAGGGTCAAAACACGCGGTCGCCTCGAGCGTATTGCGAGGCGTTCTGTCCCACAGGCGCCCCCGCACGACAAGCCGTGTGCTGGCTAAAGGTCCGCGATCAGCCCTGCCGCCAGTTTCGCATGCTCGCGCTGCACGGCGCCGAGATCCAGGGTCGTCAGATGCCCATCCCGCACAACCGAGCGTCCCTCGACGATCACATCGCGCGGCCGAACCGGGCCGCACAACACCAGACCTGCAACGGGATCGGACTGCCCCGATTGCGACAGACCGTTTGTCGGCCAGACAACAAGGTCGGCCCGCTTGCCAATCTCGATTGACCCGAGATCAGATCGCCCCAGCGTCTCGGCCCCGCCACGCGTCGCGATCTCCAACGCTTCGCGTGCGCTCATCGCCTCGGCTCCTAGCGACACACGTTGCAGCAACATCGCCTGGCGCGCTTCGCCGATCAGATCCGCCGCATCGTTCGACGCAGATCCATCTACACCAAGGCCGACATGGACGCCTGCATCGCGCATCGCGCGCACCGGTGCGATCCCGCTCCCGAGCCGGCAGTTCGAGCAGGGGCAATGCGCAACCCCTGTGCCGGAGCCGGCGAACAGGCTGATCTCGCGCGCGTCCAGCTTGACGCAATGGGCGTGCCAGACATCCGCTCCGACCCAGCCCAGCTCTTCGACATACTCGCCGGGACGGCAGCCGAAGCGCTCGCGGGTGTAGACGATGTCTTCATCGTTTTCGGCCAGATGGGTGTGCAGCCGCACGCCCTTGTCCCGCGCCATCGCGGCCGTCTCGCGCATCAGATCCTGGCTGACCGTGAAGGGCGAACAGGGCGCAAGCCCGACCTGGATAATTGCGCCTGGCGCGGCCTCATGGAACCGATCCACGACCCGGATGCAGTCGTCCAGAATGGCGTCCTCGCTCTCGACCAGACTGTCGGGTGGCAAGCCGCCCTTGCTCTCGCCGATGCTCATGCCGCCGCGAGTCGCCAGAAACCGCACGCCGATTTCGCCTGCCGCCTCGATCGTATCATCGAGCCGCGCCCCGTTCGGGTAGAGATAGAGATGATCCGAGCTGAGCGTGCAGCCCGACAGTGCCAGTTCGGCCAGACCCAGAAGCGCCGAGACCCGGATCTCGTCCGGCCCGATTCGCGACCAGATCGGATAGAGTGTCTGCAACCAGCCAAAAAGCGGCGCATCCTGCGCAATGGTCCGCGTCAGGTTTTGCGAGAGGTGATGGTGCGTGTTGATCAGACCGGGCGTGACAACGCAGCCTGCGGCATCGATTACCTCATCGGCCGTGCGCGTTGCTGCCGCGATCTCGGCCTCAAAACCCGTTCCGCCCCAGATTTCGGCGATCACGCCGTCCCGCAAAAGGACGCTGCCCCCCGCGATTTCGCGCCGCGTGCCGTCCATTGTGGCGATCACGCCTGCTTTTCGGATCAGAACATCAGGCATCAGGGGCGGCGCTCCCGAACGGCCATTCCGGCCCGGCGCGCCTCAATCCGAGCCGTCGATGGCGACGGTCAGCTCGTTCTGACCGTCGATGCGGTCATAGCTGATCCGTGTTGCAAGCCCTTTGACGAGGTTGATGCCATGGCCGCCGATCTCAGGCACTTCCTCCGCCAGATACTCCAAAGGATTGAAGGCCTTTCCCGGATCGCGGACGATCAGCACGGTATCTGCCTCAACAGATTGAATGCAAAGGGTAAAATTGGTCTCCGCCGTCAGGCTTTCGTCGTGGCGAATCATGTTTGCACAGAGCTCGTCGACCACAATCGACAATCGGTGCGCAATGGTCTCGCCCACACCGAGACGCGCCACAGTAGCGGCGATAAAATCAAACGCCGCTGTGATCCCCTCGTTCGAGACGGGAAACTCTTTACGCATCGTTACATCCACTGAGGGGTTCGGATTGATCTCTGCCGCAGACTGGTCATATTCTTCGCGCAGAGTCTCCGCGTTCCGCTGAGAAATGTCAATTTCGGAGGCAAAAAACATGTTTCGGGTTCTGTGCAGCGTCATCACGGTCCTTGCTCTAGTGGTTCTGGCTCATCAGCCAGCGGTTGCCGCGGACAAGATCGGTCAGGTTAAAGTCACATCCGGCGAGGTGGTCATACTTCGTGACGGTGCCGAAATTGCGGCGGAGCCCGGCGTCGATTTGCTGGAGAGCGATACCGTGCAGACCGGCAAGAACAGCGCGGTCGGCATGACGTTTACCGACAACTCTCGCATGAGCCTGGGGCCTAACTCGACATTGGACCTTGAATCTTATGCGTATAATCGGGCAGGACATCCCGACGGCTTTGATGCGCGGCTCAAGCGCGGAAGTCTGACGGCAGCGTCCGGGCTTATCGCCAAGAGCAGGCCACTGGCCATGCGGGTTCTCATGCCGACCACGGTTCTTGGCGTGAAGGGGACCGAGTTCGCGGCGAGAGTGAGTGGGGAAAAATGAAGCTACGCCCATACGGTGCACTGGTTGCAGGCCTACTGGTCGCAGGGTGTGCTGTAGAGGGCGGTTTCCTCGGGTCTCTGACGGGTGAGGCGTGGGATATCGACGCGGTTGCTGAACGCCCGCTTCAGGACGATATCTACCTGAGAATCACGCAAGAAGGTTACATCCGCCTTGCGCGGCAGGAGCTTTCCGAATTCGACTACGGTGCAACAGCTGATTTCACCAGCAAAGCTGCCCGTGTTGCCGATGGAGAGCGCGTTGCGCCGCCTGACGTCAAGGACCTGAGTTTTCATCCCGACTATGACGCCGATATCAAACGGGCCTCGAAGGAGATCGCCGGCTATCTGCGCAGCGACGGAGCCATGTTGCGGGCGGGCGAGCACATCGCCAAGGCTCAGATCCACTACGAATGCTGGGTGCACGAGCTGAGCGAAGGCCCGGTGACGCCTGCGCAGACCGAAGAGATCGAGCTCTGCCGCGACAGCTACGGTCTCGAGATCCTGATCATTCTGGACCTTGCCAATCTGCCGGACAACATGGTGGTCGTACTGCCTGAAGATGGCGGGGAGCCCGGTGGCATCGAACTGACGCAGGACGGCAAGGCGGTCACGCTTGACCGGCCCTTCGCGGCTGCAGGCACCGGGGAGAAGTTTGGCGATCTTCCCGTGACCGAGGGCGAGATCCGCGATGCCTTTGCCGCCGCGCTTGCGGCGCAACCGAAACCGCCGGGTGAGTATGAGATCTTCTTCGGCAAGGGCCGCACCCGGGTCACCGATGATGAATTTGAGGTGATCCTCGACGTCCTCACCGATATTCGCTCGCGCGCCGCCGCCGAGGTCGTCATCACCGGTTATGCCGACGCCTTTGGTGACGCGGCCTACAACCTTGCTTTGTCGCGCACGCGTGCGGGCTGGGTCGAGGACGCCATCGCCAAGGAATTGCGCCCCGACGAAAAGGTCTCGATCAGCGCCACGGCAAAGGGCGAACAGGACCTCGCCGTCCAGACAAGTGCGCCGGATCGCCAGAACCGGCGGGTTCATATTCTCGTGCGCTGAACCTGCCGGCACCTCCGGGAATTGCAAAGCGCCGTATACCCCGTCATGATCGGGCAAAAGATCACCGGCAAACACCACCGGAAGACAGATCGGGAGGACAGCATGGCCACCGCAAATCCGCGCGGACGCATCTATGACGACATCACGCAGACGATCGGTTCGACGCCGCTGGTCAGGCTCAGCCGCCTCAGCGAACATCTCGGACTGAAAACCGAAATCTGCGGCAAGCTCGAATTCTTCAACCCGATCGCTTCGGTCAAGGACCGGATTGGCGTCAACATGATCGAGGCGATGGAAGCTGCCGGGACCATCAAGCCCGGCGATACGCTGATCGAGCCAACCTCTGGCAATACCGGGATCGCGCTCGCCTTCGCTGCTGCGGCCAAGGGCTACAAACTGATCCTGACCATGCCGGAAAGCATGTCGATCGAGCGGCGCAAAATGCTCGCGCTTCTGGGGGCCGAGCTTGATCTGACCGACCCGGCCAAGGGCATGAAGGGCGCGATTGCCCGGGCGCAGGAGCTGCACGAAGCAACCCCCGGCTCGATCATTCCGCAACAGTTCGAGAACCCGGCCAACCCCGCGGTGCACATCGCGACAACGGCCGAGGAAATCTGGGCCGATACCGATGGCAAGGTCGATTACTTCGTCTCGGGCATTGGCACCGGCGGCACGATCACCGGGGTCGGCTCGGTCCTGCGCGAACGCTCTCCCGCAACGAAGATCATTGCCATCGAGCCCGAGGACAGCCC
>CAYYZH010000088.1:0-16347 GCA_964475765.1 uncultured Limibaculum sp.
CCTACAATATGGTCGCGATAGTACCGCAGCACCGCCGGCATGACGCCCGCGGCGCCATTGGTGGGCGCTGTAACGACTTGTCCGCCTGCCGCGTTCTCCTCGTTCACGGCCATGGCGTAGACCGACAGCCAGTCGTTCACGACGTGCGGAGCCAAGAGATTTTTGCCCTTTTCCTCAACGAGTTGTCGGTGAATGCTAGGGGCCCGTCTACGCACATTGAGCCCGCCTGGAAGTATCCCATCGGTGGCCAGCCCGCGTTCGATACACGCCTGCATCACAGCCCAGATCCGGTCGATGCCAAGATCAAGCTCTGTGCGACTTATCGCGGCCTCCTCGTTCGCACGTTTCATCTGGGCAATGGACAAACCAGAGCGTTGCGCCATCGCCAGCATTTGCTCTGCATTTTCAAACGGATACGGCACCTCTGACGCCACGGGGCCATCCACCACGCGATCCGAGGCTCGCATTTCCGCTTCTGTTTTTACGAAACCTCCACCAACCGAATAGTAGATTTCCCGATGTGCCAAATGCCCGTCCGCATCACGGGCTTCCAGCACCATGCCGTTGGCATGACCATCCAGAGGAGGGCCATAGTCAAAGATCAGATCATGCTCCGGATGGAATGCTAGCGACAGCCCTTCGGGTTCGGCAACACGAGTTTTTCTCAGGATTTCAAGCGCCTTATCCGCAGCATCTGTATCCAGCGTCGCAGGCTCAAACCCAAGGAGGCCCAGCATCACGGCCCGGTCGGTTGCATGCCCCTTACCGGTAAAGGCCAAAGATCCGTGCAGACGACAGGACGCAGCCACGGCAGGCCCGGCGCCGGGAATGCGATTGCGCCCCTTGCGCAAATCATCAAGGAAGCGGGCAGCCGCAACCATCGGCCCCATCGTGTGAGAACTCGACGGGCCGATGCCGATCTTGAAGATGTCGAAGACACTTAGAAACATGCGCAACTCACCGGGAGGTTTCGCGCACCCTAAGCGGTTTGGGCGCTCAACATAATCCCATTCGCGACCCTGGCTTTGGCTGGTGCGACGGCGCGGGACCGCTATGATGCCCGCGATTCTCTCGCCACCGGGTTCCCATGACCGACAAACTTCCCCCCGCCGAACTGGGCAAACGCGCCGCTGCGACACGTGCCTTAGAGGAAGTGGAGCCGGGCATGACACTTGGCCTCGGCACGGGATCGACGGCCCGATGGTTTGTCGATTTGCTCGCGGAACGCATGGTGGCGGAAGGGTTCAGCGTCACCGGAGTACCGACCTCAAGCGTTACAGCCAAGCAGGCAGAAAACCTCGACATCCCACTGACATCGCTGGACAAAGCCGGGCAACTTGATCTGGTCATCGATGGCGCGGACGAGTTTGATCCCGCGTTCAATCTGATCAAGGGCGGGGGCGGTGCGCTGCTCCAGGAGAAGATCGTCGCCACCGCGTCGGACCGCATGATCGTGATCACGGACCCGTCCAAGGAGGTCGCGCACCTTGGCGCCTTTCCCCTGCCGGTCGAAATCGTCCGGTTCGGGCATGAGACGACCACTCGACTGGTGCTGGAGACGCTGCGTGCGCACAGCCTGGGCAGCGCGGAACACAAGCTGCGGGGCGGGAACGAAACGCCGTTTGTGACTGACGAGGGGCACTACATTTTGGATTTGCCTCTTGGGAAGATCCCAGATCCTGCCGCATTGAACCGCGAGCTGAACCAAATCGCCGGCGTGGTCGAGACCGGACTGTTCTGCGCCATTGCGGACACCATCATCATCGGGCAGCCGGACGGCACCGCGCGTGTCATCGGATGAGCTGTGCTCACGCGCTCGTGTTGCACCATTGTGCCGTGCCGCGAGATGTCTATGTCCACCACCTGTTAACAATGACCCGCTATTGAAGGACGCGATGCATGAGTGACTTCGACTTTGATCTCTTTGTGATCGGAGGTGGCTCCGGCGGGGTCCGTGCGGCGCGGATGTCGGCCCAGCATGGCGCAAAAGTTGCGATTGCAGAGGAGTACCGCTGGGGTGGGACCTGCGTCATCCGGGGCTGCGTGCCGAAAAAACTGATGGTCTACGCCTCGACCTTCGCTGAAGCGTTCGAGGACGCTGCAGGGTTTGGCTGGACGGTAGGAGAAAGTCGCTTCGACTGGTCTACGCTGATCGCCAACAAGGACAAGGAGATCGATCGGCTCGAGGGGATTTACGGTCGGATCCTTGAAAGCAACGGCGTCACATCATTCGCCCAGCGGGCCGAGATCGTGGATCCGCATACAGTCAAACTGGCAGATGGGAAAAGCGTCAGCACCAAGCATATTCTGGTGGCCACAGGGGGCACCCCGTTTGTGCCGGAGTTCGAAGGCTCGGAGTATGCGATTACGTCGAACGAGATCTTTCACCTTGATGCCCTGCCCCGGCGTGCGGTCGTAGTCGGCGGTGGATACATCGCATCCGAGTTTGCCGGCATCCTGAACGGTCTGGGCTCGGATGTTACGCAGGTCTACCGCCGGGATCTCATCCTGCGCGGCTTCGACAATGAGGTCCGGCGCCATGTTTCGGACGAGATGGCAAAGAAAGGCATCACATTCCACTATGATAAGGACATCTCGAAGATCGAAAAGGGCGATGCGCTGACCATCACATTCACCGACGGGACAACGACCGAGGCGGACGCGGTGCTCTATGCGACCGGTCGCATTCCCAACACGGCGGGTCTTGGCCTTGAGGCCGCAGGCGTCAAGCTCGGCACCAAGGGTGAAGTGGTGGTCGATGACTGGTCACAGACCAACATCCCGTCGATCTATGCCGTGGGGGATGTCACGGACCGAATGGCCCTGACCCCGGTTGCGATCCGCGAAGGTGCCGCTTTTTCCGAGACGGTGTTCAACGCCAATCCGACCAAACCCGATCACGCACTGGTGCCGACCGCAGTCTTCACTCAACCTGAAATCGGCACCGTCGGCCTCAGCGAGGAACAGGCCCGCACGGAAGGCGAAATCGAGGTCTATGCCGCGAGCTTCCGCCCGATGTTGCATACACTGTCCGGGCGTGACGAGAAAATGCTGATGAAGATGATCGTGGCCAAGGACAGCCAGCGCGTTCTCGGCGTCCATATCATCGGTCATGGGGCAGGCGAGATGATCCAGATGGCTGGAATCGCGGTCAAGATGGGCGCGACCAAGGCCGACTTCGACCGGACCGTGGCCGTACACCCCACAGCATCCGAGGAGCTGGTAACCATGAAGACTCCGGTGCGGTAGCGACCGGGCGCAATATGCGGCGAAACTGCCGCTCTTGACATCATGACGACCGCGACCAAGTGAGCATCGGAGCGACAAAGCCAAGATTTGGGCCGACAAACCCCGAATTGGACGCTATACCGAGGCGAATTCACCGACAGTACGAGAGGGCTATGCCTTACAACAGCAACAATGGCGGGGGCGGCGGCCCATGGGGCGGCGGCGGCGGCAATCGCGGCAAGGGCCCTTGGGGCGGCGGCAACGGCGGCGGCGGGGGCAACCAGCAAGGCCCCGATCTTGATGATCTGATCCGCAAGGGCCGCGACCAATTGAAAGTCGTGCTCGGCGGCAAGGGCGGCCCTCCAAACGGCAGCGGCCGTGGTGGTGGCGGTGGCGGGTTCGATGGGCTTGTGCCCTATGCGATCGCCGGCGCGCTGGTCATCGGCTGGCTGCTGCAGTCCTTTTATACCGTCAAGCCGGAAGAAAAGTCGGTGGAGCTGTTCCTGGGCGAGTTCTCCTCGACCGGCGAGCCTGGCCTGAACTTCGCGCCCTGGCCGTTGGTCACACACGAGGTTCTGCCGGTCACGGTTGAGAACACCGTTGAGGTCGGCACCGCAAGCCGGGCTACAGGCTCAAACCGCGGCGATCAGGGCCTGATGCTGACCGGGGACGAGAACATCGTCGACATCGATTTCCAAGTCGTCTGGAACATCAATCAGCCGGACAAGTTCCTCTTCAACCTTGCCGGACCGGAAGCCACCATCAAGGCGGTCTCGGAATCGGCCATGCGCGAAGTGATCGCGCGATCGGAACTCAAACCGATCCTCAGCCGCGACCGCGCGGTGATCAGTCAGGAAGTGCAGGAGCTGATTCAGTCCACGCTCGACAGCTACTCTTCCGGCGTGAACATCGTGCGTCTCAACTTTGACCGGGCCGATCCACCGCCGGAGGTCATCGACAGCTTCCGCGACGTTCAGGCGGCCGAGCAGGATCGCGACACCGAAGAGAAGCGCGCTGAAGCCTATGCCAACCAAAAACTGGCTGGCGCGCGTGGTCAGGTGGCCCAAATCATGCAGGAAGCCGAAGGGTATCGCGCACAGGTCGTCAACGAGGCCAAAGGTGAGGCGGCCCGGTTCGAAGCGGTCTACGAGGAGTACCGTCAGGCCCCTGAAGTGACACGCAAACGGCTTTATCTCGAGACCATCGAGCGTGTCTTCGGCGATGTCGAAAAGATCATCATCGATGAAAACACCGGCGGCGGTCAGGGCGTTGTGCCGTACCTGCCGCTCAACGAGTTGCGCAAGGGAGGGACCAACTGATGCGCCGTCTCCCCATTCTTCTCGCCGTCCTCGCGGCGATCGTTTTCATCGCTCTGAATTCGGTCTTCATCGTCGACGAACGCAAGCAGGCGTTGGTCCTGCAGTTCGGTCAGGTCAAGCAGGTCAAGTCCGAACCGGGCATGGGCTTCAAGATCCCGTTCATTCAGGACGCGGTCTACTATGAAAAGCGGATCTTGCCGCTCGAGACCCGCGCACTTGAGGTCACGCCCCTCGATGAACGGCGGCTGGTCGTTGATGCGTTTGCCCGTTGGCGGATCACGGACGTTGTCCAGTTTCGCCAAGCGGTCCAGAACGAGATCGCAGCCCTGCCCCGGCTCGAGTTGATCCTGAACGCACAGCTTCGAGAAGTGCTGGGCTCGGTGGGATCCGCCGACGTCCTTAGCCCGGAACGTACGGTGTTGATGCGGCGCATTCGCGATGCGGCCAAGCGCCAGGCCGGCGCACTTGGCGTCGACATCATCGATGTTCGCATCCGGCGCGCTGATCTGCCGGAACAGAACCTCAACGCGACCTTCAATCGCATGAACGCCGAACGTGAACGCGAAGCAGCGGACGAGCGTGCCAGAGGTAAGGAGCGTGCTCAGGAAGTCCGGGCGACTGCGGATAGAAAAGCTCTCGAGCTTGTGTCCGACGCTAAGCGCCAGGCCGAGATCATCCGAGGCGAGTCAGACGCAGAGCGCAATGCGATCTACGCCAAAGCCTTTGGTCGGGACGAAGAGTTCTTTGCCTTCTACCGGTCACTGACCGCCTATGAACGCGCGCTCAAGGGATCGAACTCGACCATGGTCATCTCCCCGGATTCCGAGTTCTTCGACTATCTGAAGACGGATGCAATCAAACCGGGACAGTGACGGAATGCGAGCATGCGATGTGATGAGGACCTGACGACATGGACCTGATTGCAGCGCTTGGGCTTGTCATGGTGATCGAGGGGCTCGCGCTTGCGATCTTCTCGTCCTCGGTCCCTGCCCTGTTGGCGACAATGGACGAAATCGGCCCGGCGCAACTGCGCGGCATCGGCATCATCACGGTTGTACTCGGTGCGGTGGTCTATCTGCTTGTACGCGGCGGACCTCTCGCCGGGTGACGTTTGCTTGATCAGCCCGCACTTTCCGGGCGACCCGATGCAAGAATGCCCCTATAGTGCGGGCGAGCAACAAGATGTCCGGATCACCCTCAGTTTGGTCGATCGGGCAGACGATATGGAGGATTTCGGCCTTGCTGATCACAAAAGTCAATTTTCCGCAGGCCGTGCGCGCCGCAAGCCGCGCACTGGCGCTCGTTCTGTTTCTGGCCGCAGCGATGGTGATATCTCCGGCTGAGGCACGCGGCGCACCGGAAAGCTTCGCAGATCTTGCCGAACAACTCAGCCCCTCAGTCGTCAACATCTCGACACGGCAAACGGTCGAGCGCGGCGAACAACAACCAGGCGCACCGCAACTACCCGAGGGCTCACCCTTCGAGGACCTGTTCCGCGACCTCCTGCCCCATGGCGGTCCTGGCGGACCAGGCGGGCCTCGGCGTGTCCAGTCTTTGGGGTCGGGTTTTGTTATCAGCCCGGACGGTGTTGTGGTCACCAACAACCATGTCATCGAGGACGCTGACGAAATCACCGTCAGCTTTCCCGACGGTACGAGCCTAGAAGCAAAGGTGCTGGGCACCGACCCGCAGACCGACCTCGCGGTTCTGAAAGTCGAATCTGACTCGCCCCTGCCCTTCGTCAACTTCGGAGACAGCGACGGCGCACGAGTTGGCGACTGGGTTATCGCCATCGGCAACCCGTTTGGCTATTCCGGCTCGGTCTCGGCTGGCATCATCTCGGCACGCAACCGGGACATCAATGCCGGGCGCTATGACGACTTCATCCAGACCGATGCCGCCATCAACCGGGGCAATTCGGGCGGGCCGCTCTTCAACATGGACGGCGAAGTTATCGGCGTGAATACGGCGATCATCTCGCCGACCGGTGGCTCGATCGGGATCGGCTTTTCGGTGCCATCGAACCTCGCAAAATCGGTCGTCGATCAGTTGCAGAACTTCGGTGTGACCCGCCGCGGCTGGCTTGGCGTACGCATTCAGACGGTAAATGATGAGCTTGCCGAGGCCCTCGGGCTGGAAAAAGCCTCGGGTGCTCTGGTCGCAGAAGTCACCGAAGGTGGTCCCGCCGAACAGGCCGGGATCGAAGCAGGCGATGTGATCCTCAAGTTTGACGGCAAGGACGTCGAGGAGATGCGCGACCTGCCTCGCATGGTTGCGGACACGCCAGTCGAAAAGGCCGTCCGGGTCGTCGTCTTCCGAAAGGGGAAGACGCAAACGGTCAAGGTCGACATTGGCCTTCTGGACGAAGGTGCGGTCGCTGCAGCGTCCCCGACGGGCGGCGACTCTGACGAAGATGCCCCGGCGACCACCGACATCCCTGCGGTCGGCGTAACCCTGCGGCCACTGTCTTCGGCGGCGCGTGAGGAGTTCGGGATCGGCGAAGAAGTGAACGGCGTTCTCGTCAGCAATGTCGACGCCGAGGGGGCCGCTGCGGCCAAGGGGATCCGTCCGGGTGACGTGATCGTTGAGGTCGGGCAAGAGCCTGTCGCGAGCCCGACCGAGGTCGAGGCCCGCGTGAACGATGCGGTCGAAGCCGAACGCAAATCAGTCCTCTTCTTGATCCAGAGCGAAGGTGATCTCCGCTTCGTGCCGCTGACCCTCGGGTAGCATCGCTACACGGCTTGACAGCCGGGTCGAACCGGCACATTGCACGCATGAACGGGCCGTCCGCATTTAGCTGCGGGCGGCCTTTCCTCTGCGGGTCAGATCAACGCCGGAGCTCAACATGAAGTTGTCCAATCGTATTCGCGGGATCGTCGCAGGAGGCAGCGACGGGTGGGGGCTCTACTACCGCGCGCGCAAGCTGCAGGCTTCGGGCGAGCAAATCACCATGCTGTCCATTGGTGATCACGATATCAAGACGGCGCCCGAGATTCTGACGGCGATGGATCGCAGCGCGCGGTCCGGCAATCTGGGCTACTCCTCTGTGCCCGGCGATCGTCGGCTTCGCGAAGCCGTTGCTCAACGTGTGAGCACCCGCACCAAAACCCCTGCCAGCGCCGACAATGTAGTGATCACAGCGGGCGGACAGGCCGCGATCTTTGCATCGATGATGACCGCCCTGGACCCCGGCGATGCCTGCGTGATGCTGGACCCTTTCTACACCAGCTTCGACATCACGATCCGAGCCGCGTCCGCGACGCCCATCATTGTTCCAACCCGGGCCGAAGACGGGTTTCAGCCCGATGCCGGAGCTATCGAGGCCGCTCTCACGCCGTTAACGCGGGCTGTTCTGATCAACACACCGAACAATCCCAGCGGAGCGGTTTACACGCGGGCGCGGCTCGAGGCAGTAGCGGACCTTTGTATCCGGCGCGATCTCTGGCTGATCTCAGATGAGTTGTACGACAGCCAGGTTCACGACGGCGATCACCTCAGCCCACGTGACTTGCCGGGCATGGCAGAGCGGACCTTCGTGATCGGATCAATGTCCAAGGGCTATGCAATGACCGGGTCGCGCATCGGTTGGGCGGTTGCGCCGGAGGATGCAATCGCAGGCATCGTCGATCTCGCGGGAGCGACCACCTACGGTCTGCCCGGTTTCATTCAGGATGCAGCCTATTTTGCGCTCACCCAATGTGCCGAGAGCGAAGCGGAGGTGGCCGCCCGCTACAAACGCCGCCGCGACATCGCGGTTGCAGCCTTGGGAAATGGACCCGGCGTCAAGATCTCGCCGCCCGAGGGAGGCATGTACCTGATGCTCGACATTCGTGAGACCGGCCTGGATGGTAACGCGTTCGGGGCAAGGTTGCTCGACCAGGAAAAAATCGGCGTCATGCCAGGCGAAAGCTTCGGGCAGGCAGCCGCGGGACATATCCGGATCGCCATGACGGTGGATGACGACGCGCTGGCCGATGCCATGAAGCGCATCGCAGCGCTGGCTGAAAGACTGACCTAACCCACGCACTACATATGATCGCGCGGCACTGAAAACGACCAGTCCTTGCGGTGGAACTCGGTCTCACCCTCAAAGGCCACCACCGACGCCACAACGTCATAGGTCGTCGCGGTGCAGGTAAACGTGATCTCGGAGAGTGTTGCAGTTTTCCACGCCCCGCGCTGGCGCTCTGCTTCAAAGCTCAAGTTCCCGCGAAGGCTTAACGGATCGTCCGGTGCAATTTCCCACGTCTCGAGCCGGGTATCGCGGGACAGCATGCCATTGTGCGGGTTCTCGCTCACGCCGCTGTCCTCGTCGATCCGGTAGCATACGACACCCCTGGTGAGATCATGAGAGACATCGCGATGGCTGTGCCCTTCCCTGATATCGGGATGCACCTTGAGCGGAGCTTCATCGGCGGACTCGGGGTCGGCCACCTCTTGCAGTCCCTCCGCTCGCGGCAGGGTCAGAACGGAACCTTCACCTGCGGCGATCTCGGCCGTGACCGGCGCAGGACTGGGCAGGATGTAAGGCCAATACGCTGTCGAGATCGCAAGGCGCAGGCGATGCCCGGCAAGGACGCGATACCCCGTCTCATCCAGCGCCAGAGTAATCCGCTCCGCCTGACCCGGCACCATGGGATTGGGCTTGCTGTTGCCACCGCGATGACAAAGGTTGAGGACACCGCGCGTGATCAGGGTGGATGTCCCATCGGGATGCACATCGATCAGACGGGCGATCAGGTTGCCTTGCGGCTGGTCAATCGAAACCTCGAGATCGACCTGAGGCCGACCCAACAGATCCAGATCAGCACCCTGCGGCGGGGTTTCCCAACACGCGGACCACGCATCATCTGGGCGCTGGTCCCCCGGCATTTCGGCATCCGGTTTCAGCGTGAAATACTCTCCTGATGTTACACCGCAATGTTGGGGAGATGAGACGCGGATCGCACCAACCTTGCCCGACCCGAGAACACCATCGGCGCCCAGAGATAGCTCCAGCGGCGGATCGTTCCGCGGCCAAGTCGTTCCGATCCACCGGCCGTTCTCCGAACCCCGCCAGCGCATCGGGCGCGCATCTTCCATGATGAACGCCTGATAATCCGGCCAGTCTTCGACCCCTGTGGCCTCATCGCACAACCACCGTTTCCACCACGCGATAGACTTCGCGAGAAAATCCAGACGCGGACGGGGCAGCGCGAAATGGGGATACTTGTGGACCCAAGGCCCGGTGGTTGCCTTGACGGGGGCTGTCGCATGCGTGGCCAGCGTTGCGGGGCAATTGCGATAGCCGTCCGCCCAGCCCGCGATGACCCAGACAGGACACTGGATTGCGCTCCAGTCTTCACAGATTGAACCATGATGCCAATAGGCGTCACGCCGGCCATGACGCAGCCAGGTCTCGAGGAGCATCGGCTCAGCTGCCAGACGTTCACGCCAGATCTCGGCCCACCGGTTTCCGACCACGTCCGGGTCGGGCGGGCGCGAGGCATAGCTAAGCATCGTGCCCGCCCAATAGACGTTGGCAGATAGCAGACACCCACCCTTGTAATGGATATCATCGTTATAGCGATCCACCGTCGAGGCGATCGAGATCACAGCCTTCAGCGCGGGTGGGCGTAGGGCCGCAGTCTGCAACCCGTTGAAGCCTCCCCAACTGATGCCCATCATACCGACCGCACCGTTTGACCACGGTTGCTCGGCGATCCATGCGATGACCTCACAGATATCGCTCAATTCCAGCGGGGAATATTCGTCATCGAACAGCCCGTCGCTGTCCCCGTTGCCTCGGCTGTCAACGCGCACTCCGATAATCCCCTCGGCGGCATAAGCGGGATAGGTGCTGTCATCGCGCGGCGCCGTGCCATCACCGCGACGGTAGGGCAGGAATTCGAGAACGACGGGGTACTCACCCTCCGCCGCAGGACGCCAGATTTTCGCCGCCAAGCGGGTGCCATCGGCCAGTGTGATCCAAACCGCCGGATCGACTTCGATTTCCATAGCATCCACCCCCGCTTGATCGTACAACCCATACAACCTTGGCGCGATGGAGGCCGTATGTCGAGCAGCCAGATCACGGATCCGGACGTCCTCGCCTTCATCGAGAAGACCCTGTCCCTCTACCCGGCTGATACCGCCAGCAGGAGCTTTGCCGAACAGCGCAAGCTTTATGACCGGATGTGCGACGTGTTTCGCCAGCGCGTGCCCGCGAATGTCGCGACCGAAAGCGGCGGGATCAATGGGCCGGGCGGGATCATCCGGTTTCGCCGGTACTGGACGTCCGAGACGCGGCCCCGTCGGCTGCTCTACTTTCACGGCGGCGGATTTGTGCTCGGCGGTCTTGAGAGCCACGACGATATCTGCGCGGAACTGGCGCAGCGTTGCGGGATCGAAGTGATCAGCATCGACTACCGGCTATGCCCCGAGCATCCGCATCCGGCAGCCTTCGAAGATTGCGAAGCTGCGGTCGACTTTTTCTCGGATGGAGAGGTGCTGGTGGCGGGGGACAGTGCGGGCGGCAATCTTGCCGCCGCCGTGGCGTTGACACGGCGCACCGAGATCGCCGGACAAGTCCTGATCTATCCCGGGCTTGGTGGGGAGGCGATGAACCTTCCGTCCTATTCCGAACGGGCCGACGCGCCGCTTCTGTCCACGCAGGATGTGCAAATCTATGGCCAATTGCGCACCGGCGGGCGCCAGATCAGCGATGATCCAAGATTGACGCCGCTGTCTGCCACCGAGTTCAAGGGCGCACCGCCCTGCTTCATCTCCGCCGCCGAACATGATCCGCTCCGCGACGATGGAATGGCCTATGTCATGCGGTTGGCTGATGCTGGCGTGCGCGCCGAGGTGAATGTCGAGCCGGAGCTGCCACACGGCCATCTGCGCGCCCGGACTATGGCGCCTCGCGCGGCAGAAGCGTTCGACCGCGTGGTCGAAGCCATTGGCGAGATCGTGGGCTGAGGCGGGCGAGCTTAACGTTCGGTGAACTTGAACTCGATACGCCGATTGCGGGCGTTGGCCTCAGCGTCGAAGCCAGGATCAAGCGGCTGATACTCGCCAAAGCCGGTGGCGGCAAGGCGCTCCGACGGGAGACCTTCGATGTCTGTGAGGTAGCGCACCACCGAAAGCGCGCGGGCCTGGCTCAACTCCCAATTGTCTCGATATCGTCCGTTGCCTGAGAGCGGCACACGGTCGGTGTGCCCGTCCACCCGCAGGATCCAATTCAAATCTTCTGGCGCAGTCACAGAGACTTCTCGGACGACATCCGCCAGCTTGGAAAGTTCGGCTTCCCCTGCAGGGCCAAGGATGGCAGAGGCCGATCCGAACAGGATCTCCGACTGAAGGACAAAGCGATCTCCGACCACCCGCACATCCTGCCGCCCGCCCAGCACATCGCGCATACGCCCGAAGAACTCCGACCGGAACCGCGACAGCTCCGAGACCTTTTGTGCAAGCGCCTGATTGAGCTTGCTGCCCAGTTCGGCAATCTGGACCTGCGCTTCAGCATCGCGTTCTTGGGCTTCGTCCAGCAGCGCCTGAAGACTGCCAAGTTGGGTATTCAACTCCCTGACCTGCGCATTCAGCGCGGCCACCTTCCGCTGTTCCTCAAGGGTTTGTGCCTCGGCTTCGACCAGCTTTGACTCTGCGATCTGTCGGAGCGCAGCTTCTCGATCCAGACCCTCGGTCGACGAAAGCGCTTCGTTGGTCAGATCCTGACGCGCAGCCTCAGCGGCCGCCAGCAATGTGAGCGTTTCCTCCGCCTCGCGCCGCGCTTCCTCAAGCGCCAGCGTCACTGAATCAAGCTCTGTCTGGCGCTCGTCGAGTTGGGCGCGCAGCGCCTGTGCCGCCGCGGCATCCGCAAGTTTCGCTTCCTCGGCCTCGGTCAATCGGCTGGACAGCTCTGCGGCGCGGGCCAGAGCCGCCTGCAAATCAAGCTGGAACTTCTCTGCTTCAGCTGCCGTGCCCTCAGAAGTAGCGGCCAGCCGGTCTCGCTCCGCAGCCAGGCGGGCCTCACGCTCCGCGGCGGTCTCACGGTCGGCTTCCAGTTGCGCGATAGTGGCCAGAGCCAATGCCTGCTCGGACGACAGCTTTTCAAACGCCGCCAATGACTCCGCATTCTCAGCCCGCAATGTTTCAAGCTCGGCCAACCGCGCCGCATCGAGATCAGCCAAAGCCCGCTGTTCTGCAGCAAGGCTCTTCTTGAACGTCTCGATCAAGGCCAAAGCTGCAGTATTGTCGGAGTTGAGTGCTGCCAGCGCCGTCGCGCGCTCCTCAGCCGTTTGCTCCAGCGCTGCGATCCGGTCCGCATCCTCCGTGCGGCCCGTTTCAAGCTGAGAGATCAGCGCAAGCGCCGCTTCCTTCTCGGCATCGAGACTGGCGATGTCGGCAAGTATGCTGGCATTGCGTTCCTCAAGCTGCGCGACCAGAGCCAGCGCAACAGCCTTCTCTGCGTCCAGTGCTTCGAGCCTCGCTAGCGCCTCCTCGCGATTCTCCTCTAGAGCTGCGATAGCCGCGATGGCTTCGGTCTTATCCTGCTGAAGCGCTTCCATCAGGGCCAGCGTCTGCGCCCGTTCGGCAGTTAACGTCTCTATCTGGGCATCCCGGTCAGATCGATCGCTCTCCAGCGTCGCGACCATGGCCTCCAGCGCCTCGCGACGCGCCGCAGCCAGACGCGCAGCCTCAGCCTGGTCATCGATTTCAGTGCGCGCCGCGCTCAGCGATGAGGTGAGGGAGGCCACCTCTTCCTCGCTGAGGTTCAGCGCGGATGTCAGACGCTGGACCTCAGCGTCTGCACTCTCCCGCGCCGAGGTCACCGCCGCGAGGGCGGTGGTAAGGCGTGCCACCTCGCTTCGCTCGTCGGTCAGGGTCGATTTCAAAGACCCGACTTCCGCCTCCAGCGTCTCGGAACGCTCACGTTGCAAGCCAAGTGCATTCGAGAGATCGGCAAGTTGCGCGGTGAGGTTCGACAGCCTGTCCTCGCGGTCTTCCAACTCAACCGACAGCGTTTCCAGCTTCTCGTCCTGCCCGGTGATACGCTCGCGCAGGCTGAACTGGACGATCATGAAGATCGACAGCACGAACATCAGGATCAGCAAAAGGGCGGTCAGTGCATCGACAAAACCAGGCCAGATCGAGCCGGTAAATCGTGCACCGCTCCGCCGTGTCAGTGCCATTTCACGACCCCGACTCGCGCGTCCGCATGTCGATGAGATTGGTCAGGGCCCGCAACTCGGCCCGCAACGCCGTCAGCGTTTCATGGCGTCCGACCGCGACATCATCGGCCATTGCACGTAGCTGTTTGTCGAGCGAACGGATGTGATTTCGAGACTCGGAATCCATACCGCCACCACCGCCGGATTTCGCCCGTTCCAGGGCTTCGGCAACGGCTTGTTGGGCCGACGCGAGCTGGTTCTGCCCCTGATCGATGCGTTTCAGAACTGCCAACGTGGCGTGGTCGCGCCCAGCCTCCATTTCCCGCGCCTCGCGCATTTCCGAGACAAGCTGAGCGACAATGCTGCGTTCCTTTTCGATCTCGGTGGCCATCTGGCCCACAACATCTGCTGCTTTGGCCAAGCGTTGTTCGGCCTCGATCCGCGCCTCTTCGGCTTTCTCGGCGAACTCGGATGTCCGCTCCAGACCTTCATCGACCCGCTCGAGGAGCGAAATTAGCGCTCCTTCAGGTCCTTCGCCTTCGCTGACCAGACCGAGGCGGGTGAACGAGGTCAACCACTCTTCAAGCTCGCGATAGAACCGGTTCTGCCCGTGCCCCGCAAAGAGCTCAAGCAGGCCGACTACGAGAGACCCAGCCAGCCCGACCAATGATGACGCAAATGCGGTGCCCATACCGCCAAGCTGGCTCTCCAAACCTGACATCAGCCGATCGAACACCGAAACATCGGAGACTTCGCCATCCTGCGGGGCCAGCGACTTGATCGTATCGACCACCGCCGGGACAGTCAGGGACAGCCCCCAGAACGTGCCGAGCAGTCCAAGAAAAATCAGAAGGTTCGCGACATAGCGCGTGATGTCGCGGGATTCGTCTAGTCTGACAGCGATACTGTCGAGGATCGAACGCGTGGCGGACGTCGCCAACCGCTTTTTCATCCGCCCTTCGCGGATCATCGGTGCCATTGATGCCACAAGCGCTGGGGGCTGGGCGAATTCGTGCCCCTTGAAGCCGGCGCGCAAGTTCCTCAGCCACCGCACCGAGGCGATGACCTGACTAACCTGCCAGAAGGTCGCGAGCACACCGAGGACAAAGACAAAGCCGATAAAGGCATTGAGATAGATGTTGGCGCGGAAAACGGTTTCGATCTGGCCAGCGAGGAAAAAGCCGCCCAGCCCGACGCACAGCAATACAAGCAGCATCGTAATGATCTGCTGTACCGGCATTGTAAACACGCGGCCTTGCGTGTCATCCAAACTCATTACACCGCCTCACGCCCAGTTCCATTCAAGATTAGGGATAAATGCCGCGGAAACCAAGCAGATACGCGCATTGTCTAATTTAACGGATACGGGCCGCACATCATTCACCCGCAGGGTGTTCACCAGGCCGTTGCGAGTGTTTGCAACAGGGCCCCACCCCTGAGGCCTCACCCCTTAGATTTTGGATCGGCAGCGGCAAAGCCCACGACGACTTCGTCGTCAACCTCAGGCAGGACAAACTCGCTTGCCCCGGTACTCGCGGCGGCGAACCGGCGGACCGGAACATAGCGCCATTCCGGGTCTGCGGCCCCGCCTTTGACGTTTTCCAGATCCGTATCTGTTATCTCAATCGGGTTGGTCATCTATCGTCCTCCAGCATCAACATACGTGAGCGTTTTGCGGGAGAATTGATGGGCGGTCTGTAGCACATGCTACGAAAATGCAGATTTGGGGGTGAAGGCCCGCGGGCCTTCAGCTCTCGCCGATCAGTTTTCCAAGCGTTGCATAGGCTTCAGGATTACCTGCCTGCACATTCCCATCATTCAGAGGATCGGTGGTCTCGCTCGTCTCGCCAATTGTGCCGACCAGCCCGCCGGCCTCGCGCACGATGATCAGACCAGCCGCAATGTCCCACGGGTTCAGCGCCCTTTCCCAGAACGCATCATAGCGCCCGGCTGCAACATAGGCGAGGTCGAGGGCTGCCGCCCCCTCTCGCCGGACACCGGCAGACCGGGGCAGAATTGCCGCAAGATCGCGGAAGCTGTCCTGAAGGCCATCGCGACCGCCAAACGGCAGGCCAGTGGCGAACAACATCGAGCTGACCTCGCGCCGTGCCGAGACGCGGATCCGACGGTCATTCATCCACGCGCCCTCGCCCTGCTCGGCCACGAACATTTCGTCCTTGACCGGATCATAGATGACCCCGGCGATGATCTGTTTCTTGTGTTGGAGGCCTATGGACACCGCCCAGTGCGGGATGCCGTGCAGGAAGTTCGTGGTGCCGTCCAAAGGATCGACGATCCAGCGCCGGGTCGGATCCTCACCCTCGGTGAACCCAGTTTCCTCGCCAAGCCATCCATAGCTCGGCCGGGCCTCCATCAGCATCTCGCGGATCGTCTCTTCCGCCCGCACATCCGCAGCGGAGACGAAATCTCCCGCGCCCTTGACGCTGACCTGGAGGTTTTCGACCTCGCCAAAATCGCGCACCAGACGGCGGGCCGCGGAGCGCGCCGCCCGGATCATCACGTTGAGATTGGCAGAGCCCGGCACGTCAGGCGCGTTCGACGTATTCAAAGGTCTCGGTGTTGACGATCACCGCGGTCCCCTGCTCGACAAAGGGCGGAACCATGATGCGCACACCGTTGTCGAGAAC
>CAYYZH010000089.1:0-15958 GCA_964475765.1 uncultured Limibaculum sp.
GGTCGGGGCCCCGGTCTCGCGCGCAATGACCCCGGCACCCGGGCTGTGATCGCGGTGGGTGTGCGTGACAAGGATATGGCTGATCCTCTGTCCCGGGCCTATCGCGGACAGGATCGCGTTCAGATGCGCGGTATCCGCCGGGCCGGGATCAATCAGGGCGAGATCGCCGGAGCCCACCAGATATGACTGCGTTCCAGTGAACGTGTAGGGCGACGGGTTGTTGCAGGTGATCCGCCGAATGCCGGGGGCCACCTCGACCGGCGTTCCATAGGTTGCCGTCGGATCAGTGTTGAACGGGTTGGCCATGCTCTGTCTTGCACCCTCGCGATACCGCCAATATGCCTGATCTTCATGCAGAAGCTAAGTCTCCTCCTCAAGCGTTACATGCCGAAAAGCCTGTTCGGGCGAGCGATCCTTATTCTGGTCGCGCCCATTGTCCTGTTACAGGCGGTTGTCGCATTGGTGTTCATCCAGCGCCACTATGATGGTGTGACGGCCCAGATGGCCGGAGCTGTTGCCCGCGAGTTGAACTATGCGATTGACCGGGTCGAGCAGGCACCGCCCACCGAAGACCTAGCGCCAATCCTTGCCCAGATGTCGGAGCCTCTGGGTTTTACCATGGGCCTCGATGAGGGCGAGCGTGTCGAGTTTGCCGAACTGCGCGCCTTCTATGATGTGACCGGCGGGGTGATCGAGGAGACGCTGAAGGATCGTGTGAAGCGTCCTCTGGCCGTCGATCTTCTCAGCCGTGAGAAACTGGTGGACACCCGGGTGACGACAACGCGGGGCGTGTTGCGCGTTCTCATCCCGCGTCGGCGGATGAACGCGGCGAACCCGCATCTCCTGTTCGTCTGGATGGGGGCATCGGCGATTCTGCTGACCGGGATCGCGATTGCGTTTCTGCGCAATCAGGTCAGGCCAATCCGTGAACTGGCGAAATCGGCTCAGGCCTTTGGGCGGGGACGTTCGGTGCCGTTTCGACCGGGAGGCGCCGAAGAGGTGCGCCGGGCAGGTGCGGCGTTTCTTGATATGCGCAACAGGATCGAGAGGCATGTCGATCAACGCACTCGCATGCTGTCGAATGTCAGTCATGACCTGAAAACACCGTTGACGCGAATGAAGCTGGCCTTGGCGGTTGCTGAAGAGACGCCGGAGTTAAGTGAGCTTGGCCGCGATGTCGACGAGATGGAGCACATGCTGGCGGCCTTTCTGGCCTTTGCCCGAGGTGAAGAAGGGGAGGCCTCGGGGCCTGCCTCGCCCGTCGATCTCGCCGAAGAGGTTGCGTCCGATGCGAGGCGGCGCGGGACAGAGATCTCTGTCTTCTCCCATGTCGAGACGCCGGAGAACATGAAGATCGACATGCGCCGTCGCGCGTTGAAACGAGGTCTGACCAATCTCGTCCAGAACGCGGGGGCCTACGGCGGGACCGTGGCGCTGTCGGTGCGCATCACCAAGCGTTTCGTCGAGTTCGTCGTCGAGGATGATGGGCCGGGCATTCCTGAGGACAAGCGCGAGGAGGTGCTCAAACCCTTCACCCGTCTTGATGAGGCGCGCAATCAGAACAAGGTCTCTGGTACGGGGCTTGGGCTTTCAATCGCGCTCGACATCGCGCGGGGCCACGGAGGCTCGCTGAAATTGGGTCAAAGCGAGCGCATGGGCGGGCTCAGCGCAACGATGTTGCTGCCACGTTAGCGCGCCTGAGGATCGTCGCCGAGGGTGCGTGACAGAGCCGCCGAGACCAGGCTGAGAAGCAGTGCCACGCCGATGGCGAGAACATAGCTGCCGCCGAAATCGAAGAGTGCGCCGGCCAGCCAGGGCGCGGCCAGTCCCGCCACACCCCATGCGATGAAGACGCGGCCATAGATCTGTGCGCTGTCCGCTATGCCATAGATCTTGGCGATCGCAGCGGGATAGACAGCGATGATGGCGCCGTAGCACGTGCCGATCAGGCCTAGTGCGATCAACGTTGAGCCACCGGCATCGACCATCAAAAGGCCCAAACCCGCTGCGGTGCCAAGGGGCAAGACCAGCAGCAGCCGTGGCCAGCCAATCCGATCCGTCAGTACACCGCCCGCAAGACTGCCCGCCATGTTGAAGACGGCGACCACGGTGGGCGCAAGCCAGACGGGCGGGTTGCCTTCTGCCCCACGGGCAATCTCCGCCGCATGGCCGATCACCATCAGACCGGAGGCAACAGCCGCGCCGTATGTCACTCTCATAAGGTTGATGCGGGATTTAGAAACGACGACCTGATGCGGCGCGCTATCGGTTGAGACGTTCAGCCGAGTGGGCAAGGCCAGCATAGACGCAGCCGCGCCGCCGAATGTCACGAGGATCGCTGCCAGCGTGATCATCGCTGTTTGAAAGCCGCCGGACTCCATCGCATGGAGAAAACCCGCCGGGGCCAGCGTGGCGCCAAGCGCATAACTGGCGGTGACCGTGCCCATGGCCAGACCTTCGCGACCCGGCGCTGCGGCGGCGGAGAGCTGTAGGCAGAAGCCGTATCCCAGCCCGTTGGCCGCCCCGAACACCAGCCCGTATCCGATCCAGATCAGCCAGAGCGCTGGTGCAAAGGCCGAGATCACCGTGCCCGCGGCGCCGAGTGTTGTTGCCAACAGGATGATCGATCGGGTGGTCATGACCGTGTAGAGCCTTGGGCCGAAAAGGACCGCGAAGGTCAACGCAACGAGTGCGATCGAATAGGTCAGGCTGACCGCAGACCGGCTGGCCCCAAACGTCTGCTCCAACGGCGCCAGAAACACCGAGAACGCGTGCACGGTTCCAAAGACCAGACACACCGCCGAAGCGGCTGCAATCGTGATCAATGGACCATGGCGTTGGTCGGATCGCATGTTCTGTCCTTCTGGCCGAGAACATCGGTCAGTCTGAATGAACCCACGGGATTGGCAATGCCGCGTCGACGGCAAAGGTCAGTGCATGCGCCCGCCATTGGGCACGGTCTGATCCGGGGTGACGAGCACAACATTGCCGTCGGCGTCCATGACCCCCAAAGTCAGCACCTCGGATATGAACGGGCCAATCTGGCGCGGGGGGAAGTTCACCACCGCCATGACCTGCTTTCCGACCAAAGCTTCCGGATTGTAATGCTGGGTTATCTGGGCCGAGGTTTTTTTCGTGCCGAGCTCTTCGCCGAAGTCGATCCAGAGCTTGATCGCGGGTTTGCGCGCCTCGGGGAAGGGCTGGGCCTCCGTGACCGTGCCGACCCGGATGTCGACGGCCAGAAAATCGTCATAGGTGATCGTGTCGCTCATGTTGCCCTCCTTACAGCGGCGATGTGCCTAGGGCAGGGCCAAGCTGCGCGCAAGTGAAGACGTTCTCGCTGATCACGAGATGCACCAAAAAAGAACCGCCGACTGGTCTGGCCAGCGGGCGGTCCAATTCACTCCGGCAAAGGGGCCGGATTAGATGCCGAGTCTCAGGCTGCGAGTTTTTCGGTCACGGCCTTGATGTCTGCCATCACTTCTTCCGTGCGCGCCTTGATGATCTCGAACGCGTCGGTGTTGGCTGAGTTTGCCATTTCGGCCAATTCCTTGATGTCGGCCAATGCCTTCTCAAAGGTGGTCTTCATCGTGTCCATGGCCTTCTCGGCGCTTTCAGCGTTCATCGGCTGGCCCTGGACCATGTTCATGTGGTCCTTGGTCTCGGCCAGCGCGGCTTCGAACTGCTCGCCCAGACGCTTATAGAGCTGCTGATATCCGCCGACGGCGACTTTGTTGGCCTCGATCAAAGCCGACATGTTCTTTTTCTGCGCGTCCTGAAACGCGGTCATGTCGAAAGCGCCGGTCTGCACTTCGAACAGCTTTTCAAACCCTTTCATCGGGAAAGCGTCCTGCATGGCCTTGATGTCGAAGGCGAAGGGAAACTTGTCGGTCATCTGTCTCTCCAGTTGGCTGGTGTGACGGCACCTGACCGTCGTTTGCTCAGAGCAATATTGTGCAACGCAACATAAATGTCAAGAGTTATTGTGCAGCGCAAAAATATCACCCGGACCGGGCGGCGGCTTTCCTTAAGAGACTCGCTTCTGCGCAAGCGGTTCAGGCTGTCCCGTAAGCTTCCTCGATGGCCACGGTCAGCGCTTCCTCGGCGGATTGGTTCGACCATCCCACCAGCTGGAAAGCGGGGTAAAACCGCTCGGACAGTCCAACCGCGGAGAGCACCATGGCCTCGATTTGCTCCGGCGTTGCCGTGGCTCCGCCACCCAGCGTCAGGCCGTAGCGGAAGGCCATCAGCTTGTTCTCGGGCCAGAGGGTGAACCCGCCACACCAGACCCGGTCGTTGACCAGATTGATCAGCCGGTAGAACTCGGCCATCTGCTCTTCGGGGGGCGAGAGGTCGAACGTGCACACCAACCGCAGCATGTCGTCATAGGCCGACCACGCGATGTTCACCGAATAGGTGCGCCAGGACGCCTCGACCACCATGGCGATCTGATCCTCATCGGCGCGGTCGAAGTCCCAATGACACTGCTGGGCCAGCGTTTCCGCCATATCGATAGGATGGGCATCAGTAGAATGGAAATCATGCTCGATGGCTGTCATCTGCCTCACTGCCCCAGTTTTGGGTGCCCTGTGAGTTAAGGTCCACAGGATGCACCCTGGGTTGCCATTTGTCGTAGGTCGCTGCTCTCGACCCGCTAGATATCGTGGCAGTCTCTAGAGGTTGCGTAAAGGGGAAATGCACGCCGGTCGCAAAAGAATCATACAGCCCCGCGGGCACGCCCATCCATTCGCCGATCCGGGGGAGGGACGCGTTGAAGCAATTGAAACCTTCGGGCGGCGCGGCTGACACATGACTGAGCCAGGACCTGCCTAGCGTTGGCTCCATCGAAACGGAAACGATGACCAACAAGGAAGACGATCATGACCAAGACCACGCAACCCGCCGCCCTCACCGATGCCGCCCTCGATGCCGTTCAGGGGGGAGCCGCCAACGCCACGCCCGAGACGTTTCGGATCGAGCATGACACCAACGCGGCCAAGACGCGCAAGCGCGGCAATGGCCTGAGCACGATGGAGGCCGGCGAATCCTGCGGGATCTGACCGCGACGCCCGGGAAACGCGCTTGAAGAACCGTCGGGGTTTGCCCGGCGGTTCTTTATGTCCGGCCTAGGACTTGCTGCGCTTGGTTGGTTTCTTCGGCGCGAGACCGGCCTCAAGCTCGGCAATCCGGGCCGCAAGTCGGTCGTTCTCCTCGCGCGCCTTGATCGCCATCTCGCGCACCGCATCGAATTCCTCGCGGGTGACCAGATTGCTGTCGGCCAGAAACCGCTCGATCCAGCCGCGCATGGCTGTTTCTGCCTCGGTTCGCGCACCCTGCGCCACGCCTGCGGCATTGGTCATCAGCTTGCTCAGATCGTCGAAAAACGGGCTGCGGGTCTGCATGGGGCTTTGATCCTCACTCTTCTGCTCATGTGTAATATGGGGCGAGGCGGGGCTTCTTGCAACGGTCACAACCTCTGCTTGTAGGCGGTGCGATTTGGTGTAGGCTGGTCTGCGGAACTTGCACAGCGCCGCAAGAGCGCTGTGTGCGAGGCGCGGATTGCACAGGCCGGACCCCTCTCGAACCACAAAAATGGGGAGGAGCCAGCATGACAAAGTGCATTGCCATCATCGGTGCCAACGGCGCAGGGAAATCGACGCTCGCTGACAAGCTGTGCGGCTTGGAAGGCGGGCGCACACCCCCGACCGTGCCGCACGAAGTTCGGGTCGCAGCCTTTCGTTTCCTCGACGAAGACTGGGTGCTGCTGGATTGCCCCGGATCGCTAGAGTTCATGCAGCAGTCGATGGACGCGTTGTTGATCGCTGATATAGCGGTGATTTGTGTCTCACCCGATCCCGACCATGCGGTTCTTGCTTCGCCTTACATTCGGCTGGCTGAGCAGGCGGGCATCCCGTCTGTTATCTTCATCAATCGCATTGACGAGGCCCGTGCCCGGGCGCGCGATATCGTTGAAGGCTTGCAGGGATACTCGCGAAATCCGGTTGTATTGCGCCAGATCCCGATGCGCCGGGACGGTGCGATTATCGGCTCGGTGGATCTCGTTTCCGAACGGGCATGGAAGTATCGAGAGGGCGAGCCGTCAGAGCTGATCGAGATCCCCGAGGATCTGATGGAGCGCGAGGTTGAAGCCCGCGAGACCTTTCTCGAGAATCTGTCAGAATATGATGACTGGCTGCTTGAGGAGCTGATTGAAGATCGGGTTCCTGCCAACGAAACGGTCTTCGACATTTGCGCAAAAGTTCTGAGCGAAGGCACTGTGGTTGAAACGTTTATCGGTTCAGCAGAGCACGGCAACGGCGTCTTTCGCCTGATGAAGGCGCTGCGCCACGAAGCGCCCGAAGTCGGTGCTTTGTCTCAGCGCCATGGCGGCAACGCCTTCGCAGTGAGCTTCCTGGCACGAAACCGCAAGCATGTCGGAAAAACAATTTATCTACGAGCGTTTAACGATCTTTCCTCTGGTGACACTTTGGGCGGCAATGCGTTGGGGCCGCTGGCGATTGCCGGGGCCGAGAAGTTCGAACAGGCCCAGTCCGCCGCGTCAGGGCAGATCTTCTCCGCGATCAAATCGGATCACCTTGATGCCGGGCATCTTTATGGGGCGAAGGAGGTCCCAAGCCCGGCCTGGTATCGTCCGCTGACACCGCTCTTGAGCCATGCCATCGTCCCGGTGCACGAGAAGGACGACGCGAAACTCTCTGAAGCGATTGGAAAAATCACCGCTGAGGACCCGTCGCTGACCGCGGGCCATGATACCGAGACCGGAGCGCACGTGCTCTCTGGCCAAGGCGCGCTGCATCTGCGCCGGGCGCGGGAGACACTGGCTGAGGTGTTCGGGGTCGAGACCGAGGAACGGGTTCTGACCCCGCCGCTCCGTGAAAGCATCACCAAGACCGTCGATGTGCATTACCGGCACAAGAAGCAATCCGGCGGGGCGGGCCAGTTTGCCGATGTGAAGATCAGGGTCGGCCCGGTCGAACGGGGCGAGGGCTTCGACTTCGACCAGAAGATCCATGGCGGGTCGGTGCCGAAGAACTACATCCCCGCGGTCGAGGCTGGGGCCAAGGATGCAACGGCACGGGGCCCGCTCGGCTTTCCTGTCGTGGACATCTCGGTCACGCTCGAGGACGGGCAATACCATGCGGTGGACAGCTCGGACATGGCCTTCCGGATCGCCGGCCGGGGTGCAGTGCGTCAAGCGCTGAACGAGGCTGGCGCCGTGCTGCTCGAGCCAATCCACGAGGTGATCTTTACAGTGCCCTCGGTCTTTACCGGCGCACTTAACCCCATGGTGTCGGCTCGGCGCGGTCAGGTTCTGGGGTTCGACCGATTGACTGACGCTGAGGGTTGGGATGCCTTTCGCGCATTGATGCCTGGCACGAGCTTGGAAGATCTGATCGCCGACCTGCGTTCCATCACTCAAGGGGTCGGGCGATTTGAGGCTGAGTTCCATCACTATCAGGAGCTTTATGGCCGCGATGCCGAGGCGATGATTGAAAACCGCGCAAAGACATTGGAGCCAGCCTAGTCGCCCTTTTGTGCCGGCAGATTGATCAGCACGACGCCTACGATGGCGGCGAGGGTGCCGAGGCCGACAATGAGCTCGAACCTCTCGCCGAGGATGACGATGCCGAGAGCCACGGCGACAACGGAGCGCAGATAAGCTTGGCTTGCGGTGCCGAGCGCACCGAGCGTGCGCAGGAGCCGGAAGTAGATCGCGAGCGCCAATGCCGTGCAGAGGACGGAAAGGCAGACCGCCGCTAGAGTTGCGTGGACCGGTGGGCGCAGCGTCCAGGGGCGGTCAACAACGAGCGATATCGGCACGAGTACGATGCTCGCCGCAACCAGTGTCGCTGCCGCAGTGGCGCTTGGTGGCAGGTCACGAAACCGTCGGCCATGTAACGCGGCGCCCGCATAACAGATTGCGCCCAATAGAATCGCGGACTGGGCCAGCAATTGCTCGCCAAGGCCGCCCAGAACCGACGGCCCCATGATCAGGACAACACCGACAAGCCCGATGATCACGCCCGACACCTTACGCAAGCCGGTACTGCCGGCCTGTCCCAGCATCAAAGTGGCGCAGACCACGAAGATCGGAGAGGTCGAATTCAGGACCCCGGCCAGACCGCTGTCGACGAATTGCTGCCCCCATGCAAGCAGGGTCCATGCGCCAAAGCTGTTGAGAAAAGCCTGGATAAAGATCAGTGCCCAGATCGGGCCGAAGCCCGGCAGGCGGCGGTCCGTCATGCGAACCACAACCAGCATCAAGAGGGCCGCCAAGGCCACCCGAAACGCAATTAAGGTGATCGGCGGGATGTGTTCGACGGCGACGCCGATAAAGAGATAGGACGAGCCCCAAAGCAGGGCGAGCAAACCCAGTAGGGCGAACTCAGTGGAGTTTTGGCTCGATCCCGATCTTTGCATAGCAGTCTCCGATGAAGCAGCGGCAGGTTACGGCACCTCCGGCGCAAATGCTTTGCTTTGCATCAAACCATTGTTGACCGGCGCCGATCTTGACAGCGCCCGCCCACACGCGCACATCGTGGCCCTGTCCGAGCAGGAGCGTGCATGCCCGCCTTTGTGATTCCATTTCCGGATATCGACCCGGCGCTTTTCACGATTGCTGTGGGCGGCTTCGAGTTCTCGCTGCGCTGGTATGCACTGGCTTACATTGCGGGGCTGGTCATCGGCTGGCGGTTGATCATCTGGCTGATGCGGCGCGACCACCTTTGGCCGGGCAACAAGGCGCCGATGACACCGGAACAACCCGAAGAGATGCTGACTTGGATGACTCTGGGCGTCGTCTTGGGTGGCCGCGCGGGCTATGTGCTGTTCTATGACTTCTCAGGGTTCATGGCGCATCCAATGGAGATCTTTGCCGTCTGGAATGGTGGCATGTCATTTCATGGCGGCTTTCTCGGCGTCATCATCGCGACGATCCTCTACACCCGCGTCAAACAGATCCCGCTGCTTCAGACTGGCGATTCCATAGCGCTTGTTGCTCCGGTCGGATTGCTCCTGGGGCGGCTTGCGAACTTCATCAATGCCGAGCTCTACGGTCGGCCCACGGATGTGCCCTGGGCCATGCAGTTTCCGACATTGAACCGTGACGGTACGCGAAACTGGGAGGCGCTGACCGAACCGCGCCATCCGAGTCAGCTGTATGAAGCCGCGCTCGAAGGTCTGTTGCTGCTCGTTGTCATGTGGGCGCTGGCCCTGGGCGCACGTTGGCTCAAACGGCCGGGCGCGCTCATTGGCATCTTCTTCATAGGCTACGGGACGGCGCGCTTCACCGTGGAGTTCTTCCGCCAATGGGACCCGCAGCTTTCAGAGATGGTAGCCACCTATGGCGTCACGATGGGTCAGGTCCTCTCGGTCCCGATGATCTTCATTGGCCTTGGGTTTTTGACATTGGCAATGCGCCGAACGGTTCCGGCATGAGCGGACTTGCCTCCTTGATCCGTGCCGAAATCGGTCAGACCGGGCCGATGAATGTGGCGCGCTATATGGAGCTTTGCCTCGCCCATCCGGTCTATGGTTATTACCGCAACCGAAACCCGATTGGGGCTGGCGGAGACTTCACCACGGCGCCCGAGATCAGTCAGATGTTCGGTGAGATTTTCGGCGCGTGGATCGTCGCGGTCTGGCGCGGCATGGGCGAGCCCGACTTCAAGCTGGTGGAACTGGGACCGGGTCGGGGCACGCTTATGGCCGACGTGATCCGGGTGCTCGAGGCAGGAGGTGCGCGCGAAGCCGCCGAGATCTGGCTGGTTGAGATGTCACCCGCGCTTCGCGCCGAACAGGCAAATCGTGTGCCGGGCGCGCATTGGGTCGATCGCATCGAAGATGTGCCATCCGGGCCGACCATTATCGTCGCCAACGAGTTCTTCGACGCGCTGCCGGTGCGCCAGTTCCTTTGCGCCAATGATGGCTGGCGCGAGCGCGTCGTAGGCATCATGGGCGATCAGTTGATCTGGGGATTGTCGGCCCCGATGGACGAGGGCAGCGGCGAGCCCGGCGCTTGGACCGAAGTTTCTCCGCAGACCGATATCGTGAGTTCTGCCATCGCGCGGCGACTGCGCGATGGGCCTGGTGCCGCGCTGATCGTCGACTATGGCTACCGCGAAGACGACCGTCCGAAGGGACCGACTCTGCAAGCGGTGCGTGGTCACAAGCATGCGGACCCGCTCCAGGAGCCGGGGCAGAGCGATCTGACCTGGTTGGTCGATTTCGATGCGCTGGCAGGTGTCTTTCAGGCCGCGGGACACAAGGTGGCGCTGACGGAACAAGGGGCGTTTCTGACAGCGCTCGGGATCGGGCATCGGGCCGCCGCGCTTGCAGAGACCGACCCGGATCAGGCGGAGACCATTGCCGACGCGCTCGAGCGTCTGACCGACCCGGCCCAGATGGGTACGCTCTTTAAAGTGCTAACCGCAGTTTCGACCGGGTTGCCGACGCCGCCGGGGTTTGAAGAGTTGCCATGAGTCTCTCCCCAATCCAATCTGATCTTCTGGGCGGCGTAACGCACGGGTTCTTCACGCGAGAAGGCGGGGTCTCCGAAGGCATTTATGCCGGGCTGAATGCGGGACAGGGATCGGCAGATGACCCTGCCGCTGTGGCGCAAAATCGCGATCTGATCGCCGGGCATCTCGGGGTGAACGATCTCGTCTCGCTGCACCAGATCCATAGCGCCGAGGCTGTCGTCGTTTCCGGGCCGTGGCCTGCGGAACGGCCTCGGGCTGACGCCATGGTGAGCGATCAACGCGGCGTTGCCCTTGGGGTTTTGACCGCGGACTGCACGCCGGTCCTGTTCGCCGATGCAGAGGCCGGCGTGATCGGCGCCGCCCATGCCGGTTGGAAAGGAGCCCTGACAGGGGTGCTCGAAGTCACGATAGACGCCATGACGACACTGGGTGCTGACCGTCCCCGGATTGTTGCTGCTGTTGGCCCGGTGATCTCGCAACGCGCCTATGAAGTCGGTCCGGAATTTGTCGAACGCTTCCTTGATGATGATCCCGAGAACGCGCGGTTCTTTGCAGGCGGCAAAGAAGACCGGGCCATGTTCGATCTGCCGGGATATTGCCTTGCGCGGCTGCGCGCGGCTGATGTCGCCGAGGCGGGCTGGACCGGGCACTGCACCTATTCCGATGAGAAGCGGTTCTTTTCTTACCGGCGCAGCTGCCATCGTGACGAGCCTGACTACGGTCGTCTCGTTGCAGCGATCGCGCTTTGATGCGCCGCAGCTGCTCTTTGTCCCGCAGCCGTACTACTCGGCTTTGCCGGGCAAGATGCGGCGAGCAACCCCGCGGATCCATACCCAACTGAGGCACACCGACCATGTTGCATTTCACCGAACAGGAATTTGCTGGGCGCATGACCCGGGTGCGCGTCGAAATGGAACGCCGAGGTCTCGACGCGTTGCTGCTCTTTGCCCCGGAAAGCCAGTTTTGGCTGACCGGCTATGACACGTTCGGCTTTTGCTTTTTCCAGTGCCTTGTAGTTCCATTAGATGGAGAGCCGGTGCTGCTGACCCGCAGCGCCGATCTGCGTCAGGCCGAACTGACCTCGAACATTTCTGACATTCGGATCTGGAAAGATGCAGCAGATGCAGAGCCCGCCCGCGATCTGGCAGCGCTCCTCTCGGATCTTGGCCTTATGGGCAAGCGTCTTGGCTGGGAGACCGCGACCGCGGGGCTGACCCATGCCAATGGTGCGGCGGTTGCTGCCCAGATCGACGGTCTAGTCGATGTCTCCGACCTGATGGGCCATCTTCGGTTGGTCAAGTCCGAGGCGGAACTGGTTTATGTCCGCAAGGCTGCTGATCTGGCACAGGCTGCCTGGGATGCCGCTCTGACCGAGACACGCGCAAATGCGGATGAAGGTGTCATTCTCGGCGCGATGCATCGCGCGATCTTCGAAGCGGGCGGCGATTATGCTGGGAATGAATTCATCATCGGGTCCGGTGATCACGCGCTGCTCTGCCGCTACCAATCCGGGCGACGGCGGTTGGACGCTCAGGATCAATTGACGCTGGAATGGGCGGGCGCTTATCGCCACTACCACTCGGCCAATATGAAGACCATCGTCATCGGCCAACCCAAATCTGAACACGAGCGCATGCAGGAGGCGGCTGCCGCTGCTCTCACCGCATGCGAAGGCGCGCTGCGGCCCGGTAACGCCACTGGCGACGTGTTCGCGGCCCATGCCCGGGTGCTCGATGAGGCAGGGCTTGGCAAACACCGCCTGAACGCTTGCGGCTATTCGCTGGGTGCGCGCTATACGCCGTGCTGGATGGATGAGTTCATGTTCTATGAACGCGCCGGGACCGTTATCGCGCCGGGCATGGTGTTCTTTCTTCACATGATCCTGATGGACAGCGACACCGGCACGGCCATGACACTTGGGCGCACCTCCATTGTGACGGAGAACGGATCCGAGCCGTTGGGGCAGATGCCGCTAGACCTCGTCTTGCGCTAGATCTGCGAAGACCGCTTCACGAAGACCTGATCGCTGGTCTTTAACCTTTACCTTCCTGCCGGTTGAGGTCAGCCTGCATGGGAACTCTGGAGACCTGCCATGCCCCGATTTGCCGCTAACCTTTCGATGATGTTCACCGAGCACCCGTTTCTCGAACGGTTCGCCGCGGCCCGAGCTGCGGGTTTTGAAGGCGTCGAATATCTCTTTCCCTATGACTTTGAACCCGGTGACGTGAAAGCCGCCCTCGACGGGGCAGGACTGACCCAGGCGCTCTTCAACACACCGCCGGGCGACTGGGAAGCGGGCGAGCGCGGCATGGCCGCCATTCAGGGCAACGCACCAGAGTTCCAGGCATCGATCGAGACGGCGCTCAGCTACGCTGAGGTTCTCGCGCCTGAGCGCATTCACATCATGGCCGGAAACGCGGCGGGCAAGAGCGCCCAGGCGACCTATGTTGACAATCTCCGGTGGGCTGCCGAGCGGGCGCCGGAGCAGACATTCGTGATCGAGCCGATCAATACGCGGGATATGCCGGCCTACTTTCTCAACCGCTCGGACCAGGCGGTTGCGATCATGGAGGCCGTAGGGGCGCCAAATCTCAAACTGCAGTTCGATATCTACCATGCGCAGATCATGGAGGGTGACCTGACCCGCAGGCTCGAGCGGCTGATCGGCCATATTGGCCATATCCAGATTGCGGGCGTACCGGACAGACACGAACCTGATGTTGGAGAGCTGAACATCACGCATCTCTTCGAGACGTTGGACCGCTTGGGATATGATGGCTGGGTCGGGTGTGAGTACCGCCCGGCGGGGCGCACAGAGGACGGGCTGGGTTGGTTCCGGGCAGTGACCGGAGCTTAGGCGACCCGGCGGCCCTGGACCCAAACGCCCCGTGTCGCGGGGACATCGTGGGCTACGGTGAAGCGCACGAAGTCGGCGCGCTTTCCCAAGGCAATTCGTCCCCGGTCGTCAAGTCGGGCCGCATCTGCGGGCGCTGCCGTGACGGTCCTGATCCCGCGTTCCAGCGCGCCAAGCTGCTCTCCCGTGGTCACCGCCGCAAAGAGGAGGCTGGCGGGAACATAGTCCGATGACAGGATGTTCAAAAGCCCGCGCTCCGCAAGCGCGCTGGCCGCGACATTTCCCGAATGAGAGCCGCCGCGCACGACATTCGGTGCGCCCATCATGACGGATATACCAGCGTTCCGGCAGGCCTCTGCGGCCTCCAGCGTTGTCGGGAACTCCGCAAGGCCAACCCCGATCTCCTGCGATTGGGCCACGTGCTCGGCGGTCGTGTCGTCATGACTTGCGACAATCGCACCCAACTCCGCTGCATGGGCAACGGCCTTGGCCTGATGGGCCGCACGGTTTCGCTGGCCGAGGTCGATCTGGAACTGGATATGGGTGTCCATATGCTCGTCGCTCATGCCGTACTTACCGCTGAGATAGGTGCGTAATTGATCGGTGTTGACGAATTGGCGTTGTCCCGGCGTGTGGTCCATCACGCTGACAATCCCGATGCGGTCCTCGGGCCCGAACTCGTCCAGCTCCTCGATCAGCGTCTCCGAACAGATCTCGGCGCGCAGGTGTATGAAGTGGCTGACGCGCAGGGCGCCCACCGCCCGCAGATCCAGAATGTTGCGGCTCATATCCCGCGCATATTTGCCATAGCGCGAGCGCTTGTCCGAGACGATGGAGCCAACCCGCAGCGCGTCAAAAACGGTCGTGATGCCGGTCGAGGCGAGCTCCGCATCATGGGCAATCACCGCTGCCTTGCCCGGCCACTTCACACCGGGGCGCGGTTGAAGGTGGCGCTCGAGGTTGTCCGTATGCAACTCGATCAGTCCGGGCGCGACATAGTCTCCTTCGCAGTCGACGGCTCCCGCGGCCACCGCGCTGCCTTGATCGATGGCGGTGATCTGGCCATCTGTGACCGCCACCGAACCCGAGACAATCTCGTCCTCCAGGACCAGACGTGCATTGGCAAGAACAAGATCGGGCTGGTTCGACGTCATGGCAGATCACACTCGGCATTTGGCGGTTGGACGGGCACATGGCACACACGCGTTGCAGGCTTGCGGCGCATCAGTGCCATGAAGAAGTGGGACGAAGGATCGGGTTTATGCTGGAATATCAGAGATATGGAGTTTTCTGGGCGCCGCCCGCCGGCTCCGATCTGGCGGTGTTTGGGGCGTCCTGGCTTGGCTGGGACGCTGAGGCCGGTGCCGATGTCACCCATCGGCAGGTCTCGATGGATGTCGCCTCCCTGACCAAAACGCCTCGCAAATACGGTTTTCACGGGACGCTGAAACCGCCGTTCCGGCTTGCTGAGGGATCGGATGTGGAGGCTCTCGACCGGGATCTCGAAACCCTCACCGACAGCATTCAACCCTTCGCTTTGCCAGGGCTGCAGCTTCGCGCGCTGGGCCGGTTCGCGGCGCTTGTGCCCTTGGTGGGCAGTCCGGATCTCGCTTCTCTTGCAAGGACTTGCGTAGAGAGCCTCGATCATCATCGCGCCCCGCTGACAGATGCCGAGCTTGCCAAAAGACGGGCAAACGGACTGACCGAAAGGCAGGAAGCGCTGCTTGCGCAATGGGGTTACCCTTATGTGTTCGAGGAGTTCCGCTTTCATCTGACGCTCACCGGAAGTATGGCTGACGAACTGAGGGATAAGGCTTTGATAAGATTGAAAGAACTCACGCTCTCCCTTGTCGGGTGCCCAGTGGATATCACCGAGATCTGTCTCTTTGGCGAGGCTGTGGATGGCCGGTTCCGCATCCTGAAACGCTACGCCTTGACCGGATGAGGCGGCGGGAGCGCGGCGAGGAAAGCCGCGATCCCGTCCTCAAGCGAACCGCTATTGTCGATGACAAGCGCGGTGGATGGCACGGCGTCAGTCGATCGCGCCAGGCGTGCCGCGATGTCTGTCTCTGTCTCGCGCCCACGGGCTGCAAGGCGTGTTGCCAGAACGTCCGGCGTCGCCGTGACATTAACGACGCGAGACTTCGAAAACCGGACCATCATCTCGCCGAGCACGGATCGCGAGAGGTTGGCGATCACCGATGAGCCCTGTTGCAGAGACTGATGCACAGAAGTTGAGATCCCGTAAAACAGCCCATGCGCCTGCCAGTGCAAGGCAAAACCACCTGACGCCTCAAGCGCTCTGAATTTATGCTCCGTAACGCTCTGAAAATCCTCGGTTTCCGGGGCTTCGGGCCGTGAGATGATACGGCGCGCTCGGATCAGATCTGGCCGCCGGGCAAGCGCCGCATCGATCAGCGTATCCTTACCGGCCCCTGACGGTCCGACCACGGCGATGAAGGTGCCGGGCGTCATGCCGCCTGCTCCGGAGTGAACTTGGTAACGTCGACTTCGCGGTCGCAAAGCCGTGAACGTGCTGATAAATCATGGAAAATTCCGATGATGGCCGTACCGCGCGCCTTGGCCTCCTCGATCATCTCCA
>CAYYZH010000090.1:0-3871 GCA_964475765.1 uncultured Limibaculum sp.
AAGTAGGACAGGATTGCACCCGAAGATCCAACGAGCGCACCGGTCACGATCAAGAGAACAATGCCGAGTGTGAAGCCGATAGACGCGGCAGCCCAGCCCGAATAGGAGTTAAGCATCGAAACCACAACCGGCATGTCCGCGCCGCCAATGGCCATGATCAGATGCCAGCCGATTGCGCCGGATATCACGGCAACCAGCAGCATAGTCCAGAGACCCGCCCCGTTCAGGTACATCCAACCAAGGATCAGACACAGGATGACTGCACCGATGTTGATCTGATGACGGAACGGTAGGGTCAGCGCGGCGGAAGAGAGCTTGCCTGCCAGTTTGCCGTAGGCGACGATCGAACCGGTAAAAGTGATCGCGCCGATCAATATGCCTAGGAACAGTTCGACCTTGAGAATCGAGATTTCGACGCCCGTTTTCTTTGCAATCGTTTTCGCAAAACCAGCCAACTGATCAACCGTGCCGGCATCCTTCGCGGCAATGGCGGCGTTCATCTCGAGATCGGCGTTGATGCCGATGAAAACAGCCGCCAAGCCGACAAGGCTGTGGAACCCTGCCACCAGTTCAGGCATCTGGGTCATCTGGACTTTGTTGGCGACGATGTAACCGCCGATGCCGCCGATGATGATCATCAGGAGAATCAGCCAATAGGCTCCAACGCCAGGCGCGCCGATGGTCGCGCCAACGGCCAACGCCATGCCGATGATCCCGTACCAGATGGCGCGCTTGGCTTTCTCCTGATTGCTCAGACCGCCCAGTGCGAGGATGAAGAGGATGGCCGCAACGACATATGCGGCAGTCACCAATCCGATGCTCATGGTCCCGCTCCCCCTCAGCTACGTTCAAACATGGCCAACATCCGGCGCGTCACGAGGAACCCGCCGAAGATGTTGACCGAGGCCATCAGAATTGAGGCCGCCGCGAGGATCATCACCACAGTGCTGCTTGATCCGATCTGCAAGAGTGCGCCGACGATGATGATGGACGAAATTGCGTTGGTGATCGCCATCAACGGTGTGTGCAGCGAATGCGCGACACCCCAGATCACATAAAAGCCCACGAAGACCGACAGCACGAAAACGATGAAATGCTGCATGAAGCTCGCGGGTGCGACTGTACCGACCAGCAGGCAGAGCGCACCCCCGATCCCCAGCATCCAGGCCGTGTTGTTCAGCGCCTTTCTCGAAGCCGCCTCTTCCTCGGCTCGCACTTGCTCGGGCGTTTTCTCCGGCTCTTTTTTCTTTGGCGCCGCTGCGATTGCAGCGACCTTGGGCGGTGGAGGTGGGTAGGTGATCTCGCCGTCGTGGCAGACCAGCGAGCCACGGATCACGTCGTCTTCCATGTCGATGACCGGCACGCCGTCCTTCTCAGGCGTCAGATCATCCATCATATGTCGAATGTTCGTGGAATAGAGTGTCGATGTCTGCGTCGCCATACGGCTCGGAAAATCCGTGTAGCCTACGATGGTCACGCCGTTGTCGGTCACGATCTTCTCGTCGACAACTGTCAGCGTACAGTTTCCCCCGCGCTCGGCAGCCAGATCGACGATGACCGAGCCCGGCTTCATCAACTGAACCATGTCCTCGGTCCACAACTCCGGTGCAGGCCTGTTCGGGATCAGCGCGGTGGTGATGACAATGTCGATTTCGGGCGCCATCTCACGAAACTTCGCGAGCTGCTTCTCGCGGAACTCCGGCGAGGAGGGCGCTGCATATCCGCCGGTCGCAGAGCTGTCCTGACTACTTTCCTCGAACTCCAAAAAGACGAACTCTGCACCCATGGATTCGATCTGTTCCGCCACTTCGGGGCGCACGTCGAACGCATAGGTGATTGCACCCAGCGAGACCGCGGTGCCGATGGCTGCAAGTCCCGCAACCCCGGCACCGACCACCAAAACCTTGGCCGGGGGCACCTTTCCCGCCGCCGTGACCTGACCGGTGAAGAATCGGCCGAAATTGTTGCCCGCCTCGATCACCGCACGGTAGCCAGCGACGTTGGCCATCGAACTGAGCGCATCCATCTTCTGCGCGCGGGAGATGCGGGGCACCATGTCCATCGCGAGCACTGACATTTTCTTTGCGTTGAGCTGCGCCAACAGCTCTTCATTAGCGGCTGGCCAGACAAACGAAATCAATGTCTTGCCATCCGGCGCAGCGGCCACCTCAGCCTCAGAGGGCTCGCGCACCTTTGCGATCACATCAGATTGCGACCAAAGATCAGCTGCGGTCGGCACCACAGTCACCCCCGCCGCCTCATAGGCCGCATCGGTAATCGAGGCTGCTGCACCCGCTCCCGATTGGACCAGACAGTCGTAACCGAGCTTTTGCAGACGCCCAGCGCTCTCGGGCGTCAAGGCGACCCTTGCTTCACCTTCAAAAGATTCTTTCGGCGCGCCGATCTTCATGGTCAGATACTCCCTCGTCGGATGCCCGCGGCTCCGCTGTTCACAGCCCAATTACCCCAGAGAATCCCGAACGGCGCAGTGATCTTGCGCGTCTTTTCTCGTGACGCCGTGGGCTTAGACGACACGCTCATTGAGTTCAACTCCACCAAGTGGAACATATTGCCAAGCGGTGGAAGGTCAAAAATCCTTTGCCAGCCTCAGCGCATCATAGATGGCTGCATGAATATTGCGCGCCGCGACCGCATCGCCAATGCGATAAAGTTGGAACGCGCCGTCTGGATTAGTGTTGATCGACTGCGTCTCGCCAGAGATCAACGCCCGCTGATCCACCTCGCCGAGATTGCGCGAGAGCGGTTTGAGGTCAAAGTAAAGCTCATCCGCGGGCGTTGTCGCGTGTTCAATGACCACCTGATCGACTTCCCGCTGCCATGTCCGGTCGGCGTACTCCGAGCCAAGGGTCGCGACAAGTCGGTTTCCGTGCCGCGCGATTGCGTGCAGTCCGGTGTTGATCGTCACGCGCACGTCCTTGGCCGCGAAGGCCCGCTGATAAGGCACCGCGTTGAGGCCAGAGACATCCGAGCCAAGGATCCGCTCCGGCGTGACCAGCTCGACCGTTGAGCCCGCCTCGGCCAGCATCTCGGCGGCCTGAAGCCCGTGTTCCTGCCCATGATCGTCAAAGACCAGCACCTCGGCCCCGGGTTTCGTATCGCCGGACAAGATCTCCCACGATGAGGTCACGAGATCGGCCCCGTCGCAAACCTCCGTATGCGGCACGCCGCCCGTGGCGATGATGACGATGTCGGGGTCTTCAGCGGTGACATCACCCGCCTCGGCGTAGGTGTTGAAGCGGATCTCAACGCCCAGCCGTTCCAGTTCGGCTATGCGCCAGTCGACAATGCCGATCATCTCGGATCTGCGCTTTGTCCTCGCGATCAGCCGTACCTGCCCGCCCGGTTGGTCCTGTGCCTCCAGCACCGCAACATCATGGCCCCGTTCAGCGCAAACCCGCGCGGCCTCAAGCCCGGCTGGACCTGCCCCGACCACAGCTACTTTCTTGCGCGCCTCGGTCGAAGGAATGACATGGGGCATGAACTTCTCACGCCCCGTCGCCGCATTATGAATGCAAAGCGCACCGTGCCCTTCATAAATCCGGCCCAGACAGTAGGTCGCGCCAACACAGGGACGGATCGAGGCTTCCCGCCCCTCCGTCACCTTCTGCACGATATGCGGGTCAGCGATGTGCGCACGCGTCATCCCCACCATATCGAGCTTGCCTTCGGCAATTGCATGACGGGCGGTCGCGACGTCGTTGATCCGGGCGGCATGGAAGACCGGGAACTTTGTTGCGGCCCGCATCTCTCCGGCGAAGTCCAGATGTGGCGAGGCCGCCATCCCCTGCAGCGGGATCACGTCAGCGAGGTGGTTCTCACTGTCGACCATCCCACGGATGATGTTGAGAAA
>CAYYZH010000090.1:3971-15922 GCA_964475765.1 uncultured Limibaculum sp.
TCCAGCTCGATCCCATCGAGCCCTGCCACCTGCATTCGCTCCGCGGCCTCGGCATAGCGGGTCACGATGCGGGCGATGTCCCAATCCTCGGCCTCCTTGGGAAACGCCCTGTGCGCAGGTTCCCGCACAGGCGATGCAGAAACCACCGGCAGCCAGTCCGAATGGTTCCACATGGTCCGGCGCCCCAAATGGGTGAGCTGGATCATCACCTTGCAGTCATGCTCATGGCAATCATCGGTCAGCCGCTTAAGCCAAGGGACAATCTCGTCCTTGTAGGCATGCAGGTTGCCAAACGCCGCCGGGCTGTCCTCTGCCACCAAGGCCGACCCGGCCGTCATGGTCATCGCGATCCCGCCCTTGGCCTTCTCCAGATGATAGAGCCGATAAGTGTCCTTGGGCATCCCGTCCTCGGAATAGGACGGCTCGTGCGCAGTCGACATGATCCGGTTCTTCAGCGTCAGATGCTTGAGCTGATAGGGCTGCAGCAGGGGATCATTTGGCATCGATACTCTCCAAGGCACGCCCTCCGATCCTAGTCACAGTTGATCTCTGGACAAGCCGGGGATCGCTGTTCATGCGACCCGGTTGATTGGAGTTCCTGCCTTATAGTTGTTGATCCCATCAACGACCTGCTCCCAGACCTCGATCTGAGCTTCGTCCGAGGCCCAGGCTGTGTGAGGCGTCACGATCACATTCGGCCGGGTCAGGATGCTAAGGAGCGGATTATCCGGCTGCGGCGGCTCGGTTGTCAGACAATCAAACCCGACACCGGAGATCTGACCTGCATCCAGCGCAGCGACAAGATCGGCCTCGTTCACGAGACCGCCGCGCCCGCAATTGATGATCAGCGGCTTACGTTTCATTCGGGCGAATTCCGGGGCGCCGAGCGTATCCCGTGTCGCGGGCATCAGGGGCGCATGCAGTGTCAGAATGTCCGCCCGCTGCAACACCTCATCAAATGGCGTGTAAAGTGGGCCGAGCCCGTCGACGCCCTTATGCGCAGCAAAGAGGGCCGTCATGCCGAAGGCCTGCGCAATGCGGGCAACGCCCTGACCGATGATGCCCTCGCCGATGATGCCGATCGTCTGGCCGCGAATGTCGTTGATGGGAAAGTCGAAGTAGCAGAACTGCGCCGCTTCCTGCCAACGTCCGTCAATCACAGATTGGCGATAGCCGACGATCCCACGCCTGAGCGCAAGGATCAGGGAGAACACATGCTCCGGCACGGTCGTGTGCGCATAGCCGCGCACGTTCGAGACCACGATCCCACGTGCCTTGCAGGCGGGGATATCAAACGCGTCGTACCCTGTGGCCGGGATCGAAATCATTTTGAGGTCGGGCAGCGCTTTGATGTGTTCTGCGCGAAGACCAACTTTGTTGGTCACCGCAATCTCAGCACCCGCGAGACGCTCGACGATCTGATCTGGCGCAGTCCGATCATGCTCGATCCATTCGTGGTCGAAGTCCGGTTTGACCAACGGGATCTGCGGCGCCATCGTCGAGCGGTCGAGAAAAACGATGCGGGTCATACCGGCCCCCTCCATTCTTGGTTTGGTAGTCTTTTCAGTAAAACGCCCCGCTCTGCGGGGCGCTTTGATCTCGGATATGACGTGGCTCAGAGGCCGTTGGCAAGCGGTCTGTTACTCGGCCGCGATGGCCATCGGCGTGGCGATCGAGGTGTCGGTGAAGTGCTTGACGGCGGCGCCGACGCCGGAGCCAGCTTCGAACTGAATGCCGACATCTCGCATCGCCATCTCGGCTCCGCCCAATGCCTGCAGGACCATCGTCTCGTTCAGCCAACCGAGGTGACCAATGCGGAACACCTTCCCCGCCACCTTTGAGAGGCCCGCGCCCAGCGATACACCGTACTTGTCATAAGCGGTCTTGATCACATCGTTTGCGTCGAACTGTTCGGGCACGAGAATCGCGGTCACCGTGTCTGAATGCCAGACCGGCGCTTCTGCACAGATCTTCAGGCCCCAGGCATCAACTGCCGCGCGCACACCACTGGCGAGGCGGTTATGACGCGTGAAAACACTGTCCAGTCCTTCATCGAGCAGCATGTCGACCGACGTGCGCAGACCGCGCAACAACGTCGCCGCGGGCGTGTAAGGGAAGTAACCCTGCGCGTTGGTCTTGATCATGTCCTGATAGTCGAAGAAGCAGCGGGGCAGCGTCGCGGTCTTACCGGCCTCCAGCGCCTTCTGGCTGACGCCGACAATGGCCAGACCCGTCGGCATCATGAAGCCCTTCTGCGAGCCGGACACCGCAACATCCACACCCCATTCGTCCATCCGGAAATCGATGGAGGCAATCGATGACACTCCATCGACGAACAGCAGTGCGGGGTGGTTGTGCGCATCCAGGATCTTTCGCACGCCTTCGACATCCGATGTCACCCCGGTGGCGGTTTCATTTTGGCAAACCAGAACCGCCTTGATCTCGTGCTTGGTATCAGCCGCAATGTGCGCCTCATAAACACCGAGCGGCACACCCTGTCCCCATGGAACATCGATGGCCGTGACATCGAGACCAAAGCGCTGACAAAGATCGACCCAGAGCCAGGAGAACTGACCGAAGACAGAGGCCAGAACCCGGTCTCCAGGGTTGAGCGTGTTCGAGATTGCCGACTCCCAACCGCCCGTGCCGGAGCCAGGGAAGACGAAGACTTGGCCTTCGGTCGTCTGGAAGACCTTCTTCACGTCATCGAGCAGCGGTTTGACGAAATCCGGGAAATCCGGGGCGCGGTGATCTTCCAGTGCGCCCTGCATCGCAGCGCGGATCTCAAAGGGCATGTTGGTCGGGCCGGGGACGGCAAGTGTTTTATATCCGGGCATGATTTTTCCTTCCTTGATGTGTGTATGTCGGGTCAGCCGCCGTAAATCGGGAACCGGCGGCAAAGAGCGATGGTTTCAGCTTTAATCTCGTCCTCGACCCGGCCATTTCCGTCCGGTCCGTTTTGCGCGAGGCCGTCGAGTACGAAGGTGATCAGATCACCGATCTGTTCAAACTCGGTCACCCCAAATCCACGAGTTGTACCCGCCGGTGTTCCCAGGCGAATGCCGGAGGTCACGGTTGGCTTTTCAGGATCGGAGGGGACACCATTCTTGTTGCAGGTGATATGTGCCCGGCCAAGCGCCTGTTCAGCGAGGTTGCCCTTCAACCCTTTCGGACGCAGATCGACCAGCATGAGGTGTGTGTCGGTCCCACCGGAGACGATGTCAAAACCCGAAGATCTCAGCTTGTAGGCAAGCGCCTGCGCGTTTTGGATCACCTGCTTTGCATAGGTTTTGAATTCGGGCTGCAGCGCCTCACCGAAGGCCGCCGCCTTTCCGGCAATTGCGTGCATGAGCGGGCCGCCTTGCAGTCCGGGAAAGATCGCTGAGTTGATCTTCTTGGCCAGCGCCTCGTCATTCGTAAGGATCATGCCGCCCCTTGGACCGCGCAGCGTTTTGTGCGTGGTGGTTGTGGCGACATGGGCGTGCGGGAAGGGGGAGGGGTGCTCACCCGCTGCGACCAGCCCCGCGAAATGCGCCATGTCGACCATGAGATAGGCGCCGACTTCATCGGCAATATGACGAAAGGCGGCGAAGTCGAGTTGACGAGGATAGGCCGAACCACCTGCGATGATAATCGCCGGGCGGTGCTCGCGCGCCATGCTCGCGACTTGCTCCATATCGATCCGCTGATCGCTATCGCGTAAGCCGTAGGCAACCGCGTTGAACCACTTGCCCGACATGTTCGGACGCGCCCCGTGCGTCAGGTGACCGCCCGCATCAAGCGATAGACCAAGGATAGTATCGCCGGGCTTCACCAACGCGAGGAACACGCCCTGGTTGGCCTGACTGCCTGAGTTCGGTTGAACATTGGCGAAGCCACAGCCGAAGAGTTCGCACGCGCGATCAATGGCAAGTTGCTCGACCTCGTCGACAAACTGACAGCCACCGTAGTAGCGGCGTCCGGGATAGCCCTCGGCATACTTGTTGGTCAGGATCGACCCGGCGGCGTCAAGGACAGCCTGGCTGGCGATGTTCTCCGACGCAATGAGCTCGATCTCGTTCTGTTGGCGGGTTGCCTCGCGTCCAATCATCGCCGCCAGCGCGGGATCGCGCGTTGCGAGCGGACCACCAAAAAACGTCGTGTCGTCGAATACCTGTCCGTCCATGACGGGATCTCCTGTCGAATGAAAGTTCTGTTCTGGATCGGTTTTGATCAGGCCGCGCTGCGGGTTTCGGCTTCGATCACTGCAGCTTCTGCGTTGCGCACCAGCCGGGCGTTCACGACTCGAACAGCTGCGTTTGCCACCGGGTGGCTCATGCCAATTTGCTCGCCAATCAACTGCACAAGACGATCCACGCGTTCGATCTCGATCGCCCCTGCAGCAACTGCGCGCGCCGCTGATGATGGCTTCTGGAGAGATTTCGCTGCCGCCGCATACTTCTCGAACGGCACCAGATCCTCGGGCTTGGCACCTAGCTTGACGATCATTGCGTTCACAAAATTGTAGACCGAGCGGGTCACTTCCAGCTCTCCGTGGACGCTCTCGGCGATTGAGCGCTGACCGCCATGGGTCAGGCAGCGATAGTTGCCCGCTAACAGCATCGCCCATTTCGCCAGAGGCGCGAACAGTGACTCGTGCACCCGCAATTTGACCGGGACGTCCTGACCGCGCAGACGCACAGTGTCGATATCGATGGCGAGATCGCGCAACATCTCGGTATGCTCGGGATCCTCGAACTCAGCCGCCTTGAAATTGGTTGGCAACCCAACATGCAGCACGTTGTTCGGCGCATCGACCGGACGGAACGCCTGCGGGTCGGGAGAGCACAGGGATACCAGACCGGGGCGGAACAGATCCCAGATGCTTGCATCGGAGTAGGCCGGCTCAAGTGCTTCGGGCGACAACCCGGCAATCCGCTGCAGGTAGGGCAGAGGCGGCATGTTCATGATCGAGAGGCAAGGAATTTCGACCCGTGCGATCTTGCGCATCAGGACCCGGATCTCAGGAGCGCTGTACTGCGGCTCCTGCATCGCCAGTACAGCGAGATCATAGTCCGCTGGGTTCGCGGTCTGCGGCGTGCACGCGTTCAGTTTCCCGGGTTGGTGATCCGACGAGATTACCGAATGCTCATCCTCACCTTTCAGCTTAATCCGCACCTCGGTGCCTTCAGCATTGATCAGTTCAGCGGTGCTGCTGCGGCAAACCAAAGTGACGTCATGGCCAGCCATAACCAGCTTGGTGCCGAGAAGTGAACCGTAGGAAGCGCCGAGAATGAGGATTTTGCGAGCCATCTGGAAATCCTTTCCAAAAGCGTTGATGTGATGGCGGAGGCTTAGGGCAGAAAAAGAAAAGCCTCACGCAATATCGAGTTTATGTGTAATATGTAGACACAACGGATCATGTTTTTGTAATGTTGTGAAGAAACAGGTCATGCAGAAAACTTTTGTCGGCCCTCAACTGCGCCAGCTTCGGCGCCAACGAAAGCAGACCCAGGCCGAGATGGCGAAAGCCCTTGGCGTGAGCGCGTCGTATGTAAACCTGCTCGAAAACAACCAACGCAGCCTTTCCGTTCAGATACTTATGGCGATTTCGGACACCTATCAGGTGGACTGGCGAGATCTGGTCAACGACGATTCCTCGAACCTTTTGGCCGATCTGCGCAACGCGGTGCAGGATCCGACGTTTGAAGGCGATCGCCCGGACATTCAGGAACTGCGTGCCGCCATCGATCATGCACCTCGTATGGTTGAAACCTTCCTGAAGCTCTATCAGAGCCACCGATCCGCCCTTCAGCGCATAATGCGCCAGGGCAGTGAACGGATGCCGGATGCGCTGACGACGACGTCACCAGAATCGGTGATTCACGACTTCTTTCGCAGCAACTCGAACTACTTTGACAGTCTCGAACAGGCAGCCGGCAGACTGCGCACCGACGAACCTTGCGAGGCAGATGACGTTTACTCCGCATTGAAACACCGGCTCGACCGGGTGCACCACATAAAGGTCGTCACCCGGTCAGCGGATGAGATGCGCGATGCCCTGCGTATTCACGATGCCGAGGCCAGGATCGTGAACCTCTCGGAGGCTCTCGATCACCAAAACCGGGTTTTTCAACTCGCGCACATTTTGTGCCTGATTGAGTTTCAGGAGTTGCTCGACACCTTGACTGCAAACAGCAACATCAACGCGCAAAGCGGGCTGGCCCGATGTCATGTTGAGCTGGCCAACTACTTCGCTGCCGCATACCTGATGCCGTACGATAAGATGCTGGAGACCGCGCGCCGCACGAAGTACGATATCGACCGGATCGCTGCGGCGTTCAACGTGTCGTTCGAGCAGGTCTGCCATCGTTTGACGACGCTCCAGAAAGAGGGCGCCCGTGGTGTTCCCTTCTTCTTTTTGCGGGTCGACAAGGCCGGCAATGTCACCAAACGCTTCAACGCAACCTCTTTCAATCTCGCGGAATATGGTGGATCCTGCCCCGTCTGGAACATTCACACCTGTTTTCGCAATCCGGGAGTGATCCAACCGCAATTCGTGGAGTTGCCTGATGGCGAGCGGTTCTTCACTATCAGCCGCACCACAGATCGCCCGGTCTTCAGCCGAGAGACACAGGACCGTCGTCTGGCCCTCGCGCTGGGGTGCGAGCAGCGCTACGCAGAGCGAATAGGTTACGCTGAAAGCTTCAACACGGCGGACGAAAGTCTTTTCAGCCCGATCGGCATCAATTGTCACCTCTGCCCGCGTCAGGCTTGTTCACAACGCGCACACCAACCGCTTTTCATCGAGTTGCCAATCGACACCAGCCGCCGCGGCAACACGCGCTATGAAAGCTGACAAAGAGAATTTCACAGCGTTGGCCACCTGAAGACAGAGATCTGCAACGCTTCAGACCTGAAAACAGCCACTACTCCGGCCGCTCGTATCCCATGTGCTCAATCGCAATGCGTGCAGCCGCATTCAGCTCGAGCGACTGTGCTCGCCCGAGGAGGATGATATTCTTGTCGTCTCCGGCGAGATGCGCAGAGTACCGAGCTCGTGTGCCGGACTTGATCAACGCCGAGTGATGCAGAATTGCCGGGGCGGCTTGAATACCGTTCTTGGCCTGCTCGACCATCGCGGCAAGCCTTGCCCGATCTTCTGGTTCAACGATCTCGGTAACGTGCCGCGCGTTGAGACTTTCTTCTGGGATTTCCAGCCGGATGTGATGGCTGCAATGTACCTCTGCAATCATGCCATCGGGCCAAAGCAGCAGACGGATGTCGGCGGTCTCGAGAATCAAACGGATGGAACACTCCTGCGCGTTCGCGCTCAGCTCGTCAAATTTGAAAGACTTGGCCATGTTCCGGAGGCATCCCGCCTGATTTCCGCAGAGTGACAATAGCGTCTACCTGATGAGATAGACACCTGTTTGTCATGTTAAAGTGACAAAATTTCCACTTTGCCCACAAGTTTTCGCGGTTTGATGGTCTTTTTGTGTGGATTCCCGAGAAAGTCCACTTGGCATCGCGGCCGAATGCGCCTGTGATTCAGCAATCTCAGCAAAGCGTAGCGCTTAGTTTACACTTTAAACCACAATGCTGTCATGTTTAAGTGACAGTATGACTGTCAGGACGACCGAGAGATCGATTCCCGAGCCGGCGGTGGTTTTGGAGCTGTTAAAGCCCATTACATGGTTTCCGCCGATGTGGGCCTACTTGTGCGGTCTGGTGTCGGTGGGCGTTGCTATCTCGGACCGTTGGGATCAGGCAATTCTCGGCCTCTTGCTCGCCGGACCCATCGTCTGCGCCATGAGCCAAGCCGCCAACGACTGGTGTGATCGTCATGTTGACGCGATCAACGAGCCACATCGCCCTATCCCATCTGGTCGGCTCCCGGGCCGTTGGGGGCTTTGGATCGCCTGGGCGTGGACCGGGCTCTCACTTCTTGTCGGCGCATCGCTTGGTCCTTGGGGATTTGGCGCGACCGTTTTCGCAGTGGCTTGCGCCTGGGCTTACTCTGCCGAACCCTTCCGTCTGAAGCGCAATGGCTGGTGGTCCAACACGGTCTGTGCGCTCTGCTATGAAGGCGTGCCCTGGTTTACCGCCGCTGCCGTTATGGCGGCCACGATGCCGGACCCGAAGATCATTCTGATCGCCCTGCTCTACGCGGTCGGCGCACATGGGATAATGACCCTCAACGACTTCAAGGCCGTGGACGGCGACCGACAGATGGGTCTGGGCTCCCTGCCCGTCAAACTCGGCCCCGAGCTTGCGGCCAAGGTCGCCTGCTGGGTGATGGTCGTGCCGCAAGCGGTTGTAGCCATCCTACTGTTTGGTTGGGGCCAGCCTTGGCATGCCCTCGCCATCGCAGCGATCCTCTTGGCGCAGATTTTTCTGATGCGCCGCCTGCTCACCGACCCGAAACGGCTGGCGCCCTGGTACAACGGCACCGGCATCGTCCTCTACGTCTCCGGCATGATGATCGCAGCCTTCGCTCTGCGCGGATTGGGAGGCACCACATGACGCTGTCCTGGCTTTCGATCATCCGGATTGGTCTGGTGCAAACGGCCCTTGGGGCGGTTGTGGTTCTCTGTACCGCCACAATCAATCGCGTCATGATCGTCGAGCTCGCATTGATGGCCATGATCCCGGCCATGCTGGTCGGCATCTATCACGCGTTCCAGTTGCTTCGCCCAAAGTGGGGGCATGGCGCCGACAACAATCTGCGGCGCAGTCCGTGGATCATCGGCGGCATGTTGGTGCTGGCTTCAGGGACCGTCGGAGCAGCCTTGGCGACGGCATGGATGGAAACGTCCTTCTGGTCGGGCCTCCTCCTCGGTATCTTCTCCTTTGCCATGGTCGGCCTTGGCCTTGGTGCTTCAGCTACCAACCTACTTGCGCTACTGGCGGCTCATGTCGCGCCAGGACGCAAGGCCGCGGCGGGATCGCTCGTGTGGATCCTGATGATTGCGGGGCTGGCCGCCAGCGGGATCACCATCGGGCAAGTGCTCGATCCCTATTCCGGTGCACGACTCGTGACTGTCAGCATCTGCGTGGCCGCCGTCTCGATGGCCGTTACGGTCTTTGCTCTCTGGGGAGTCGAGCCCACTTCCGCGACACGCGCCAAACGCACAAAAATCGACTTCCGCATGGCCGCCGCCGAGGTCTGGAATGATCGGCAGGCCCGCGCCTTTACTCTTTTCGTTTTCGTCGCGATGCTGGCCTACAACACACAGGATCTGATCCTCGAGCCGTTTGGCGGGCATGTCTTCGCGATGACGCCGGGCGAGTCCACGGCGCTTGGCGGCAAGATGCACGCCGGTGCACTGATCGGCATGGTGCTTGTTTTCGTGACTGGCCTCGTTCAGCGCACAACCACGATCACCCGCACTTTCATGATCGGCGGGTGCATCGGTTCAGGCCTCTGCCTCGCGGCCCTCGGCTTTGGTGGCATTGAGGGCACAGGCTGGCCTCTGACCGCCAACGTCATGGCGCTCGGCTTTTGCAACGGCGTCTTTGCAGTGGCGGCAATCGGCATGATGATGGGGCTCGCCTCTGAAGGGGAGCGCGCGCGAGAAGGAACTCGCATGGGCGTCTTCGGCGCGGCGCAATCGCTCGGCTTTGCCATTGGCGCGGGGTTCGGGGCAATCGCACTAGATCTTTTGCGCGCCACCACCGGCATGCTCGCCGGATCCTATGCCATCGTTTTTGTCTTTGAAGGCGCCCTTTTCCTTGCCGCCGCCGTGCTGGCCTGGCGCGCCGTTTCCATCTCACTGCCGGACCAACGCGGTCCTGCCCTAGCGATACCGGGGGAATAGTCCGATGTATGATGTCGTGATCGTGGGAGGAGGCCCGTCAGGGGCGATTGCCGCTGAACAGCTTGCACAGGCTGGACGCAATGTTGCGCTACTCGACCGGGCAGGCCGCATCAAACCGTGCGGGGGCGCCATCCCACCCCGCCTGATCCGCGACTTCAGCATTCCAGACCAGCAGCTCGTCGCCAAGATTGGGACCGCCCGCATGATCTCTCCGACCTCAAACATGGTCGATATCGAGATCGAAAACGGCTTTGTCGGTATGGTTGATCGAGAACATTTCGACGAGTTTCTGCGCGCCCGCGCCGCCGACTGTGGGGCGGAGCGACACACCGGCACCTTCACCCGGATTGACCGGACCGATGATGGCGTGACGCTGGTCCGCTATCGCGACAAGGATGGTGAGACGCACTCGCTCAAGACCCGCTATGTCATCGGCGCAGACGGCGCACGGTCGAACGTAGCACGCCAGGAGGTCGATGGCGGAGCCGAGATCCCCTACGTCATCGCCTACCACGAGATCATCGAAGCACCGGATAACGTGCCGACCTATCATCCCGGACGCTGCGACGTGGTCTATGACGGCAAGGTCAGCCCCGATTTTTACGGTTGGGTCTTCCCGCACGGCTCGCAAGCGTCAGTGGGGATGGGCTCTGGCATCAAGGGCGTCGATCTCAAGGAAGCGACCACTCGCCTTAGGGAAGCCTCGGGGCTTGCCGACTGCAAGACCATCCGCAAGGAGGGCGCCCCCATCCCGTTGCGTCCCCTCGACAAATGGGACAACGGGCGCGATGTCGTTCTGGCTGGCGATGCTGCAGGCGTCGTTGCGCCGGCATCCGGCGAGGGCATCTACTATGCCATGATCGGTGGACAGTTCGCGGCCGATGCGGTCGAGCTGGCTCTGGCAACTGGCAAGGCCTCGGCGCTTGCAACGGCGCGCAAGAAGTTCCTCAAGGAGCACGGCCAGGTGTTCCGGGTTCTCGGGATGATGCAGCGCACCTGGTACAAGTCCGACGAACGGCGTGAGCGGTTTGTCTCGATCTGCCATGATGTCGATGTCCAGCGGCTGACCTTCGAGGCTTATATGAACAAAAAGCTGGTCGCAGCCCGACCGCTCGCGCATCTTCGCATTTTCGCCAAGAACATCGCTCATCTTCTGCGGCTCATTCCTGCCGTTAGAACTTCATAGGCGGCACACAAACTCGGAAAAGAGTCGGGAGGAAAATCATGTCACTTCAGCGCGGCGCGGACATCCGTGGTTGGGAAGGCGTCACCCGCAATATGGCGATCGACGACCATGAAGGGTCGGCCGCACGCTTCACGGTGTTTGGCATCTTTCTGGCCCTTATTGTCACTGGCATCTCTGCAAACGCTTTGGGCGAAACCGATATTCCCACGATCGCTAAGGCATTGTTGGGAATACTACTTTTTCTATTCCTGCTGATGCTTATCTTTGCTGCCCAATCAGTGCTGAGGCGGAAGGGATCCGAGGCCCGTTCAGCTCTGAACGCCAAGGCTGCGGGATCGACTGGTGAGGATGCCGGTGCTGCGGCGCGGAGGGCGGACGACGCTGCGCGTCAGCGGGCCGCGGCTGATGCGGCGCGCCGGGCCGAGGCTGCTGAAGCTGCCCGAGCCAAAGAGGCGGCAGAAAAGGCTGCAGCCGAGGCCGCTGCGGCGGGACCAGACCGCGATGGCGACGGTGTTTTCGAAGGAAAGAACGAAGGTACCCGCCCCGAAGCGCTCACGGCTGCGCGCGGCGGCAAGGCGGATGATCTCAAGCTTATCAAGGGGGTAGGGCCGAAACTCGAAAAGCTCTGCAACTCGCTCGGGTTCTATCACTTCGATCAGATCGCCAACTGGACGTCCGATGAGGTCGCTTGGGTCGACTCCAATCTCGAAGGCTTCAGTGGCCGCGTGACCCGCGATGAATGGGTCGCTCAGGCCAAGATCCTGGCCTCTGGCGGTGAGACGGAGTTCTCCTCCCGACAGTAGAACGTCTTACGAAAATTCGGGAAGGCGCTCGGGTCAAACCGGGTGCCTTTTCCTGTTTGGGGCCAGGATCCACCCCGTATGGCAGGCGTATGGCACCTGTATGGCATCTGTACCGCAAGCGTATGGCTCGCGTATGGCAAGTGTATGTACGACAAGTCGACC
>CAYYZH010000091.1:0-1688 GCA_964475765.1 uncultured Limibaculum sp.
CCTATGGGCCGGGTCTTCGCTGGGCGCAGATGGGCACGATGCAGACCTTCCATCTGGCCGGGGGAGAGGCCGGGATGCGCGGGATGCTCGCCATGTTCGGCCCCTGCCTGAAATGGCCGTGGACCAAGCTGATGGATGTGCCTGAGCTGACCGATCAGTTTGTCGACATGGTCGGGGATCAGTGCGATGCGCAGTCCGGCAATCTTGGGCCGCGCGATCTCGAAGCGATCCGCGACGACAATCTGATCGCGATCATGCAGGCGTTGAAGGTCAATGACTGGGGCGCAGGCCGAACGCTGGCCGGATACGAGAAAGCGCTGTTTGATGCAGGCGCCGCGCCGGAGGCCGACGATCTCGGCCAGCCGATCCGCACGGTCAGCCGCGCGGTGCCGCCGGACTGGACCGACTACAACAACCACATGAACGAGGCGCGGTATCTCCAGTGTTTCGCCGATGCGACCGATGCGTTCATGCGCGTGATCGGCGCAGATGCCGACTATATCGCGGGCGGTCTCTCCTACTTCACGGTCGAGACGCATATCCGGCATATCGACGAGGTCGCCGCGCTGGAGCCGATCACGGTGGACACGCAGGTGATCGCGGGTGCAGGCAAGAAGATGCATCTCTTTCACACGATGAAGCACGGGGACGGGCGGGTGCTGGCGACCGGCGAACACATGCTGCTGCATGTCAGTCTCGAGACCCGCGCGACCTGCGAGCCGGGCCCCGCAGTTGCGGCAAAGCTGGGGGAGATTGCAGCACTGCATGCCGCCCTGCCCCAGCCTGAAGGCGTCGGACGGGCCGTTGGTCAGCGCGCCTGAGACAAAACGCGAGGGCCTCTGGGCCTGGGTGCTTTATGCCGTCGTGATCTTCGGGATCGGCTGCATCCTCTGGATCCCGCTGGCGCGCAGCGCACATTTCATCGTCTCGCCGATGATGCGGGACTTTCTGGAAAGCGGCACCCTCTTGATGACCGAGCCGCAGTATCGTCTGACGCTGATCACGACGGGCATGAAGGGCATGGCCGCGATGGCTGCGCTCTTTGCCAGTGTTTTGATTGTCCTGCCGCGCATCGGCTGGCGATGGCCCGTCTGGGCCTTCTTGCTGGCGGCTGTGGTCATCGGTGTGATCGGGTCAGCCTTTTTCCTGCCGCCCGACCTGGTCGTGCAACTCATCTGGATCGGATGTGGTGTGATCGCCGTGTGGAACGCGGTTCTCCTGCATCGTCAGCGGCGGCGTCTTTCGAGTAAGTGACACCCGTCGATATCCTCAGGCGATGCAAAAATTCGCATATCACAAGGTGATTTGAGGCGGCACGCGTATCACGCCAAAACAGCGTAGAAATAAAATTTCAACTGTCGCTCGCGGCCCTTCAGGGGACGTAAAAGTTTCGACAAACCCTCAAAATCACGTCATGGTTGATATGACTGGCAGGCGATGCGCGACCTGTCGGCAGACAATATGCCGCCCGGCGACCCGATTTCGACCCCGCCGCGGCGCGTCGTGACAAGGAGGGAACTTACATGTCCGTAGCAGACGATGGGGGCGGTCCCGGACGGGAAATGGCCACCGACTACGAACTGGGTCAGGACAACATCCGGCCACTGGGTCTGGATATCCACAATCCGGTTTTTTCTGATTTCGAGCCTCGTCATCACGCTGTTTGTGGTTGTGTCATTGCTGAACAG
>CAYYZH010000091.1:1698-15889 GCA_964475765.1 uncultured Limibaculum sp.
ACTACGAACTGGGTCAGGACAACATTCGCCCGTTCGGGCTGGATATTCACAACCCGGTCTTTCTAATCTCGAGCCTGATCATCATCGCCTTCGTTCTGATATCTCTGGCCAACCAGGAATCGGCGGCGGAATTCTTCGGCTGGCTGAGACCCTGGCTGACGTCGACCTTCGACTGGTTCCTCGTGATCTCGGTCGACATCATGCTGATTTTCCTGCTGATCCTTATCGTACTGCCGGTGGGCGGTGTCCGGATCGGCGGAAAGGACGCCAAACCCGACTATTCCTATGCCGGCTGGATCGCGATGATGTTCGCCGCCGGCATCGGCATTGGCCTGCTGTTCTTCGGCGTGCTTGAGCCGACGTACTACAACTTCTCAGAAGGCGGGAATGCGCGGCCCCTGAACATGGATCCGTCGGTGCCCGGCAACGAGTATATCGGTGTCGTCGGGACCATCCACCACTGGGGCCTCGAGGGCTGGTGCGTTTATGCGCTGGTCGGCCTGACGCTGGCGATCTTCGCCTACAACAAGGGCCTGCCGATGACGCTGCGCTCGGCCTTCTATCCGATCCTCGGCGAGCGGATCTGGGGCTGGTGGGGTCACTGCATCGACATCCTCGCGGTGTTCGCGACGCTCTTCGGTCTGACCACATCGCTGGGTCTGGGCGCACAGCAGGTGGCTGCGGGTCTGAACGAGGTCTTCGGCATCGCGCCCAGCAACACCGTCACCGTGCTCCTGATCATCGGCATCACAGCAGTCGCGCTGGTGTCGGTCATGGCGGGCATGGACAAGGGCGTCAAACGGCTCTCCGAGATCAACATGATCATGGCCGTCTGTCTCTTCGTCTTCGTGATCGTGGTCACAGGCGTCGGCACTGCGATGACACGCTATGCAGACGTGATGGTGCAGTACGTGACGCTGTTACCAGCCTTATCGAACCCGTTCGGGCGTGAAGACACCAGCTTCTTCCACGGTTGGACGACGTTCTACTGGGCCTGGTGGATCGCCTGGTCGCCCTTTGTCGGCATGTTCATCGCCCGGATCTCCAAGGGACGGACAGTGCGCGAGTTTATCCTCTGCGCCCTGATCGCCCCGACGCTGGTCTGTGCGCTCTGGATGTCGACCTTCGGCGGCGCTGCCATCGACATGCTGAACGCAGGCGGTGCAGAAGGCGTGAAGGCAACCGTGATCGACAGTTATAAACCAGAGGGGGCACTGTTTGGGTTCCTGAAGGAGCTGCCGCTTTACTCGGTCGTCGCGCCCATCTCTTTGGTGCTGATCGTGATCTTCTTCGTGACCTCATCGGACTCTGGGTCCCTGGTCATCGATACGATCACCGCAGGCGGAAAGATGGACGCCCCGGTCGTACAGCGGGTCTTTTGGTGCACGCTGGAAGGTCTGGTCGCCATCGCGCTGCTCTTGGGCGGCGGGCTATCGGCGTTGCAAGGGGCGGCGGTCTCGACCGGTATCCCATTCACGCTGGTCGTGCTGGCGATGATCTACTGTGTCTACAAGGCACTGCAGACCGAAGAGCGGTGATCCCTTCGGTTTGATTTGAGAATAGAGAGCCCGCCACTGTGCGGGCTCTTTTTATGCCGGTGCTCCACATGTTCGCATGTCTGGCCAAAGCGCCGCGTCCACCGTCACTTCCCTTGCAAAGTCCCACACGCGGCGAGCGGCAGATCAAAACACCTCTGGCCAATCTTGCTCGGGTGCCCGAGGCGAAGGTTGCACCTCTCGCCGCGCGCGGAGCATCACAACGCAATGCAAGAGCAGACGCGGCGCCCGGCCCAAGCCACCACAAACCTACTCTGGGAACATCGGAAGCTTGCCGATAAGATCCCACCCAAACGTGTGACTGCAGAAAGAGCGCTCATGTCCGATCAACCCAGCATGTTCCACGAAGGTCATCGCGCCCTTCAAGACCGGTTCGATGGACGGCGCGTTGCCGATGCCCTGGAAAAGCACCGGCGCCTGGCAGAGTTTAGCCCAGACCAGATCGCCGAGATCGAGAACGCATCATTCTTCTTCCTCGCCACAGCACATGGGGAAAGCGTGGACTGTTCGTTCAAGGGCGGGCGACCCGGGTTTGTGCGCGTCACCGGAACAACCACGCTGGAATGGCCGGATTTCGACGGCAACTCAATGTATCGCAGCCTCGGGAACCTGTCGCTTAGCCCAAATGTCGGGCTGTTGTTCATCCGCTTCGACGCACAGTCCTATCGGCTGCGCGTGAACGGCCGGGCGGAAATTTTGGACAGCCACCCCCGTCTTGCCGAAACGCCCGGGGCCAAGGTGATGATCCGGCTCGAGGCGCGCGAGATCTTCCCCAACTGCCCGCGTTACATCCCCGACCTCGCAAACGACACCGCGTCGGAATATTTGCCGCAAACAGACAAGCCGCTGGCCAAGCCCGCGTGGAAAGACCGGGATTACATCCGGGACCTTCTCCCCGATCAGGATCCACATCGCGAGGGTTAGGCGCATGCATTTTGGTCTGACAGAAGAGCAGGAGATGATCGTCTCCACCGTGCGGTCCTTTGTTGAGCACGAGATCTATCCGCATGAAGACGAGGTCGAGCGTACCGGTGAGGTCCCGCCCGAAATCGCAGAGCGCATCAAGGCCAAAACCATCGAGTTGGGGTTCTATGCCTGCAACTTTCCCGAGGAGGTGGGTGGCGCGGGGCTGAGCCATCTCGATTTTGCTCTGGTCGAACGGGAGCTCGGACGGGGCTCCATGGCGCTCAACCATTTCTTTGGCCGCCCGCAGAACATCCTGATGGCCTGCCGGGATGAGCAGATCGAACGCTATCTTCTGCCAGCGGTGCGCGGCGAGAAGATGGATGCGCTTGCCATGACCGAACCGGATGCAGGATCGGATGTGCGCGGCATGAAATGTGCGGCCGTCCGGGATGGCGGCGACTGGGTGATCAACGGCACCAAGCATTTCATCTCGGGCGCCGAGCACGCCGATTTCGTCATCGTCTTCATCGCGACCGGGGAGGACGAGACGCCGCGCGGGCCCAAGAAGCGGATCACGACGTTTCTGGTCGACCGCGGCACGCCCGGCTTCGAGATTGCCGACGGATACAGTTCGGTTTCGCACAAGGGTTACAAGAACATGATCCTGCGCTTTGAAGATTGCCGACTGCCGGACGCGCAGGTTCTCGGAGAGGTCGATGGCGGCTTCGCGGTGATGAATGAATGGCTCTACGCGACGCGGATCACGGTCGCGGCAATGTCAGTGGGACGGGCGCGAAGGGCGTTCGACTATGCGCTGAACTATGCGGCGGAACGCAAGCAGTTCGGACAGACCATCGGTAAGTTTCAGGGCGTGTCGTTTCAGTTGGCCGACATGATCACCGAGATCGATGCGGCGGACTACTTGACACTGGCCTCGGCTTGGCGGTTGGATGAAAATCTGCCAGCCAATCGGGAGATCGCCTCGGCCAAGGTCTATGCGACCGAGATGCTGGCCCGCGTGACCGATGCCGCGATCCAGATCCATGGCGGCATGGGCCTTATGGACGACCTGCCGCTGGCGCGCTTCTGGCGCGATGCCCGGGTCGAACGGATCTGGGACGGGACGTCGGAGATCCAGCGCCACATCATCAGCCGCGATCTCTTGCGGCCATTGGGTGCATGAGGGATTTCGCTGCCTTCGGATTGGACCTGTTGGGGCTCTGCCCCAAACCCCGAGGTATTTTACGCCAGATGAAGAGGACGAGAAGCTCCACCCCACCGCCTGGGGCGGCTGGCGCATCGGCGGCGGGGCTTCACCTGACGCGGTCATCGGCTCCTCAGCCTGTACCGCCGGGAGACGGTGCGCTCGCGCTGGTTAAGGATCCCTTTCTTCATCTGGCCCAAAATACCTGCTGCATCGCTCGCAAACGCGCGGATGCAGCCGGATGAAGCGCGATCTCTCCCGCCTGCTCTGCCCGGGATCCATTGCCGTGATCGGCGGCGGCTGGGGGGTGGCGGTGATCGAACAGCTTCAGAAAGCAGGATTTGCCGGAGAGATCTGGCCCGTGCATCCCAGCCGGGACGAGATCTCGGGCCTGCCTTGTCATCGCACGCTGGAGGATCTGCCAGGCGCGCCGGATGCTGCGTTCATTGCCGTCAACCGGCATCTGACCATCGACACCATCGCCACTCTTTCGGCCAAAGGCGCAGGCGGAGCCGTCTGCTTTGCCTCCGGGTTTGCCGAGGCCGAAGACAACCGCGCGGCAGGTGTTGACCTGCAAGCCAAACTGGTCGCTGCCGCAGGCGACATGCCGGTGCTGGGGCCAAATTGCTATGGCTTCATCAACTATCTCGACGGTTCCCTGCTCTGGCCGGATCAGCATGGCGGGGCGCGCACGGACAAGGGCGTCGCGATCCTTGGCCAGTCCTCGAACATCCTGATCAACTTGACCATGCAGAAGCGGGGCCTGCCGCTGGCCTATGTGATGGCCGCTGGCAATCAGGCGCAGACGAGCCTTGCGGATATGGCGCTGAGCATGATGGAGGACGCGCGGGTTACCGCTCTGGGGCTCCATATCGAGGGGATCGGCGACATTCACGCGTTCGAGGCGATGGCCGCGCGGGCACGGGAGCTGCGCAAGCCGATCATTGCCCTCAAGGTTGGGCGGTCGGCTCAGGCACAGGCCGCCACGGTCAGCCACACCGCTTCATTGGCGGGCGGTGATGCGGCCAGCCGCGCCTTTCTTGCGCGCCTGAACATCCCGGTGGTCGAGACGTTGCCGCGTTTTCTCGAGGCGTTGAAACTGGTGCATGTCCACGGGTCCCTGCCGGGACGGACGCTCTGTTCGATGTCTTGCTCGGGGGGCGAGGCCGGGCTGATCGCCGACGCGGCGGTCGGCCATGACGTGACGTTCCGTTCTCTGACCGAAGGCGAGCACGACCGCGTCAAGGCAACGCTGAGCGATCTGGTAACAGTCGCGAACCCGCTCGATTATCACACGTTCATCTGGGACGACGTGCCCCGCATGACCGCGACCTATGAGGCGATGCTGGGCTGCGGGTTCGATCTTTCCTGTCTGGTCTACGACTTTCCCCGGACAGATCGCACGGACGATACGGCCTGGGCCTGCGGCGAGACGGCGATCATCGCGGCGTCAGCCAGTACCGGCGCGCGGGCGGCTGTGATTTCCAGCCTGCCGGAGAACATGCCCGAAGATCGTGCGGCCCGCCTGATGGCGGCGGGGATTGCACCCCTTTGCGGGCTGGACGATGCGCTGGCCGCAGCCGATGCCGCCGCCACATTGCATGAGGGATGGGAGCGCCCGGCCCCTGCCCCGGTCGTGGCGGGGTCGGCCGAGGGCGCGCCCGTTCTGGTCGACGAAGCGCGGGCCAAGGGCATGCTGGCGCAGTTCGGGCTGACCATCCCGGCACAGGCCCTGGCGAACACCCCGGAGGAGGCTGCTGAGGCTGCTGCCGAGATTGGGTTTCCCGTGGCGCTCAAGCGAATGGGCCATGCCCACAAGACCGAAGCCGGAGCCGTGAAGGTCGGGCTTGGGTCCGCCGAAGACGTCCAGCGCGAGGCGGGATGGATGTCCGGCGATGGCGCGTTTCTGGTCGAGGCGCAGATCCGCGGGACCGTTGCCGAGCTGCTGGTCGGGATCGTGCGCGATCCGGTCTATGGGCTGGCGATGACCATCGGCGCGGGCGGCATTCTCACGGAAATGCTGGAGGATACAGCGACGCTGATGGTGCCGAGCGAGGAAGCGGATATTCGCGGCGCTCTGAAGGGACTGCGCGTTGCTCGGCTGTTCGAGGGTTATCGTGGCAAGCCGCGCGCACATCTGCAGGCGGCCATCAACGCGATCATGGCGATCCAGGCCTATGCGATCACGCATGCGGATGAGCTGCACGAGGTCGAGGTCAACCCGCTGATGGTCACCCCAGACACGGCGGTGGCCGCCGATGCACTGATCCGGGTGGAAATGGAAACGCACGAGCATTGAGATGGAGGGCCGCGCCCGAGCCTGAGTGGGCGATGCGTGAGGTTTGGGCTAGCCCTCACGCTTCAGGCACCAACAGACGTCCGAGCCGGATGCAACGATGCTATGCGCCCACCCGGGGCTGAGGCCGTTGCGTGCCAATGGTTCGAACGCGAGGCCGAAGGGTCGGACGCGGCCCGGCTGTGCCGGGCGGTCGATGGTCGCCAGCCCAACGCCTGGACAATCGCCGGTCAGGTGGACGCAGCCGCCTCCCTTCGGTTCAGCCGCGTCGTCCACACATACTCGAGCGCCACGCAGAAACAGATCGCAAAGATCGCGAGCCCTTGCATCCAGCTTAGCCCGTCGCCGAGGATCGCCATGGCGAGGAACGCCGCGATCACCGGTTTGAGGAAGAAGAGGTAGTTCGCCCGCTGCGGGTCCGGCGCCGCCGAAAGCCCCCAGAGCCAGAGCGCCATGGCAATCGCCGTGTTCCAGACGCCTATGGTGAGGATGCCGCGGATCTGCTCCGGGCTCTTCTCAGCCAGATCCAGCGGATTGACCCAGATGCCCCACGCGCCGCCGACCACAAACCAGAGGATGAAGAAGCCGATGAAGAACGTGTAGGCCGTCATACGCACAGGGCCGTACTCGACCACCAGCGGGCGCGAGACCACGAGGTAGATCCCGCCGGTGATCCCGCAGCCAAGCGCCATCAACGTGCCAATCAGGTCGCGCCCACCGAACTCGACATCGGCCTCGAACCCGTTGGTCAGGAGCAGCACCACGCCGATGAAGGCGCCGATACCACTGACCATCTTCGGGCGCGTCAGCGGCGTGCCGTTCATCACGCGGTCGGTGATGACGTAGAAGATCGGGATCGCGGTCACGACGGTTGCGACCTGCACGATGGAGGTGAAATCGAGCGACCAGTGAAAGATCAACTGGCTGAGCGACATGATCAGCGCGCAGGAGAGAACGATGCGCAGGCCATCGCGCCTGAGCGGCGTGATCAGATCGCGCGCGCCGGGCCAGAACTGCGTCAGTACCACCAGCAACACGCCACCAATCATGAACCGCCAGACACTGAACTCCGGACCCGGTGTTGCCGCGATCTTGGCCACGAACTCCGACGAGGCGTGCCCGCACACCCCGGTGAAACAGGCGAGATAGGCAAGCCATCCCTTCATACGTTCCCCTCTAGACCTTCGTTGCCGGTGCAGGCGGCGTATGCGCCCGGCGCGCCAGAACGGCTTCTCGGTGCGAGATATAGGTCGCGGAGGCGACAATGATACCGCCTCCCACCAGCACCCACGGATCCAGCGCTTCGCCAAATACCATCATGCCAAGCAGGGTTGCCCAGACAAGCTGTAGAAAACTGATCGGTTGGGTGACCGTGATCGGCGCGGCCTTGAACGCCTGCGTCAGCGTATAGTGACCCAGCGTCGCAAAGACCGCGGTGAGCGCCAGCCAGAAAATCTCATCCCAGGTCGGATCGCGCCATTGCATCACGGCGCCCGGCAGCAGTGTCAGCGTGCAAAAGAGCGACAGCATAAAGACGATCACGCCGGGGTCTTCGTCATCGGTGAACTTCTTGGCGAGGATGAACGAGGTGGCAAAAAGCGGTGCCGCGCAGAGCTGCGCAAGCTGACCTAAGGTCAGCTCCTGAAACCCGGGCCGCAAGATCACAAGTGCGCCGAGAAACGCCACCGCAACTGCCAGAACACGGCGCATCTGGATGCGCTCTCCAAGGAACATGGCCGCCCCGATGGTCACGAAAATCGGGGCGGTGTACCCGATGGCGGTGACCTCTGCGATGGGGATGCGGGCCATGGCATAGAACCACAGCATCACGCCGCCGCCATGGACCAGCCCACGCAGGCCATAGAGCCGCCAGGCCCGGGCCGAGGGCGGGCGCCGCAGAATCGGACGAATCATCGGGAAAATCAGGATTAACCCTATGATATATCTAATAAATGCTGCCTCGATCGCAGGCATGTCCGAGCCCAGATGGCGCACGATCCCGGTCACGCACACGAACAGCACGCCCGTCACCAGCATCCAAAGGATACCGGCAAGCGTATTGTTCGCGTCCGAAGGCGTCTGAGAGGGCATGGATGTCCGGTGCTCCAGCGGGGCGAAGATCTGTCCCGCGTGGGCGCAGTCTATGAATTCGCCCGGGTTCTGTCACGCCGAGAGTGTGATTTCGCGAAGGCGATGATTTTACTCGAAATTTACGAAACTTAATCCTAGATTAACCACTCCGGAGTACGTTGATTCTGAGGATGTTGTTGTGAAACCCGCGCTCGATAAAACGACGCCGCGTTCGAACGAAAAAGAGAGCGAAAGTCTCGGCCCTGTGTGGGCTATCTTCGGATGTGGTTTGTTCGTCATTGCTCTGTCCGTCCCGATCGCGACAGTACAGTATTTTCCTGCGCAGGACGCGGACGGGATCACCGGCGATGCCGCGGTCAAGGCCACCGAGCAGATCGTGGACGCAGGCAAAGCTTCGGACATTCCGGGCCAGTCGACCCAAGTGGTCGATCCACTGCGGGCCATGCTGGCAGTCAGCGAAATCGAACCGGGCCGTGGGGTTGGGGACATCCGGCTTGGCGATGCACTTGAGCAGACCCTCGATGTGCTGCCCAAACCATCCTACACCAGTTTCGAGACCGATGGGACCAAGGCCGAGCACGTCTATGGCTTCACCCTGGGTCCGACTGATTTTGAAATCCGAGCCGTCGGAGAGGTACAGCGGGTCACGTCGCTCAGCCTCTCGGTCCGGGATTGCCATGCGCTCCTCTACTATCAACCGCGCCAGGAAGGTATCCCGAGCACAGTTGATGGCCTGTCGATTGGCTCGCACCAGTCCCGTGTGATCGCCCAGTATGGCGAGCCGCTGGCTGGCAAGCCCCGGGCACCGATCCCGGGTCCGATGCTGCAGCCGATCAAGCAGAACTATCCCGGCATGAACCTCGTTTACTGCCCGGACTACAACCTGCTTCGCGAGATCGCCGTTGTGGAGATGCCGAAGGAGCCGGTTGCCGAGCCGTTGGTTGCCGAAAAACAACCGACTGAGCCGCAGGTGTCCGAGCCCGTGATCGCCGCCATCGATGACACCCCGCCAACCGTTATGCCCGGACCCGACGCCATTGCGAGCGCTCAGGGCGCAGGCGCCGATGCGGTGCCGTTGATTGCAGGGACTGGTCTGGCCGGCGGGAAAGCCCGCGGCGAGACGCAGCCGCAGGGGCTTGCAGAGCCGAATGCTCTGGCTGATCTGACGAACCCGACAGCGCTTCAGCCCCTGGCAGGGCAGCTCACCGAACCGCCCGCACGCGCGCCCGATCTGACCAGTGATGTCGAGGTGGATACCGCGCACCGATTGGCCGTCGCGCCGCCAACGCCGGAGCCGGGCATCGTCAGCGGTTCAGCCGCTGAAGCTCTGGCAACGCCGGATGAGACACTGAGCACAGCCCCGTCCGTGGTGGCCGAAGCCGCACCGCCGCCCAACTATGCCGCGGGTGGAGACGACCGTCAGGATTTTGCACCGGGACCGGATGGGACCGACGATCTGAACCTCGCTCCGGAAGACAGTGCCGTGGCCAGCGGTCAGCCCAAACTGGATCGCCTTGTCGGTCCTTCGCTGGCAGAACTGTGGGTTCCGGGCGGCACTTACGAAGAGACGGTTCAGCGCTCCGCCGCGCTGGGGTCTGCCCCGGCGGAAGCAGAGCAGGAACTGGCTCTCACCCAGGGCGAGCGGCGTCGCCTGCAGATCCGGATGCGGCTTATGGGCCATAACCCCAAAGGCATCGACGGCGTTTTCGGGCCGAACACGCGCGAGGCGATCTACGACGTTCAGTCCGCCGCCAACCTGCCGACGACCGGCTATATCGATGCGGAAACCCGCAGTCTGATCCTGGACAAATCCCAGGTGGCCTATCGCGACTGGGTGCGCAGCCTGCCCAAACGGCAGGCCCGCGAGACGGCGCCGCTGACCATGTCGCGCATGCCTGTTGCCCGCAATGCGCCTGAGTGCAAACGCGACGAAAGCGGGACCATCATCTCGAACCAAAGCTGGGACTGTGATGTGACCGTACTCCAGGAGGGCTTGCGCAGCCTGACCTCGCTGTTCGACGTCTCCGTTGGGGACATCGCGAGCAAGGACGTCTCGGGCTAAGGCTCAGCCTTCAGGTCTTCCGATCCAGAGCTCGCCAAGCGATATCGCTGCGGCAGAACCCTTCGGGCCAATCAATCGCGTCCACTGCGCCGTATGCGCGCGTGCGGGCCGTTACCACATCCGGGCCACTGGCCGAGACGTTCAGAACCCGCCCGCCGGTCGCCTGAATGCCATCGGGCGCGCGCGTTGTGCCCGCGTGAAAGACCTTGACCGCCTCCATCGCGTCGGCGCGATCAAGGCCGTTGATCACGGTGCCCTTCTCATACGAGCCGGGATAGCCCTTGGCCGCCATTACGACCGTCAGCGCCGGGTCCGGCAACCAGTCCAGCGAAAGATCGGCCAGCCCGCCGGTCGCGCAGGCCCTCAGCGCCGGGACCAGATCCGAGGCCAGCCTCAGCATCAGGACCTGGCATTCAGGATCGCCGAAACGCACGTTGTACTCGATCAGCTTCGGCCCTTCCGCGCCAATCATCAGCCCGGCGAAAAGCACCCCGCGATAGGGCATGCCGCGGCGCGCCATCTCGGCGATGGTCGGGCGAATGATCCGGTCCATCGTTTGCGCGATGACCGCCTCTGTCATGACCGGTGCAGGCGAATAAGCGCCCATGCCGCCGGTGTTCGGCCCCTGATCGCCGTCGAAGGCGCGTTTATGATCCTGCGCGGTCGCGAGCGGCAGCACGGTCTCGCCATCTGAGAGAACGAAGAACGAGGCCTCCTCGCCCTCGAGAAACTCCTCGATCACGACCTCGGCGCCTGCCGCGCCAAACGCCCCGCCGAAAATCATCTCGACCGCATCTTCGGCCTCGGCCAGCGTTGCGGCGACGATCACGCCCTTGCCCGCGGCCAGCCCATCGGCCTTGACGACGATGGGCGCGCCTTTCGAGCGGACATAGGCCAGCGCCGCGTCGCGATCCGAGAACCGGTCCCACGCCGCTGTCGGCGCACCGCAGGCATCACAGATCTCCTTGGTGAAGGCTTTCGACGCCTCAAGCTGCGCGGCCTGGGCGGAGGGGCCGAAAACGTCGATCCCGGCGCTGCGCAACGTGTCGGCCATCCCAGCGACCAGCGGCGCCTCGGGGCCTACCACCACCAGATCGACGCTCTCAGCTATGCACCAAGCGGTCACCGCTGCGCCGTCCTCAATATCCAGTGCGTGACAATCCGCAACCTCGGCGATCCCCGCATTTCCGGGCGCAGCACTCAGGCGCGACACGTCAGGGCTTTGCGCGATCTTCCAGGCCAGCGCATGTTCGCGGCCACCGCCGCCAAGCACCAGGATATGCATTCAACTCCACCCCTCGTGATCCGATCTCAGCACCGCCAGCCCTGCGCGTTCGGCCTTCTTGTCGCGGCGCATCCAGGGATAGGCTTCGGCCCATTTCTTCAGCGCCTTCTTCTGCTTGACCCGGTTGGCGTCGTCCAGAACAACGACCCCGTCGCGCGCAAGCCGCCCAAACAGTTCCGGCCCCGCAGGCCAGCGCGGCATCGGTCCGGCAAAGTGACCCGGCCCGTCGATCATCAGGAAATCGATCTCGGCAGGCAGAAGGTTGAAGACCCCGCGATCGTACCAGAGCCCTTTATCGTAGTCCTGCAGCTCGGCGTGGATGACGTTGGCGGCGGTGCTGGCTTCTGCATCGGTCAGCAGATCGTGCGTGAGATCGATCGCGGCGGGATCGTCCTCGAGCACGGTAACGGCGGGGCGGCCGGCCTGCGCTTGCGCCCGGGCCAGAACCGCTGCTGCGAGCCCGCCACCACAGCAGACGACGCGCTCGGGTTTGCCTGTCTCGACAAGATCTACCAGACGCTCCAAGGCGGGCTCTTCGGGATACCAGTTGCCGCCCATCGGCAGGGCATCAGGCGCGAGCGTCAGACGGTCCATCAGGGCGCGCCCGCTTGCACCAGTCTCCGACGGGGCCAAAACCGCCGTGCCGAGATGTCTCAAAAAGCTTGTCCGGGGAAGGGTCAATGGGCCAACCTGTTCTCCTGCTTCGAGCGCCCGACAGGGCCTAACCGGAAAGCCCGACCGTGACCAGCCTTATCGATGACGTACCGGAGGGAATGAACACGCCCGAGTTCTCGGTTTCCGAGATCTCCGGCGCGGTCAAACGCATGGTCGAGGGAGAGTTCCGCCACATCCGGGTGCGCGGCGAATTGGGCCGGGTGTCACGGCCCCGGTCGGGTCATGTCTATCTCGATCTGAAGGACGAACGTGCGGTTCTGGCCGGTGTGATCTGGAAGGGTGTCGCCTCCGGTCTCGCGGTACAGCCCGAGGAGGGAATGGAGATCGTCGCGACGGGGCGGCTGACGACGTTCCCCGGCCAGTCGAAATACCAGATCGTGATCGAAGATCTCGCACCCGCAGGTGTCGGCGCACTGATGGCGATGCTGGAGAAGCGTCGCAAGGCGCTGGCTGCCGAGGGCCTCTTCGATGCCGAGCGCAAGCGGCGTCTGCCATACCTTCCGACGCGGATCGGTGTGGTGACATCGCCTTCGGGCGCTGTGATCCGCGATATTCTGCACCGGTTGGCTGACCGGTTTCCCGTGCATGTGCTGGTCTGGCCCGTCGCGGTTCAGGGTGAAAAATGCGCGCCCGAAGTAACCGCTGCCATCGCCGGGTTCGGCGCGATGCCCGAGAAGACCCGCCCCGATGTGCTGATTGTGGCGCGCGGTGGCGGATCGGTCGAAGACCTCTGGGGCTTCAACGAGGAGGCAGTCGTGCGCGCGGCGGCCACCAGTCCGATCCCGCTGATCTCGGCTGTCGGGCATGAAACCGACACCACTCTGATAGACCACGCCGCGGATCAGCGCGCGCCGACGCCCAGCGCAGCAGCGGAGATGGCGGTGCCAGTGCGGGCCGAGCTTGCGGCTCTTGTCGCGGATCTGCAAACCCGGCGGCTCAGGGCGATGACCGGGCGGCTCGAGCGGGCGCGCCAGCGGCTCAGCGATATTGCGCGGGCCCTTCCCCGGCCCCAGCAAATCCTGATGGAGCGCCGCCAGCGGCTGGATCTTCTGAGCGCCGGTCTGCCTGATCCGGCCCGGCTGATCGCGCTGGCGTATCAGAACCTGGAACATACCGCTGTCCGACTGCCCGTGGGGCTGCGTGGTCAGATCGCAGCCGCCCGGTTGATGCTGATGAACACCGCCGCCGGTCTCTCGCCGAAACACCTGCAGCAGGGGATCGGCGCGCGGCGCCAGACCCTTTTGCGACGGGCCGACCGTTTGGCTCCGGCGCTTGGCCAGCAAACCCAGCGCCATCGACTGGGCTTGGCGCGCCTTGGTACACGCCTGTCGCCTCGGCTGCTGGGCGGGCAGTCCGACCGGATCCGGCAAAAGCTGGAGGGCTTGGGTCGGATGCTGGCGACGCTGAGCTACAAGAACACGCTGGCCCGCGGATATGCAGTTTTGCGGGATGGGGCCGACGACGTGATCAGCTCGGCGTCAGCAGTCGCGCCGGGGATGGCATTGAGCATTGAGCTTTCCGATGGGCGCGTTGCTGTGTCAGCCGATGGCAAGGGCGATGCAAGTGAGGCACCGCCGCGTAAGTCGAAAACACAACCGCGGAAGAAACAGGATCCGGGTCAGGGCTCGCTGTTCTGAGGCATGATCAGCAGGCGGATCTGGACACAACAGGGAAGAGCTTATCATGGCCAAGGGATATTGGGTTGCACATGTCGAGGTCACGGACCCGGACCAGTACGTGCACTATGTTGAGGGCGCCAAGGCGGCCTTCGAGAGGTTCGGTGCGCGGTTCCTCGCCCGGGGCGGAGAGAACACCGAGGTCGAGGGCGCATTGGGGCGCAGCCGCCATGTCGTCATCGAGTTTCCCAGCTATCAGGCTGCGCAGGACTGCTTTCACTCCGAGGAATATCAGGCCGCAAGGGAGCACCGCCTGCCCGCAGGCACTGCATCGATCACGTTGATCGAGGGACTGGACTGACGACGATTACCCCGCGGGCGGTCCATGACCTCCGGGCACTAAAGTTCTCCAAGGTTTTCACTCGACCAGCGATGCCCTTCGGGCCTCGCTGATCTCATGACCAGGCCCCACCCCCGCCCCCCGCGAACCACCATGTGAG
>CAYYZH010000092.1:0-7334 GCA_964475765.1 uncultured Limibaculum sp.
AATACCAACTTTGATGCCGCTCAGGCTGCCACCTTCGCAGTCGTTCATTGCCGCCTGCGACCTGTTGAGATCGACGAAAGCATGGAGAAGCCGGTCCCACTGTTAGAACTCTGCAGACCGTTGATCCCGAGTGGGCGCCATAGATGAGCTTTTCATTTCCAAGTTTCCAACGACCCTTCACTTCGCGGACTAGAGTGAACTTGAATTTGATAGCCCAACTGAGAACAGCTATCCCCTGCCCTCTCCAGTCAGCACTCGCCCAATGGCATCGACAAAGACCTGAGCGCCCAGCGCAATGTCTTCGTCAGATGTGTTCTCTGACCAGTGATGGCTAATGCCGCCAATCGACGGCACGAACATCATAGCGCTGGGAACGAGCGGCGCGATCACCTGGGCATCATGCCCTGCCCCCGAAGGCATGATCAGGTACTTGTCCGGCGCGTGTGCTTTGGCAGCGCCAACCAGCGCAGACTGAGGCGCGTCCGCCATGATCGCAGGTTTGGTCTCACCCATCACCTCAATCTCAAAATCGCAAGGGCCCTGGTCAGCTTCTTCGATCAATTCGAGAAGCATGGCTTTCAGCAGATCGAGCGTCACCTGATCTGCATCCCGGAACTGAAAGATCATTTCGGCACCGCCCGGGATGATGCTGGGCCCACCCGGATCGAGGCTCACATGGCCGACGGTCCAGACCGAATGGGGGCCGACGATCTTGGGGAACTCTTCCTCTATACGTTTCCAGAGGCCCATCAGGGCTTTCCCAGCGTCTCGGCGGATCGACATCTTGGTCGTGCCCGCATGGTTTTGAACGCCGGTACATGCGATGCGATACTGCCAGATCGCGACGATCGACGTGACAACGCCAATCTTCAGGTCTTCACTCTCGAGAGTTTGACCCTGTTCGATATGTGCCTCGAAGAACGCACTATATCGGGACGGCTCGATGGCCAGACGCGGCTTGTTCGACAACCCGGCTTCGACCAACAGGTCCCGCAAGCGTCCCCGACCCGATCGGCAAACGGACCGATCCATCATCTCCTCGGTCACATCGCCGACAAAGGACTCTGAGCCCAAGAAGGATGCCTCGGTGAAATGGCCCTCTTCATCCGCAAAGGCCATGACGTCGACACCGCCGGGAGCCCCCGCCTCTACGGCTGCCCGTGCCGCCTCTAGCGCGTAGATCACGCCAAGGGCACCGTCCAGCCATCCCGCATGGTTCTGACTTTCGATATGGCTTCCAGACAAAACGATGGGACCATCTCCCGACGCGCGCCCATAGACATTGGCAATGCCGTCGATCGTCGCGTCGTGACCAATTGACCGCAATTGATCAGCAAGCCAATGGCGGGTTTGCAAATCCTCAGGCGACAGCGTTGGGCGATGAACGCCGGTCTTGTAAGTGCCGATCGACCGGAGATGATATAAATCTTGCAGCACCCGGTCTGTGTTAGCGCGCAGCATAGTCCCTCCTGAAGACCCAGTTTGATCACTCCATCATCAGCGCAACTGTTTTGCACTGCAGCAAAGTGAAGGTTGACTCGCGGTTACGATGATGCATCATTTTTTACCAGACAGTCAGGCATGAGCAGCCTTCGGATCACGCAAATGCGTATGGGGATCGAAGGAAATGAGAGAGGCGGACACCGCCCAAGCCTGGTTCGTCACCCACGTAACTCCGGACAGGGAGCGTATCTATGCATCCGAAGCATCTAGTGAAATATGTCACGGGCGCGGTCATGGCGGCAATGATGTCGACCACAGCGATCGCAGGACCTGATGACAACAGCCTTGTTATCGCCTGGGGATCGACAGGGCCGATCGAGCATGTCGACAACTATGTCAACACCAACCGTACCGGCATCTGGTTCAGCCGCATGGTCTGGGACCAGTTGATCTATCGCGAGCCAAAGACGTTCGAATACAAGCCCTTGCTGGCCACCGGCTGGGAGCAGCTCTCGGACACTGTCTGGCAGTTCAAGCTGCGCGAGGGCGTCACCTTCCACAACGGCGAGCCGTTTGATGCTGATGATGTGGTCTACACGCTGAACTGGGTCTCGAACCCGGACAACGGCGTCAAGGTCCAGCGTAACGTCAACTGGATCAAGGAAGCGCGCAAGGTCGATCAGTACACGGTCGATCTGGAAATGAAGCGGCCGTTCCCGCAGGCCTTCGAGTTCCTGTCGGGCCCGATCACGATCTATCCGAACGAATACTACGCCGAGGTTGGCCCCGATGGCATGCACAAGCAGCCGATCGGCACCGGCCCGATGAAGGTCGTCTCGATCACGACCGCCGAGGAGTACGTGTTCGAGAAGAACGCGGACTACACCTGGGGCAGCCCGAAGGGTGAAGCCAAGGTCGATCGGATGGTCGTGCGCGAGATCGCCGATGTTCAGACCCAGATCGCCGAGCTTCTCGCCGGTGGCATCGACATCACCGCTGACATATCGGCCGACCATGTCGACCAAATCGGCGGAGTGCCCGGCTACACTGCGCTGCAGGCCGGCACGATGCGCACGGGTTATCTCGGCTTTGACGCGGCCAACCGTTCGGGTCACGAGCCGGTCAACAATCTCAAGGTCCGCCAGGCCATGGCCCACGCGATCGACCGTGAGAGCTTGGTCAAGAACCTGATCCGCGGCGACGCGGGCGTGATCCACACCCCCTGCTTCCCGACACAGTTCGGCTGCGATGTGAACGCGGCGACCAAGTATGAGTTCGACCCGGAGAAGGCCAAGGCGCTGCTGGCCGAAGCAGGCTACGCGGATGGCTTCGACATCGAGTTCTACACCTTCCGTCCGGCGGATTGGGCCGAGGCGATCATGGGTGATCTCGCGAAGGTCGGCATCACGGCAACGCTGACCAAGATGCCCTACTTCGCGCTGCGCGACAAACAGCGCAACGAGGGCTCGACGCCGATGTTCCTGATGGACTGGGGCTCGTACTCGATGAACGATATGTCGGCGATCACCTCGCACTTCTTCAAGAAGGGCCCGGATGACTTCGCGCTCGACGACGACGTGGCGGGCTGGCTGGAAGCGGGTGACACCAACTCCGATCCCGAAGTGCGCAAGGCCAACTATGCCAAGGCGATCGAGAAGATCACTGGCGAAGTCTACTGGCTGCCGATGTTCAACCATGTGCGGAACTACGGCTATCGCGAGGAGCTGGAATTCATCCCCTATCAGGATGAGATCCCGCGTTTCTGGCAGTACGGCTGGAAGTCCTAAGCGACGTTGTGAGCGAAACAGCGGGGTGCGTTCTGGCGCGCCCTGCACCTTAGGGGGTGATGTGCTGCGATGCTTGCCTATGCGCTGAAACGAACCTTCGTTGCGTTCCTGATCCTGATCGTGGTGTCGGGACTGACCTTCTCGCTGAGCCATCTCGCGGGTGATCCCGCACTGACGATTGGTGGTGAGCAAGCGTCGGACGAGGATATCGCTGCCATTCGAGTCCTCTACGGCTTCGACCGGCCTCTTTATATCCAGTATGCCGATTGGGGTTGGAAAGCCCTGCAAGGCGATTTTGGCGAGAGCTATCATTACCGCCAGCCCGTCGCCAGCATGATCGGCGAGCGGATCGGGCGCACCATGTTGCTCGGATTTCTGGCGATCCTGTTCGCGCTGATCATATCCATCCCGATGGGCACTCTGGCGGCCATGCGGCCAAATTCGTTGATCGACCGCGTGGCCCTGTTGATCGCGGTCTTCGGACAGGCGCTGCCGACCTTCTGGTTCGCGTTGATGATGATGATCGTATTCGGGATCTGGTGGCGGATGCTGCCGATATCCGGGCACACCGACTGGGCGCATTACGTCATGCCGACCATTGCGCTGGGATACTATGCGACACCGGCGCTGATGCGCCTGACCCGCGCGGGCATGATCGAAGTTCTCGCCTCGGACTACATTCGCACCGCGCGCGCTAAGGGGCTAAGCCCGACGGTGGTGCTGTTCAAACACGCGCTGCGCAATGCGATCATCCCGGTCGTGGCACTGGCCGCCGTCTGGTTCGGCTTCATGCTCGGCGGGTCGATCGTGATCGAGACGATCTTCAACCTGAAGGGCCTCGGCTGGCTCAGCTATGACGCGCTGCTGAGATCGGACCTGCCCGTCGTGCAGGCGATCGTACTGATCTTCGCGTCCTTCTATGTCGTGCTGACCCTGCTGGCCGATCTGTTGAACGCCTATCTCGACCCGAGGATATCTGTCCGATGACCGACGCGACCTATCTGCCGCTGCGCGGACAGCAGACCGCCGAGGAAATCCTTGAGCCGACCCCAATGTCGAAGCTGCGCAAGCGCATCTTCCGCAACTACTCGTTCCTGATTGGCGCGGTCATCCTGATTCTGATCGCATCAATCGCGCTGCTGGCACCGGTTTTTGAGGCTTTGGGCTGGATCCACGATCCCTATGATCAGGATACCGGACGGCGCCTCTTGAACCCGTTCTGGTACGACAAGAAGGTCGATCCGGAATATCTGCTGGGCACCGACAAGGTCGGGCGCGACTACTTCTCGCGGCTGGTCTATGGCGCGCAAATATCGCTGCTCATTGGCGTTTCGACGATGCTGATTTCCGGTTTTATCGGGACCGTTCTGGGCGTGACCGCAGGCTATTTCGGCGGACGCGTCGACATGGTGGTGAACTTCATCATCAACACCCGCCTTGCCATGCCGGTGTTTCTGGTCGCCATGGCCGCGGTGGTGGCGTTCGGCGCTTCGCTCTGGGTGGTGATCCTTGTGCTCGGGCTGTTCCTCTGGGACCGTTTTGCGGTGGTCATGCGAAGTATCACAATGCAGGCGCGGGACCTTGATTACGTCAAGGCTGCGCGCGCCATGGGCTGCTCGACGCCCTACATCATCGTGCGCGAGATCTTTCCCAATGTGATCGGCTCGCTCACAGTGGTCGCAACCGTCGAGATGGCCAACGCGATCCTGCTGGAGGCCGCTCTCTCATTCCTGGGATTTGGCGTTCAACCACCGACACCGAACTGGGGGCTGATGCTGAACGAGGGCCGCGAGTATATGCTGTTTCTACCCTGGACCGTCGCACTGCCCGGCGCGTGTCTTTTCGTGCTCGTGCTTGCCATCAATCTCTTCGGTGACGGTCTGCGCGACGTAACACTGGAGCGAGAGCGGTGAGCGATCTGATCCTCGACGTCCAGAACCTGCGCGTCGACATTCCGGTTTCAGCAGGGATGCTGCACCCGGTGCGGGGCATCTCGTTCAGCGTCAAGCGGGGCGAAACCCTTTGCATCGTAGGCGAGTCCGGGTGCGGCAAGTCACTGACCTCGCTGGCGCTGATGGGGCTTTTGCCCAAGACCGCGATCCGCACTGCGGACAAGATGGACTTCATGGGCCGCGATATCCGGGACCTGCGCGAACGCGAGATGGCGACGCTGCGCGGCGTCAACATGGCGATGATCTTTCAGGAACCGATGACATCGCTGAACCCGGCCTACACCATCGGCAACCAGCTGGCGGAGGTCTATCGCCGACATGTCTCACCCGACCGCAAGGAAGCGCGTGACCGCGCGGTGTTCCTGCTGGAGAAGGTCGGCATCTCGGCCGCAGCGAGCCGGCTGGGCCAGTACCCGCATCAGCTTTCGGGCGGGCTGCGCCAACGCGTAATGATCGCCATGGCGCTGATGTGCGGGCCGGACCTCATTATCGCGGATGAGCCGACAACGGCACTGGATGTCACAATCCAGGCGCAGATCCTGCACCTGTTGGCCGAGTTGCAGCGCGAATTCGACATGGGACTCATCCTGATCACCCATGACCTCGGGATCGTCGCCCGGGTCGCGGACAAGGTGCAGGTCATGTACGCTGGCACGACCGTCGAGGAAGGCCCGTGCGAGAACGTCTTCGACCGGCCGCTGCATCCCTACACGACAGGTCTGCTCCGCTGTATCCCGGTCCCCGGCAAGACAGAGCGCGGCGCGCGGCTGGGCTCGGTGCCCGGTATCGTTCCCAATCTGGTGGGCGATCTGCAGGGGTGCATGTTCCGCAACCGCTGCGCCCATGCGACCGAAGCTTGCGCAACGTTATCCGGCGAGCCAACGCAGCTTGAGGATGGGCACGCCTATACCTGCCGCCTCAGCCCGGAGCTTGCCGCCCAGACCGCGCAGGAGATCGCATGACCGCCGCAGCGCTTGAAACAGTCGACGTCTCCTGCGTCTTTCAGGTCAGTCAGGGCTTCATGAAGGGCACAAAGGCGCTGCGCGCTGTCAATGGCGTGTCGCTACAGATCCCGAAAGGCCAGGTCGTGGGGCTGGTCGGCGAGTCCGGATGCGGGAAGTCGACACTGGCCAACATTCTGCTGGGCCTGCAACGCCCGACATCCGGCAGCGTCCGGTACTCCGGTGAAGATGCAGCAAGCTTTGAGCGCAAGGACATCGCTCGGCGCATTCAACCGATCTTTCAGGATCCCTACTCGTCTTTGAACCCAACCAAGTCGATCCACTCCATCGTATCGTTGCCACTGCGCATCCACAATGTCGGCGATCCGTCCGACTGGGATCGCAAGGTACACGACATGCTGGATCTGGTGGGGTTACCTCGCCGGGTCGCACAGTCATACCCGTCGCAGCTCTCAGGGGGCCAGCGTCAACGCGTTGCGATCGCCCGGGCGTTGATCATGAAACCGGAGGTCGTGATCTGCGATGAACCAACCTCGGCGCTCGACGTCTCGGTGCAGTCACAAATCCTCAATCTGCTTCAGGATCTGCGCCAGGAACTCGGACTGACCTACCTTCTGATCAGCCACAACCTCGCGGTGGTCGAGCACATGGCCGATCGGGTTGCCGTGATGTATCTCGGGCGCATCGTCGAGGAAACGGATGCGGAGACCCTCTTCCGCGACCCCCGCCATCCCTATACCAAGGCGCTGCTCGGCTCGGTGCTGACCCCCGATCCGAGGCTCGGCGTGCCGGACACTCATCTAGGCGCGGTATTCCCCAACCCGATTGATCCGCCTTCGGGCTGCGCGTTCCATCCGCGTTGTGCCGCCTGCTTGGATATTTGCACGAAACGTGCGCCGGCATCGCATCACGAAGGCGGGCATATGACCGAATGCCATCTTTACGCGGAGCAGGAAGTCGAAGCTGTCTGACAATCAAGCGCGAAAAGGGGCTCTTCATGAGGACGTTCATTGCCTGCTTAGGCACGGAGACAAACTCTTTTTCCTCTATGCCCACAGGCATGCAGACCTTTCGCGACTCCATGTACTACGAGCGGGACGCGACGCAGCATGCCCCCAATACGTTCTCTCTGCCTCTGCATGTCTGGCGCAAGAAGACCGAGGAGATGCAAGGTGAAGTGATCGAATCCA
>CAYYZH010000092.1:7434-15760 GCA_964475765.1 uncultured Limibaculum sp.
CTGCATGTCTGGCGCAAGAAGACCGAGGAGATGCAAGGTGAAGTGATCGAATCCATCGCCGCCTTTGCCCAACCCGCTGGGGTGACCATCAGGTCGGTGTATGAGGGCCTGCGAGATACGGTCCTTGCGGACCTGAAGGCCGCGCTTCCGGTCGATATCGTGTTATTGTCCTTACACGGCGCGATGACGGCCGAAGGGTACGACGATTGCGAAGGCGACTTTCTGGCTCATGTGCGGAAGATTGTCGGACCAGACGTCGTGCTTGGAGCCGAGTTGGACCTGCACTGCTCAATCACACCGCAAATGACTGAAGCGGCCGACGTACTGGTCCTGTTTAAAGAATACCCACACACTGATGTCGGCCCTCGAGCAGAGGAGCTGTTCGATATATGCCACCGCGCGCACACCGGTGAAATCGACCCGGTTATGGCCGTCCATAACTGCAGGATGATCAGCAAGTGGCGGACACCGTTCGAGCCGATGAAAACCATCGTTTCCGAGATGCAAGCCGCCGAGGGCCAGGGCGATATCCTTTCGGTGTCCTTCGCCCACGGCTTCCCGTGGCAGGACGTCGAACATACCAGCTCCAAAATGGTCGTCGTGTCCAACGGGAACCTGACTGCAGCGGCAGAGACGGCCAGAGTCTTCGCTGATCGGCTTTGGGCAGTGCGCCATGAAACCAATCAGGAAATGCTGTCGACCGATCAGGCGCTGGATCTGATAGAAGCGGGCCCGGGTCCCGTAGTCGTCGCCGACGTCGCGGATAATGCAGGCGGTGGCGCACCATCGGACTCCACCTTTGTTCTCAGAGCAGCCTTGGAACGGGGGATGTCTGGGTTGATGACATGCCACTACTGGGATCCGGTTGCCGTCAGGTTTTGTGAAGAGGCTGGAGAAGGCGCAACGATAAACCTTCGGATCGGTGGCAAGTGTGGACCGAGCTCGGGCGATCCGGTCGACCTCAAAGTCGTCGTCAAACGCATCTTGGAAGACGCCGAACAAACTTTCGGGGATGCGCGGATGCCGATGGGAACCGTTGCATGGGTCACGTCTGGAGACATCGACCTGATCCTGACCACGAAGCGGACCCAGGTCTTTCACCCCGACAGCATGACCCAACTCGGGGTCGATCCATCAAGCTATAAAGGCATCGTGGTGAAGTCTTCGCAGCATTTCTACGCAGGTTTTGCGCCAATCGCCTCACGGATTGAGTACATCTCCGGACCGGGTGCAATCCCACCAGATTTTGCGACAATCCCTTACGAGAAGTTTCAGGAAGACTACTGGCCAAGAGTGGAGAACCCTGCCTGAATGCAAAAGCCGTTGTGTGAGAGCACGGCGTATCCGGGTCCATATCCGTTGGTTCAGAGGACGAACGATATGCGCCGCGCATGTCGTCAGACGTTCTGGTCGGCCCCTTGGCGTCTGAGGTCCTGCATCAACCGGTCGAGAGCACCGTCACGATCGGTTTTTAGTTGCTCCTGAAGACCGGGGACAATGTTGGTGTCAGGCAAATTGTTCTCGCCCCAAACGGTCATTTCAACCAGAACCGGCGCAAGTGAGATCCCACGCTCGGTCAGCCGGTAGATCTGGCGACGCCCATCTTTTGGGTCCGGCAGCTTGCGGACAATGCCTTCAGTCTCCAGCATTGAGAGCCGTACGCTCAGGATGTTTGTGGCTATCCCCTCGGACGAGGCCTGAAACTCGCTGTACCGGTTTTTTCCCCTGAACATCAGGTCCCGCAGGATCAAAAGCGTCCATCGGTCGCCAACGATCTCGAGCAAGCCATGGATGGGACAGGGTGACCTAGGCGCCATATGAACGTGATACAAATTTCACTTGCATGTCGCAAGTGAACATATAACTTGCATTATGCAAGTGAAAAGGAATCATCCTATGGTTAGGTCCCTTCAGATCGCGCTCGTTATTGCCGGAACCATTCCTTTGGTTCTTGGCATTTCCAACTTCCTGGTTGGAGCTTCTGCCCCGTGGCTGCCCCAGGCGCCAAACACCGCGAATGCTGATAACCAGCTGCGATTCTATGCAATCTGGTTCACCGCACCGTTCTTCTTATCGATCTGGATGGCGCGAAACCTGGATAGCGCGATGCCGATTGCTCTGATCGTATTTGGTGTCATGTGTCTTGCGGGGCTGGCGCGGCTCTATTCTGTCTCGCAAGTCGGATGGCCTGATCCGCCAATGATTGGCGCTATGGTCATCGAGATCCTGTTCATCGTGATTTTCGTGCCGTGGATCGCTTTCGTGACGCGCCGAATGGCACGGACACAGGCGCAACCATAGCGATATTGAGTGATCCAAGTGCCGCAGCACCGTCCTCAGACCGAAAGGAAACGCAATGACACGTTTGAAATTCATTGCAGCCGTCGCCCTGTTCACAACACCGACATTCGCTGCCGACGCCATCGGTACGTGGAAAAGCTAAAAGGCCGAGGACGGCGGATACATCCACGTCGCTATCGCCCCCTGCGCAAATGATGCTGCAAAGCTCTGCGGAACCATAGTGGACGCCTTCAACGACAATCCGTCCGCGGTGAATGAAGCCCGAGCCGTCGAGTTACGCGGTAAAGTCATGATCAAGGATATGGAACCGGACGGCAACAACACCTGGTCAAACGGAACAATCTGGGCACCCGACGATGAAGAATCCTATGCCTCCGAAATGGAGCTGAAAGGAAACGTTCTGGAAGTATCGGGATGCGTACTTGCTGGGCTGATCTGCCGGGGGCAGGACTGGACTCGCGTGCCCTGGACTCTTGACGGAGGTCTCATTGCCCGTCGTCACCGTCGGGCAACTGAAGTACTGTGAAGGTTTCTGATCAGGTCCAACCGTCGACTGTTCGAACCTTGAACATCTCGCAGAACTGGGCCGTTGATTTCGGCAACAATTCGCCGGTGTCCCAGTCCAGAATGACCGCGTGGCGACGGACCGCGTCATACTTGTCGACTATGCCGTTGCGGTATTCTTGGGCGATGCTCTCGGATTCAGCCGCAAACCATCCGGCACGCGCCGTTCTGATTTCGGCACGCGCGGCTTCGGTGGCAGCCATGTCGATTTCGTATTCGCAGATTTCTGGATCGACGGGGCTGATAACGACGCCACAGTCCTTGGCTGTGCGCTCGACCAAGACCCATTCGTCGATCACATCTTCCAAGACCGCTTCGGGATCGCGTTCCAGCGGATCGCCATAACCTCCCTCACCAGCTGTAGGGCGAGAAAAGACATCGCCCGTGAAGATTGGTTCATCCGAGAAGATCGAACCTATCCAATCCTCGCGTTCTTGCCCCTTGCGGACGAGGTGAAGGCCGTGGGGCATGGACGGCAGACCGCCTTTGAGGCCCCAGACAATCGCACGCTCGCGATCGCAAACATAGGAGAGCACGGACTTATCGCATTCCAACTAGATCGACGTCTTTCGCACACCCGCGCCGCCGCGCCACTTGCCGGGGCCCGGGCTGTCCTGTTGGATCTCGAACTCTGTCACGACGACCGGGATAGCACGTTCCTGGCCCTCGACAGGCTGAGTTTGCAAACCGGTGCCAAAGCAGGCCGTTGTCGTGTTCGAACCGTCTTTGCCATTGCGCCCGTCCCAACCGCCGGGCAGCCAGTCATAGAACATGAACACGTTTTCACCGCCGCCGCGCGTGTCCATTCCGCCCGCCAGCAGATATTCTAGGTTGAAGGCGAAAGCGATTGCGCGCTCCGGCATGATGTCTGACCACATCTCGTAAATGCCGTTCATGATCTTCTCGAACGGCATGAGGAATACGGTTACCGCCACCGGCCACTTGGCATCCACGATCGAACCTTCAGGGGCTTCGATCTCAAACGCCCGGTAGAAACCCGAATTCAGCGGCAGGTCAGGGAAGAACCTTTTCATGCCCGCAGACACCGCCGAGAAAGCGGCCCCTTCCGCCGAATTGTTAATCGATGCAATGGTGCCATGACTGCCTGCGAAGTCGTAATATACTTTGCCCTCTTTGATGGTCATCTTGACCTTGACCGGGATTAGCCCCTCTTCCCCCGCCGGGTCTTGATCGATCCAGTCCTGGGTACTCCAAGTGCCATCAGGGATGGCGGCCAGGCGCTGACGAACGGCGCGTTCGACATAATCTTGCACCTCGGCCATGCCTGCCTCGACGGTGGCTAGTCCGTACTTCTCCACCAGACGCAGAATTTACCGCTCACACACCTTGGTCGCGACGGCCTGGGCTTGCATGTCGGCGATGATGGACCCCGGATCGCGGCAGTTCGAGGCGATCATGTCCGCAGCATCGCCACAGAACTCGCCAGCGGACCAGAGCCGAACCGGGGTGATGCGCAAGCCTTCCTTGATCATCTCGCGTGCCAGCACGTCGAATGAGCCGGGCACCGAACCACCCACATCCGACCAATGCCCATTGGACTGGGCATAGGCCACCACACGTCCCTCCAAGAAAATCGGACGAACAAGCCTTACGTCAGAGAAGTGCGTGCCACCAATATACGGGCAATTGATAGCGTAAACATCGCCAGGTTTCATCTGGCCCTTGAACTTCTCAATGACCGCTTTGCAGGTGAAGTGAAGTGTGCCGACGTGAATGGCGATGTCTTCGTTGCCTTGGGCGACGCAGTTCCCATCCGCATCGTGCAGGGCACTGGAAAATCGCGGTTGAAGATCACGAAGGAATAACACCTTCGGAGCACCTGCATGATCATCTGGTCGACCGAGGTGATAAGGGGATTCTACAGAACCCTGAAGGTCACGGGATCAAGTGTGTCTTTGACCATGGTTTAGCCCTCAACTTGGATGATGATATTCAGGTGGTTGTCTATCTCCGTGGCGGACCCAGCCGGGGTTTCATCCCGGCGGAAGTTGTATGCCCGCAGATGTTCTTGGTGGAAACTTTCGACCAGCGCGTCCATATCCTTGAGCGGCGACGGAACCGACACTGCCAGCGACCGCCACGGCCCTTGGTACATCATGTCGATTGTCCGTTGCAGCAGGATATTCTCTGGCGCAACGCCTTCGTGTGCGAGCCGCTCCAGTGCGTCCTTCTCGAGCCGGGCGAAGGCGGCTTCGACATCGGCAGTGTCCGCACCAGCAACGGCAGCTGGATAACTTTCCGAAAAGTCATGTTGAATATCGACAAGAAGACAGTCCAAGGCCGACGTCAAGTCCGGGTTTGGCGGCACGATCACAGTTGGAAAAGCCAGCTCTCTCGCAACCTCTACACCGTGCAGTGCACCGGCACCCGCGAACGCTACCAGCGCAAAATCGCGGGGATCGAAACCTCGACTGATTGAGATCAGGCGCGCGGCGTCAGACATGTTGGCATTGGCAATCTGAATGACAGAATGTGCCGCCTCGGCGTTCGAAATGCCGGATGGATTGGTGACTGTGTCTGCAACGGGGCTCTCCGCAAACGAAGCATCCAGCTTGAGTTTGCCACCCACCAGCGATGTATCAAGTCGGCCGAGTACAATGTTTGCATCTGTGTTGGTCGCTTGAGTGTTACCATTGCCAAAAACACGCCGGCCCAAGCATCGCGCCCGCCGATTGGAGAGACCCCATTGGGTGGTCCACCCGAATAGTTGGTGCATGAAACCAGACGCTTGATCGACTGCAAATCCGCCGCATAGTCAAGCCAATCAGATGAACCAAATGCTCTTGCAGATCAGGCTGCTCTTTGGCCCAACTTCTCTGGCGATGGGTAGTCGGCGCACTCTCCAATATTCCAAGTTTTTTCGAATCTTGTCAGAGCGCCAGAACATTCTCTGGTCGATCTTAGAAAGGTGAGCGCCACTTAAAGTAGAGTATATTTGCAAAACGGAAAAACTTTTATTTCAAGATCAAAATAATATAATCAAATTCAGTAGTATATTTATAGATCTTTCTATATATATACTTTGTGCATTATGATTATTGAATTTCAGGTATTGCAATCAGAATCTGAAGGTCTACGCTGTATACGGGGGATGGTAGCGCGATTACACGTTGTGGTTGACTTCTCTTGAATCAGTTCTTGCAAGTTCTCGCTGTGTAACGGCCGCGTGGTGCGTAGGAGTGCGAAGTCACTATGTGCGGAGTAGTACACACGTCCTTGGACGAGGATATCCTATTTGTCGGCCACAGTCTGGTCGGTGGCCATCAGCCCCAGATGCTTGGCGACATCATCGCAGACGCTGGTGCGTCCGGTTCAGCTCAGGCGCAAATTATCAACGGTGCGCCGCTGCGTTTCAATTGGGACAACGGGGACAGTGCCCAAATCAACGCACGCACTCTGCTTGAGACGGGCGCGGTTGAAGCGCTTGTTGTGACCGAAGGCATCCCGCTGAACGCGAACTTCAGGTTCAACAATACAAGTCTCTACGCGTCGAACTATTACAACCTCGCGATTGAGAACAATCCGGGCACCAACGTTTATCTTTTGGAGACATGGCATAGCACTTGGAGCGGGACAGAGCTCGCCGCTGATATCCCTTTCAAGAGCGGCGGAGCCCGCGACTTCATACCGTGGACTGAAAGGATCGAACAGGACCGAACAGTCTGGGAGGGCGTCCTTGCCGAAGTGAACGCTCAGCGTCCAGACGGTGCACCCGAGATGCTGTTGATCCCAGCTGGACAGGCTTTTCGCGCGCTTTTCCTCAAGATTGAAGCGGGCAAAGTGCCAGGCATCACTAACATCGCACAGTTCTTCTCCGACGATATCCATCCGAACGATATCGGGCACTACTTCGTGGCGCTTGTCGAATATGCAACGATCTATGGCGAGCATCCCGGTAATGTACCCGCCCAACTTCAGAACAGGTTTGGCGGTAACTATGATGCGCCTTCGGAGGTGCTCGCCGAATATCTCCAGGACCTCGCCTGGCAAGTTGTAACGACCTATCCGTTTTCGGGCGTCATAGAGAGCCCGGTCGGTACCGCGGCCGCAGAACATCTTGTCGGTGGAAACTGTGACGATGAGATCTACGGGCTTGGCGGGCGTGATACGCTGGATGGTGTCGGAGGAGACGACGCGCTTTATGGCGGCACAGGGCGTGACCTCCTGCGCGGCGGGACCGGCAATGACGCGCTGGATGGTGGCACGGGCGCAGATACCTATATCGGAGGTGAAGGCGCGGACCGCTTTGTCTTTGGCGCAGATGCCAAGGATGTCGTGCAGGACTTCCAGAACGGCATCGACCGGCTGGATCTGTCGGAGTGGGGCACCCAGAACTTCGGCGAGTTGCGGGTATTCATCCAGGACAATGGCAACCTACGGATCGTGGATACGATCTCCGAGGACGTTGCCGTTCTGTCGAACCGGTTCGATGAAAAAAACGCGCCCAGTGATCTGGACGCCAGCGACTTTGTCTTTGCGTCGAAAGGTGGCCAGCAGATCACTGGAACGTCGGGCCGTGATTTTCTGTTTGGACGCAGCGGCGATGATGTCCTGAATGGTGGATTGGAGCTGGATACCTATGTCGGCGGTGGAGGCTCGGACCGGTTCGTGATTGGGACCGACCGAAAGGATGTGGTGCGTGATTTCCAGGTGAATGTCGACAAGCTGGATCTGACCAGTTGGGGTACGCACGATTTCAATGAACTGGAAATCATCACTCAACGCAACGGCAATGTCCGCGTTCTCGATCTCATCACAGAAGACCGTGTCATTCTGTCGAATCGGTTCGATGTACGTATCGAACCGGGTGAGATCGATGCCGGGGACTTTATCTTTGCGCCAAAGCAAAATCTTTACCTGACGGGCGGCAACAAGCGCGACCTGCTGGTTGGACGCAGTGGAGATGATGTACTCGATGGTGGTCGAGGCGGTGACTATTATGTTGGGTCGGGAGGACGGGACCAGTTTGTGTTCGGCAGTGACGCCACCGATGCAATTCGAGACTTTGAGGTCGGTCTTGACCAGATCGACCTGCGGGCCTGGGGCACTCAGAGTTTTGCTGAACTTGATATCTTCAAACAGTCTAACGGCAACATCCGCATTGTGGATCTGAATTCGAATGATGAAGGTGTAATTTCAAACCGGTTTGGCACGACGACGGAAGTAGATGACCTCGGTGCTGGAGTCTTCATCTTCGCCTGATTTGTAATGCCAGCCAACAGGCAGTTTGAGTTCGAGGCGGTGATTCTCGATGTCGCTGCAGTCTCGGCGGATCTGGCAGAGCCATTTTCATGTACGGTCCACATAAAAACTTGCCGTTCAACCTGAGATTTGCGCGCGTTCCCATTAGCTACAAATTGAAGCGAGCGAGAAGTCATCTGCATGTGCCGCGCCCCCTGAAAATGCCGTCGCCTGTATTTACAGTTTTCCGCATGATTTC
>CAYYZH010000093.1:0-15726 GCA_964475765.1 uncultured Limibaculum sp.
TCGTCGCGGATCTTCATGGTCTTTTCCGCGTCCGCGACGACCTCTTCGGCAAAGGCGCCCGAGATGGTTGAGGCCATGACCCGGTCACCGACTGCAAAATCGCTCACGCCGTCCCCAACGGCCGAAACTACCCCCGCCAACTCGCCTCCGGGCGCAAAGGGCAGATCCGGCTTGAACTGGTACTTGTCCTGAATGATCAGGAAATCGGGGAAGTTCACCCCCGCCGCATGCACCGTGATGCGCACCTGACCGGCACCCGGATCGGGCACCGCAATGTCTTCGACCACCAGCGTATCAGGCAGCCCGTGTTCCTTGCAAAGCAATGCGCGCATATCTCGATGCTCCTTGTCGGGAGATTGTTATTCCGGCCCGCTGGTCTGGTGATAGCGGACATATCCGCGATTCCAGGTCGGGCTGATGATCAGCTCATTAATACACACATGGTCAGGCATCGCCGCGACATAGTGGATCGTCTCACCCATATCTGCCGGTTGGACCATACGGGCGCGGTCCTCAGCCGGGATCGGCACGGGCCGGCGGTCCATGATGTCGGTCGAGACTTCTCCGGGACAGATCGCGGTTGCCCGGATGCCGTTGATCCCTTCTTCCATGTTCAGGTTCTCGGTCAGCGCATTCACCGCGTGCTTGGCAGCGGTATAGGCCGGTCCCGTCAGAAAACTTACCCGTGCCCCCGCCCAGGACGAGATGTTGATGATCAGCCCCTCCTTGCGCGCCCGCATGGCAGGCAGCACCGCCTGGGTACAGTAAAAGAGCCCGTCGACATTGATGCGGAAAACATCCTCCCAATCGTCTTGGGAAACATCCGGCCAATGGCGCCGGGGCACGTTGATCCCGGCATTGTTGACCAGAATATCGACTTCGCCATGATCCCGTTGGATGCGCGCCCCGGTCTCGGCAACGGCGGCACGGTCGGAGACGTCCAGCACTTCGACTGCTGCGCCCATCTCGTCCGCCATTGCTTCCAGAACCTCGGCCCGGCGGCCCGACACCACCACCTTGCATCCGGCGCGCGAGAGCCTGCGGGCGGCAGCCGCCCCGATGCCGGTGCCGCCGCCGGTGATCCAGACCAGCTTGCCCGTCAGATCGCGGGTGCTCATCCCTTGTCGTAGTCGGCGAAGGATTTGCCCTCTGCGACCAGACGTTCGATCAGGGGGGCAGGGCTCCAGACATCGCCGTGGCCTGCTTCGTGGAAGCCCTTGATCTTTTCCAAAACGGTCGGCAGGCCCATCAGGTCGGCCCAGAACATCGGCCCACCGCGATAGACGGGGAAGGCGTAGCCGTAGACATAGACGACGTCGATGTCGGAGGCGCGCAGCGCGATGCCTTCCTCGAGGATCTTCGCGCCTTCGTTGACCAGCGCCAGCATGGTGCGCTCGACGATCTCGTCCTTGCCGATGGTCCGGCGCTGGTTGTGCTTGCGCAGGCCCTCTTCCTCGACGATCTCTGCAACGACCGGATCGGGGATCGGTTTGCGCGAACCTTCGTCATAGCGGTAATAGCCCGCCAGCGTTTTCTGTCCGAACCGCCCCATCTCGCAGAGCCGGTCGGCAATCGGGCTCTTCTGCCCGGTCTCCTGGCGAATACGCCAGCTCACGTCCAGCCCGGCCAGATCCGACATCGCGAACGGGCCCATGGCCATTCCAAAGTCGAACAGGGCGCCGTCCACATCTTCGGGCTGGCAGCCTTCGTAGAGGAGCGAGAACGCCTGATTGAAATAGGAATGCAGCATCCGGTTGCCGACAAATCCGTGGCAGACGCCGACCAGCACCGGCACCTTGCCGATGCGTTTGGCGAGCCCCATGCAGGTTGCGATGACCTCCGCCGAGGTCTTCTCGCCGCGCACTTCCTCGAGCAGCTTCATGACATTGGCGGGCGAGAAGAAATGCAGCCCGATCACGTCCTCGGGCCGCTTGGTCACCGCGGCAATCGCGTCGATGTCCAGCGTCGAGGTGTTGGTCGCAAGGATCGCGCCCGGCTTGCAGATCGCATCGAGCTTGGTGAAGATCTCGCGCTTGATCTCCATGTTCTCGAACACGGCCTCGATGACGATATCGGCGCTGGCGACATCGTCCAGCGACAGCGAACCGGAAAGGCACGCCATCCTCTCCTCGACCTGTGCGTCGGTCAGGCGACCTTTCTTGGCCGTGTTCTCATAGTTCTTACGGATGATCCCGAGACCGCGCTCCAGCGCTGCCTCGTTCTGCTCGACAATCACCGTCGGAATGCCCGCATTGGCGAAGTTCATCGCGATGCCGCCGCCCATGGTCCCGGCGCCCAGAATGGCCGCTGACGCAATCTCGCGCACGGGCGTGTCCTTGGGCACATCGGGGATCTTGTTGGCCTGGCGCTCGGCAAAGAAGAAATGCCGTTGCGCCGCCGACTGATCGCTCTCCATCAGCTCCTGAAAGAGCTCCCGCTCGCGCGCCATGCCGTCGTCGAATGGCAGCTCGACCGCCGCCTGAATGGCCGAGATGCAGTTTTGCGGCGCCATGAAGCCGCGTTTCTTCTTGGCCCAGAACGCCCGCGCCGCGTCAAACACACCCGCATCGCTGCCCGCGATCTTGTCCGCCCGGTCGCGCACTTTCACAAGCTCCGCGTTCCCGGCCAGAAGTTCTTTGGTAAAGGCAATCGTCTCTGCCCGCAGATCGCCCTCGACCACCTTGTCGACAATGCCCAGCGCCTCGGCATCCCCCGCCTTGATCATGTCTCCCGTGCAGATCGCTTCGATGGCCTTCTCGATCCCGATCAGCCGGGGCAAACGCTGCGTGCCGCCTGCACCGGGCAGGATGCCCAGCTTGACCTCCGGCAATCCGACCCGCGCCGAGGGCACCGCCACCCGGTAGTGACAGGCCAGCGCCGTCTCCAGCCCGCCGCCCAGCGCCGTGCCATGGATGCCCGCGACCAGCGGCTTGGGACAGTCCTCCATCTCCTCGTGCACCGCACGCAGATGTGGGTCCTTCGGAGGTTTGCCGAACTCGGTGATATCAGCGCCCGCGATGAACGTGCGCCCGTCGCAGACCAGCACGATGGCGCGCACGGCATCGTCCGCCACACCCTTGGCCACCCCGTCCGAGATGCCTTGGCGCACCGCGTGGCTTAGCGCATTCACCGGCGGAGAGGCCACGGTCACGACGGCGATTTCGCCCTCGGTCTCATAGCGCACGGCATCTGTGGCGGGGTCTGGCATGGCGGGCTCCTCTGTCCTTTTCACGGCGTTGTCCCCCGTTTGCGCGGCCCTTGCAAGGGGTGCCCCATCGCCCACCGGGTAATTCGCCGTCCCCCGTTTGGGTTATGCGCCACCGGGCCAAACGATGTATCCGTACCTCACTACATTTTTGAACGGAGGATTTTTCCCATGAAGCGATTTCTCGCCAAAACTTCGATCCTGTCTGCATTGATCCTTGGCCTCGCGGCCTGCGCTCAGGAACCTGAAGTGCCCTTCACCCGTGTCACTGAGGAGATCCTGCTGACGCAGATCGTCGACCGGAAAATGACCGTCGCGGGGGACACGTTCACCATCAACTCAGACGGCACGCTCGTTGGCACATTCAACGGTGGCATCACCGGGACCTGGCAATGGGTCGACGGCTTCTGGTGTCGGGAGATCCCGACGCTTGAGCGCAAACCCAGCGATTGCCAGTTGATGGAAATCGCCGGGAACCAGGTCAAGTCGACCCGGGACAAGGGCGAAGGCCGCGTTTTCGTTGCGACCATCGAGGGGTGATGTTCTCGCCCGAAGGGTTGGGCTGATGAAAAACGGGCCGCGTGGGAGTTCCCCGCGCGGCCTCACCCAATGGCGAGCTTCAGGCCCGTTTGCGGATCAAGTATTTCTGGTCGCCTTCCAGCACCAGATCGCCATCCTGATTATGCACTGTGATCGCGACCGTCATGACGCCGGTCGTGTTCTGCGGTTTCATGTCCGTGATTACGACCGAGGGGTAAAGCGTGTCCCCGCAGTAGACGCCCTTCAGGAACCGTGACGACTGTTCGATGAAGCCGATCAGGCTCGAGCCCATCATCTGTGGCAGGACGCCTGCGCCGATGCAGCACTGGATCAGCACCTGATACCCATGGGCGAGCAGGTCGCGATGGCCCTCGGCCGCACAGTAATGCCGGTCGTAATGGATGGGATGGTTGTCGCCGGAGGCCAGTTGAAACGCCGAGAACAGCGCCTCGGTCATCGTGCGGCTCGGCAGGTAGAATCGCTCGCCCACTGCGAAATCGTCGAAGAAGCGCGGCTCGCAGAACCGATAGGACAGCGGATCAATGGTCTCGGACATCGTTAGGGCCTTTCAGATAAACGGCGTCAGGTTGGTTAGCAGTTAACAGATCCTTCACCATCGGCCCAAATCGGAACAGATATCCCATATCGGAACAGTCTTTCGGTTGACCGGCCTCAACCAGAGCGCGACCCTTGCCGCAAATAATCGGAGGAAGGGTATGTTCTGGAAGTTCATTCTGCTCATGTCGGTCGGCCTGTTCGGCGCGAGCGAGGCCCGAGCGGCGACCTATGCGGCAAAGTTCGAAACCGATCAGATCCTTGGCAGGGCGTATTTCGAAGACTTCAACGGTGACGCGATGCTCACCGCCGAGGAAATGATTGACGCCGAGATTTTCTCCCGCTCCGTCCGGCAGGTTCTCGGCGATGTGGTCGAGGTCACGGGTTATCGCCCTGTGAGCGATCTCAGCCTTGTTGCGCCGATTGCGGTGACCCCCGGAGATCCGTCAACCGGCCCTGTCGGGATGCTCGAGCTGTATGTTGTCGCAACAAAAGTCGGCACCTGTATCCCCTACATGCCCGGTTGCGGCGGGCTCCTCAGTCAGGGGCTCGAAGTGCTGCGGTTCTCCCCAACCCAGGTTTCCACGGTGCCAATCGGTCCCACCGGGTTGATGCTGCTCTCGGCTCTGGCGGTGTTTGGCGCGGGCGGCTTCGTGCGCCACCGGCTTGCGTCGTTGTCCGCCTGATCAGTCGCGGTCCGGAGCAAACTCGGCCAGCACGCGCGCGGTGTCGGCGCCCGGCGCCGGGGCAGGGCGATCGAACGGGACCCGCCCAGGTGTGCGGGGCACCGGCGACATCTCATTACCGCCGACATCGATATTGGCAGCACCATCGGTCGCGAAGACCTGAGGCTCCGCCATCCAGTCGCCGAAATCGTTGATCGGACTGGCGAGGACACCGTGCTCCGTCAGGATCGGTATCCACTCCGCAGTGGTTCTCGCCTCCGTCGCCGTCGTCAGGATCGCTTTGAGCGCCTCAAGGTTGGCCAACCGGTCCGCAAAGGTCAGGAACCGCGGATCCCTTGCAAGATCCGGCTTGCCAATGGCCTCGGCAATCGCTGTGAAATGGCTCTCGCGCACCAGCGTGATCGCGATCCAGCCATCGCGGGTCCGGTAGCTGCCCGCCGGCGCGTTTGGGCTTTCCGGCGTGAACCCGTGATGGGCGAACTCCATCACCTTCGGCCCCATGATGGCCGCAGCCGCCTGCATCAACGAAACATCGAGATGGCGCGCCCTGCCATCCCCGCTCATCAAGGCCATGCTCAAGCATTGAAACGCGTAAAGCCCGGTGATCGCATCAACGATCGTCGTCTGGATCTTGTGTGGAACCCCGTCCATCCCGTGATTGACCGACATCATGCCGGTCCAGGCTTGTGCCACCGTGTCCGTCATCGGATCGGCGGCGCGTGGCCCGGTCTGGCCATAGCCCGAGACAGACAGATACTGGATCTGGGGGCTCACCGCACGAACCGCGTCAAAACCAAGACCCAGCCGGTCCATCACACCGGGCCGGGCGCTTTCCAGCAGAATATCGGCCCGTGCCGCAATGCGCAGCGCCGTCGCCACGCCCTCGGGCGTCTTCAGATCGAGCGTCACGCTCTCCTTGCCGAGACTGTAGTAGAGGAAGTTCACGGACTGCCCGCCGGGCCCGTCGCCGATCTGGCGCACCCAGTCGCCCCCCGGCGGCTCGACCTTGATCACTCGCGCACCATGCTCGGCCAGCAGCCGCCCGCAATAGGGCGCTGCGATGCCCTGACTGAGATCCAGCACCAGCTTGCCTGTCAGCGGCAGATCCGACTGCATATCCCCCTCCTGATCACGCGCGCTCTGGCGGCCCGGCGCCCCACCCGCTAAGGAGGGATATCCTTCCCGATTGCCACGCGAGCCGCAATGCCGAGCAGGCCCACCCCCATCATGGACCGGATCGTTCCCGTGATCGTACTGGCACTGGCTTTGTGCGTTCTGGCGGATCGGGTCGTTGGGCTCACGCTGGCTGAGACGCCCGCACGGGTGCTCGCGCTCGCGTTGCTGATCGTCGTCATCCCGCGCTTTCAGTTGAGGGAATGGGCGTTGCTGGTGCTTGCCTCTGCGCTCGCTTTCGGGCTGTGGCAGGTGCCGGGCGGTCTGGGCCATCTCGGCTTTGCGTTGGGGCAAGCGGCCTATTTCGCGGCGTTCATCTTCCTGATGATGCTCCTGCGCGAAGCCGCGGTCACATCGCGCTCGGTCCTCGAGGTCGGAGCGTGGATGACCCGCCGCTCGCCCGGCAAGCGGTTCGTGGCAAACTGGCTCGGGGGGCACCTCGCCGGCATCCTGATGAATTTCGGTGCGGTCAGTCTGCTCAGCCCGCTGATCCAACGCGGCGTTCGGGCCGATCCCATAACAACGCCCGAGGACGAGCGCCGCGCCAAGATCCGCGAGCGGCGCCAGCTCTCCGCGCTGATCCGCGGCTTTGCCTTTGTGGTCTGCTGGGCGCCGACGACCCTGACACAAGTGATCATTCTCGACGCGGTGCCCGGGCTCGATCCGACCAAGGCGATTCTGATCGGACTATCGCTCAGCGTCATCGTTCTGGGTATTGGCTGGACGGAGGATCGCCTGCGCTGGGGCGCGCCACGCATGGTGATGGATCAGGACGGTGCCTTTCCGCACCGCGCGGCCATGGATCTCCTCATCGTCTATGCTGTTCTGATCCTCGGAGCGTTGATCGTGCAGGGGCTGACCGGTCTCAACCTGCCCTCGGCCCTGATGAGCATCGCCCCGCTCTTGTTGATCGGCTGGGTGATCCGGCAGGCGCGGGGCTCCGATCCGGTGTTGCCCGACGGAGCCTTGCCGCGCTTTGGGCAGATCGTCGGCACTTCGATTCCGAACATGGCCAAGGATGCCTACATTCTCGGGGCTGCCGGGTTCATCGGGATTGTTGCCGCCCGCCTTGCCCCGATTGAGACCATTGCCCTCTGGCTCGAAACCGCGCATGTCCCGGCCTGGCTGATCGTTGCAGCCTTGCCCATCGTCATCAATCTCGCCGGCCAGATCGCACTTAGTCCGATGATGATGGTGGTGTTTCTCGGCGCCGTGATTTCAGCCCTGCCGGTGTTGCCCGCGGCGCCTGAGTATATCGCAATCGGTCTTGCGGCGGGTTGGGCGCTCAGTATCACAGCCGCACCGAACGCGACCGGAGCATTGCTGGTTGCGGGCGCGACCGGCATTCCCTCGACCCGGCTGACCTGGGGCTGGAACGGGGTCTACTCGTTGATTGTAATGGCCATCTTCGCCGTTTTGGCTTGGGTGTTTGTCGGGGCTTAGGCGTCAGGTGAAGAACGCGGCAAGTTCTGCTGTGATCTCGTCCGGGACTTCCTCGGGCATATAATGCGCGCAGGGCAGGGCGTGTCCTCGCACGTCCTCCGCCCTTTCGCGCCAGAGCGCGAGCGGGTCAAAGCACTTCTCGATTGTGCCCTGTGCCCCCCAGAGACACAGCACTGGCATGGGCAGTTTGTGGGTCTCGGCATCGTCGTGCTCGATGTCGATGGTCGCAGCCGCCCGGTAATCCTCGCAACTGCCTCGGATCGTTTCAGGGTCGCGGAAGGCCGTGAGGTATTCCTCCAACGCCTCGTCAAAGACACCGGTGTCGCCGGTTTGCCGTCCGCATTTCGCCAGCCAGAACCGGTCGGGGTCCGCCGCCATCATGTCCTCTGGCATCGGGTGCGGCAGGATCATGAAGAACCAGTGCCAGTACGCTTTGGCCAGATCTACGGTCGTGTCGCGATACATCTCTCTCGTCGGTGCGATGTCCAGAACCGCGAGCCGCGTCACCCGGTCGGCATGATCATAGGCCAGCCGGTGCGCCACCCGGCCCCCGCGATCGTGCCCGCAGAGATGAAACCGCGTGTGACCCAATGCCTCCATCACTTCGACCATGTCCCGCGCCATGGCCCGCTTCGAATAATTCACATGGTTCTCGCCCGCCGGTGGTTTCGACGAAAAGCCATAACCACGCAGGTCCGGGCACACACACGTGAACCGGTCTGCCAGCGCAGGCGCCACGTGCCGCCACATCGCCGAGGTTTGGGGGTTGCCATGCAGCAGCAGGATCGGCGGTCCATCGCCGCCATGACGCACCCTGATCCGAGCATCGCTGGTATCGATGAAGGTGTCGTTAAATCCGGCGAACATCAGCGCGGCTCACAAGGTCGACTTCTTGTACATACGCCTGCCATACGCGAGCCATACGCTTGCGGTACAGATGCCATACAGGTGCCATACGCTTGCCATACGGGGTGAATCCCAGCCCAAGGGCCGTGTTCGGGGTCATGTCTTTTGCCCATCCAGGGCGGCGCCCGCGGCGATCATCGCGTCGATTTCCTCCGGGCCATACCCGATCTCGGCCAGGATCTCGCGGGTCTCCTCGCCAAATTTCGGAGGCTTCTTCTTGGCTGCGTTTGCTGGGGTCCGGCTCATCTTGATCGGATTGCCCGTGGTTCGGAACCCATTGATATCAATGGTCATTTCACGGTGCAGTGTATGCTCTGCTTCCATGACCTCGTGCACGGACAGGACCGGCCCAGCAGGCACGCCGTTCTTCATCAAAGTGGCGGCGAGCTCCTCCCCATCCCACTCAGCCATTAGCGGCTCGAGCAATGCGCGCAGTTCAGGTTGGTGCGTTAAGCGCATGGCATTGCTGCAAAAAATCGGATCTTTGGGGGCGTCTGGGATGCCCAGAACATCGCAAAGCCGCTGGAACTGTCCTTCGTTCCCACCGGCGATGAAGACCGCGCATGTCTTCGTGGGAAAGGCGTCATAGGGCGAGAGGTTCGGGTGATTGTTGCCAGTGATCTTGGCGTGCTGACCGCTGAGAAAGTAGTTTGCGTAATGAGGAAAAAGGAGAGCAACTCCATTATCATAGAGCGTTGTATCAATGTACTGACCGAGCCCAGAGTGTGACCGCTCATAGAGCGCCATGGAGATCCCAATCGCCGCTGACATACCAGTTGCGATGTCGACAATCGGAATGCCAAGACGGGTCGGATCGCCGCCGGGAATGCCGTTCACGCTCATCATTCCGGCCTGCGCCTGGATCACAGCATCATAACCCGGCAGACCGCCCATAGGACCTGTGCCACCGAAGCCGGACACTCGACAATGGATCAGTCGCGGGAACCGTTCCTTAAGAACCTCGTGGTATCCCAATCCCCACTTCTCCATACCGCCCGGTTTGAAGTTTTCGATCAGGACGTCGGCGGTTTCGAGCAAACGGAGCAGGGCGGTTTTGCCGGCCTCCTGCCGGAGATCGAGGGCCATGCCGCGCTTGTTGCGGTTGATGCCGAGGAAGTAGCTTGCGGCGCCCACGTCCTCGTCAAATGGAGGACCCCAATGGCGCACATCGTCGCCCTGCGGTGGCTCGACTTTGATCACGTCGGCGCCGTGGTCACCGAGCCATTGCGTACAAAACGGACCGCCGAGCACGCGGGTCAGATCGATCACCTTGACGCCGTCAAGTGCGCCCATGAAAGGCCTCCATATGCTTAAGAGTTAAGCCGCCAAGCCCCAGATTCGATTGGCAAATTCGGGATAGAACGTCAGGATTTTCGGCGCGACCTCTTCGCGGATCATGGCCAGTCTCTCCGGTGTCGGACCCGGTGTCTGACAAGGTTTGTCCACATCAAAATCAAAGCCTGTTGCTTCCCGGATGCTCTCGACCGTTTCGCCCTCATGCACTGAGTTCAGCCTGAATCTGCGGGCTTCGCGATCGAAGTCAAAGACGCAGCGCCCCGTCACCAATGCTTGCGGGCCGCCCGGCCGATGAATGCCAGGATCTGAAATGCCAGGTGCAGAGATGAAGTCGACCTTGGGGACCAGTGTTCGCGGGCTGTGTTCCTCACGAAACAGGATCACTTTGGGGACGACATAGTACATCAATGCCGAGCCGAACGAGCCGGGAAAGCGTTTCTTCAGAGTGGGATACTCGCCGATGCCGACAAGATTGATGTTGGCCTGACCATCGATCTGGACACCACCGAGAAAGAACGTATCGATCATGCCGCGCGCTGCGCAGTCGAACAACTCGCGCGAGCCCGCGGTGAACGGATTGTGGCGCCGCGAATGGATGATCGTGACCTGCATGCGGCCGGCGCCACGGGCGGCTTTCTCCGCTTTGGCCAAAAGCGCGGCCGCGCCGGGGATCGGCGATGCGGCGCCAACGGCGACATGGGCATCATCGGCAAGTCGATCCGCCAGGACCGAGATCAGCAGTTCTTCACGCGTGGCTGTCATGCGGCGGAACGCTCAGCAAGGCCATGATCTGCCAGATAGGCCGCAAACCCTTCCGGTGTGCGCGCGGCCTGAACGTAGCGCCGCAGTTCCTGACCATCCGGATCGTAGACATCCGTCAGGCCAAGCGGCCACGCTCCGCGTTCGGCCTCTGCGATGCCAGAGAAGTAGAATGCTGGCAGGGCACCGGCAGCGGTCGCTTCGCTCTCAAAGAGGTTAGCATCGACGATTTTCTCTACGGTCACAAAGGTTTGCGCAGAGCCGTATGTAAGCGTTGCCAACTCCCGCTGTCTCCCGATGAACACGTTGCCTTCCGTGTCAGCGAAGGGCACGTGGAACACGGTCACATCCAAAGGGCGCGCTGGCAACACCATCACGGGATCGCCGGCTTCGAACGGATTGTCGACGATCTGCCAGTCCGGGCGATGCGCCGCGATGTCCGAGCCGATGAGCCCGCGCAAAGGCATGAAGGGCACGCCTTTCTCGACCGCTTGCAATTGCGTGTGAAGCGCGGGGCAGGTGGAATCCTGCATTGTTATACCGCCGCTTTCAAACGCGCGCGAGAAGCAGGGTGCCAGGCCATATTCGCCCATCGTGACAGCTGCTGCCTCGACGTCGGCAACACAGCCAGCACCGATCAACATATCGCCCTGCAAGGTGGTGAGCGGCAGGCAATAGAGGCGCAAGTCCCGCGCCTCCCGGGCAATCAATGCCCGGGTCACAGCCATGGGCACGCCGGAATAGTCAGCAGGGACACCCAGCAATGCGCCATTGGGGATCGCCTCTGCAATTTCTTCGACGCTCATGTGATCAAATGCCGACATGGCCGACCTCCGGTCCGGGACACATTGTCAAATCTTCAAGATGCCTGTTGAGTAGCACCCGACGACAGGTGCCGTCCAGCATCAGTCAGGCAGGCGAGGGAACGATCCGATGCGCGATACCGAGGCGTTGGGGGCCGGGGATCCTGGTGCATTGGAAGATCTCTGGTCAGGCGCGTCCGAGCAGGGTGCCCGGGTCGCTTTGGCCGAGGCTTATCGAAGATGGGGGTGGCGCGCGGCGGATCTTGATCCGCTTGGCCTGCGCGCGCCGGCAAGCGTTCTCGAGCTTGATCCTGAGATTTACGGCCTGACGGCCGAAGACGCTGCGCCTTTGGCGGCGACGTATTGCGGTTCGATCGGTTGGGAGTTTGGTCATATCCAGGACAGCGTACGCCGCAATTGGCTCTCAACACGGGCGGAAAGTGGACAGAGACCATCTGCCGGGGATCGTACGCGTGCGCTCGACCTGATTGCCCGGGGTGAGCATTTCGAGGCCACCTGCGATCGGCGATTGCCTGGGGCCAAGACGTTCGGGCTTTCGGGCGCAGAGAGTTATCTCGTGCTCCTCGACTGTGTCCTGCGTGCAGGTGTCGTTCAAGGCGCGGAGCGGGTTGTCATTGGCGGTATGCATCGGGGTCGCCTGACGCAAATGGCTCTGACTTTCGGCAAGCCGTTGGCCCAGGTGATTGCGGAAGCGCGCGGTACTCCCGCCTTGCCGGAGTCTTTGGGAGCCTCCTCGGACAGTCCTTATCACTTGGGTTGGGAGGGTAAAGTAGAGATCGAGGGTCAGGATGTAGATGTCTGGATCGCGCCGCACCCGTCGCATCTGTCCATTGTGGCGCCTGTGGGCATGGGGTTTGCGCGCGCGGCCATAAAGGCAGGCGCGTCCGTTTTGCCACTGTCGCTCCACACGGATGCAGCCTTTGCCGGACAGGGCGTGAACGCCGAGTTGCTACAGTTGTCTGGCCTAGCGCCGTTCACAGTCGGTGGCACAATCCATCTCATCCTGAACAATCAGATAGGGTTCACCACAGACGGAGAGGAGGGCCGAACAGCCCGTACAGCAGCGGACTTTGCAAAGGTGATCGAAGCGCCAATTCTCCATGTGAACGGCGATGATCCCGATGCGGTGCTGAGCGCAGCCGAAACCGCAGTCGCCTATCGGCAGGCATTCGGCGCGGATGTTGTTGTTGATCTCATCGCCTATCGTCGCAAGGGCCATAACGAAATCGATCAACCGCGATTTACTCAACCAGACATGTACCGAGCAATTGATGCGCTTGCGCCTCTTTCCGAACGGTATGGTTCGGAGTTGGGCCAAAACGCCGAGATCGATGATTTTGCGAGGGACCTGGATGCAGCGTTCGAAGCATCCGGGACGTGGCGGTCCAATTCTGTTCCTGCAGCGCCCGGTCTGGCGCCGGGTATCGAGAAGCAGATGCTGTCACCGGTTCAAACCGGGATGGAACCTGAAGCGCTGAGGTCGCTCGGGACCAAGCTCATCGATGTTCCCTGCGGATTGACCGTTCATCCCAAGGTGACAGCGTTTCTCGATGCCCGCCGCGAGGCGACAAACACAGGACACGGGATCGATTGGGCTACGGCCGAGGCGCTGGCACTGGCGTCATTGGCCGACACGGATGTACCCGTACGGCTCGGTGGTCAGGACAGCGTGCGCGGTGCGTTCACGCAGCGACATCTGCGCATTCATTGCCAGCACGGCGGTAGAACCCACGACGTGTTGTCCAGGTTTGCAGCGCCTCCGCAAATCCACGACACGCCGCTGACCGAGAATGCGGTCCTTGGCTTCGAGTATGGCTATTCGGTGGGTCGCCCCGATGGCTTGACGATCTGGGAGGCGCAGTTCGGCGATTTCCTGAACGTCGCGCAGCCGATCTTTGATCAGTTTATAACCTGTGGAGAGGATCGCTGGCTTTTCCGCTCCAATCTCGTGATGTTGTTGCCGCATGGGCTGGATGGCGGCGGGCCGGATCACGCAACCGCTCGTCCCGAGCGGTTGCTGGCCGCCTGTGCCAAGGGCAACATCCAGGTGGTGAACCCATCGACACCGGCGAATTACTTCCATGCGCTGCGCCGCCAGGTGTTTGCGCAGTGGCGAAAACCTTTGGTGGTGCTGGCTCCCAAGGCACTGTTGCGCCATCCGGGCGCGCGGTCAGCTTTGCCCGAGTTTGACGGCCGATTTCAAACCGTGCTGAAGCCGCGCAAGAGACCTGCCCGACGCGTGGTTCTGTCCACCGGGAAACTTGCAGTATTGTTGGAGCAGGCTCGAGATAAGGCGGGAACCACGGACGTCGCCTTGATCCGCCTTGAGCAACTCTATCCACTGGACCGGGCTGCATTGAGGCGGGCGTTGAAACCCTACCCGGATGCCGAACTGATCTGGGCGCAGGAGGAACCGGAGAACATGGGTTACTTCCTGTGGCTCGACCGGCGGCTGGAAGAGATCGCGGGGCGCCGCTGGCGATTGGTCTCGCGGCCCGCTTCACCGTCCGCAGCCTCCGGTCCCAAGCCGTGGGACGACGCACATCTTGATGCGGTGATCGCAACCGCCCTCGATCTGGAGAACTGATATGGTGTCCGATGAGATCGTTAAGCGCCTCGGGGCGATCTTCACTTCCACGCTTTCCAATGCACTGGAAGATGTGGGGGAGGACGGCGTGATCCTTGGGCTTCCATCCGCTGGACCCGGTATGCGTCTCGCCGGTCGAGCAATGTGCGTGGCCCAAATCACGGGTCCCGCAGGGGCATTTCCAGGAGAAGACTTCAAGGTTGGCGCAATGATCGATGCCGCAGCTTCAGGCGACGTAGTGATCGTGGCCAACAACGGTCATCCCGTGTCATCATGGGGCGGAACCGCGTCCTATGCGGCCAAGCTGAAGGGTATTGCCGGACTGGTCGTGGACGGCGGCGTACGCGACCGCGAGGAGATGATCGAACATGGCTTCCCGGTCTTTGCCCGTCACTTGGTGCCGACCACAGGGCGTACCCGCATACGCGTGACCGAGATTGGGGGTACTGTGACGGTTGCCGGCATCAAGGTTGCCACAGGCGATGTGATTGTCGCGGACGGCACCGGTATCGTCTGTATCCCTATGAAGAAAGCCGGGGAGGTTCTGACCATCGCGGAGGCCCTGCAGGGCGATGACGAGCAGGCGGTGCGTGAAATTGCCAATGGACTGACATTCGCCGAAGCGATGGCCAAGTTTCGCAAGATCTAGGGGGCTGAGGTGACGGCGATCTACTTTACAGAAGAACATGAGATGTTCCGCGCACAGGTCCGCCGGTTCGTGGACGAGGAAGTGCGCCCGAACGCCGATACATGGGAAGCCGCTGGCGAGATCCCGCGTACGGTGTTCCAACGGATGGGCGAGCTTGGGTTTCTCGGCGTGCGATATGACGAGGCCTATGGCGGTGCTGGCATGGACGCCTTCGGCTCGGTCGTGCTTGGAGAGGAGATCGGGCGCTCGGGGCTTGGCGGGTTTTCCGCGGGGACCATGGTCCATGCGGATATGGCGTCCCCGCATCTGGCGCGCTACGGAACCGATGAGCAGAAATCCAAGTATATGCCGGACATCATCCGGGGGCAGACCGTGACCGCAATTGGTGTGACCGAACCCGGTGGGGGATCGGACGTTGCGAGCATCACCACCAAGGCCGAGCGGCGCGGCAATGGATGGGTGCTGAACGGAGCCAAGATATTCATCACGAACGGCTATCTCGGCGATCTCTTTTTCATCGCGGCGCGCACAGACCCGGAGGCCAAACCGTCGCGTGGGATCTCGATGTTCATTGTCGAGAAGGATGCGGTCGGGTTCACCAAGCGCAAACTGGACAAAATGGGTTGGCAGTGCTCGGACACCGCCGAGCTGAATTTTGACAATGTCGAGTTGGCCGGAGATGCCCTCCTCGGGGAGGAGGGGCGTGGCTTTTATCAGATCATGGACAACTTCCAGAACGAGCGTCTGGTCATGGGGGCGATGGTTTCAGGCGAGGCTGAACGTGCGCTAGAGATCACGTTGGATCACGTCAAAACGCGTAAAGCGTTTGGTGAGACGCTTTGGGACAAGCAGGCGGTGCGGTTGAAACTCGCCGATTGTGCGACCCGGATCGAGGCGACCCGTCGCATGGTCTATCACGCAGCCTGGCTGGACAGCCAAGGGGTCGACTGCGTGAAAGAGGTCTCGATGATCAAGATCTTTGCCGCCGAGATGATCCAATATGTGATCGACACCTGCCTGCAGTTCCATGGCGGGTCCGGTTACATGCGAGGGATGGAGATCGAACGTATGTACCGTGACGCTCGCGTGCATTCGATTGGCGG
>CAYYZH010000094.1:0-15411 GCA_964475765.1 uncultured Limibaculum sp.
GTCCCAAGGCGTTGGTGGACAGTGAGCGGATCCTGACCCGGTTGCGGGCCGAAGGCTATGCGATCTCGCCGGACTATCCCGGCGCCGACGCTGTGATCGTCAACACGTGCGGATTTCTCGACACCGCCAAGGCCGAGAGCCTTGAGGCTATCGGAGAGGCGATTTCGGAGAACGGGCGGGTGATTGTCACCGGCTGTCTTGGGGTCGAGGAGGAGGCGATCAGGCGGGCGCATCCCTCGGTTCTTGCTGTCACCGGACCCCATCAATACGAGCAGGTATTGGATGCTGTGCATGCCGCCGTGCCGCCCGCGCCAGATCCGAAAGTTGATCTGATCCCGGCATCAGGTGTGCGGCTGACCCCGCGCCACTATGCGTATCTGAAGATCTCCGAGGGCTGCAATCACGCTTGCCGGTTCTGCATCATCCCGCAGATGCGGGGAAAGCTTGCATCGCGCCCGCCTGCCGCAATCCTGCGTGAGGCGGAAAAGCTAGTCGAGGCGGATGTCCAAGAACTGCTGGTGATCAGTCAGGATACCTCAGCTTACGGCGTCGATCGCAAGGACGATCCGGCGGCGAACATCGTGGATTTGGCGCGAGGGCTGGGAGAGCTGGGCGCCTGGGTCCGGTTGCACTATGTCTATCCCTACCCCCACGTCGATCGGCTGATCCCGCTGATGGCGGAGGGATTGGTGCTGCCCTATCTGGACATTCCGTTTCAACACGCGAGCCCATCGGTCCTGCGTGCCATGCGGCGTCCGGCCAACGAGGCCAAGGTGCTGGACCGGCTCACGGCATGGCGTCAGATGTGCCCGGAGATCACGGTGCGTTCGACCTTCATCGTGGGCTTTCCCGGCGAGACGGAAGACGATTTCCAACATTTGCTGGATTGGCTGGAGGAGGCGCAACTCGACCGGGTCGGGTGCTTTCAATACGAAGATGTGCGCGGTGCGGCGGCGAACGATCTGCCGGGCCATGTGCCCGCTGAAGTGAAGCAGGAACGCTGGGACCGGTTCATGGCGGTGTCACAGCAGATCTCGGCTGCCAAGTTGGCCAACAGGGTCGGGACGAATTGTTCGGTAATCGTGGACAGTGTCGACGATGAAGGCGCCGTGTGCCGGACCATGGGCGATGCGCCTGAAATTGATGGAAATCTTTTCGTCGATGAGGGTTTCGCCAGCCTGACTCCCGGCGATATCGTGACTGTCAGCGTGGACGAAGCCTCTGACTATGACCTTTGGGGCCGGATCCAGCCCGCAGGATAGATACGCCAATGGTGGTTCGCGGGGGGTGGAGGCGGGGCCTGGTCGGAAGGCTCCCTTTGCCCGCAGGGCACTGGGAGGCGCGCGAAACTGCTGGCGGACTGATGGCTAACGCATGACGAACGGGTTTCCGGGGGCGGCATCCGAGGTGTTGATCCAGACCGACTTGGTTGAGAGATATTCTCGGATCGCCTCGATCCCGGATTCGCGCCCGATGCCGGAGCGCTTCACGCCGCCAAACGGCATCATGTAACTCACAGCCCGGTAGGTGTTGACCCAGACTGTGCCGGCCTTGAGCGCTTTGGTCATCCGCACCGCGCGCCCGATATTCTGTGTCCAGACCCCCGCGGCGAGGCCGAACGCGATGTCGTTGCCGATCTCGACCGCTTCCTCCTCGGTATCGAAGCCGATGATCGAAAGGACGGGGCCGAAGACCTCCTCCTGCGCGATGCGCATCTGGTTGGAGACACCGGTGAAGATCGTGGGCTCAACGAACTGCCCACCCTGGATCTCCGGGCCTTCTGGCGTCCCGCCGCCGACCAGCAGCTTCGCGCCCTCGCTTTCGGCAATGCCGATATATTCGCGGATCTTGGCGTATTGCGGTGCAGTCGTCACCGGTCCGATATTCGTCTCCGGGTTCATCGGATCGCCGATCTTGGCGGTCTTGGCCATGTCGATCAGGCGCTCGGTGATCTGGTCCTTGACCGAATTCTGGACCAGGAGGCGCGAGCCCGCGATGCAGGTCTGGCCGGTGGCGGCAAAGATGCCGGAGACCGCACCGGCCGCTGCGGCGTCCAGATTGGCGTCCTCGAAGATGATGTTCGGCGACTTGCCGCCCAGCTCCAACGACACCCGTTTGATGTGCTTGGCCGCTTGCGCGTAGATCGCGGCGCCTGTCTTGTCTGAACCGGTGAACGTGATTTTCGCAACATCAGGGTGATCAACCAGCGCGGCCCCGGCCTCTGCGCCCATCCCCGCGACCACGTTGAAGACACCGTCCGGGAAACCCGCTTCCTTGACGAGGGCGGCGTATTCCAGCGTCGAGGCGGAGGTGAACTCCGACGGTTTGACGACCACGGTACAGCCCGCGGCCAAAGCCGGTGCACACTTCCATGCTATGAACAGCAGCGGAGAGTTCCAGGCGGTGATCGCGCCGACAACACCAACCGGTTCATGGGAGGTGAACGCGAAGTGGTCGGGCTTGTCGATCGGGATCGTCGCCCCCTCGATCTTGTCCGCAAGACCCGCGAAATAGTGCCACCATTCCGGATGATACTTCATCTGGCCCGCCATCTCGGACAGCAGTTTGCCGTTATCGCGCACCTCGATCTCGGCCAGACGGTCGGCATTTTCGGCGACGAGATCTCCGAGACTTCGCATCAGCTTGCCGCGCGCGCTGGCGGTCATCGCAGGCCACGGTCCGCTCTCCAGCGCTGCCTTCGCCGCGGCGACTGCATTGTCGACATCTGCCGCCGTGCCGCGCGGGATCTGCGCCCAGACCTCGCCGCGATAGGGGTCGTGACTGTCGAACCACTGGCCCTGTACCGGATCGACATACGCGCCGTTAATGAAATGCTGATAGGTCTTCATGATCGCCTCATGGTAGCAAAGCGGGGATTGCTGTACTTCGCCAGATGGTGTTATCCGGTTTCCGCGCGCTATCCAGCGTGCTGCGACTGGGGTTGTCAAGAAAACGGGCAGTGTTCGCCCGGAAATTGCCCGATTCGTCTATAGTATCGGATGAGTGCGCGCGATCGGAGTTTGGGTGATGCGTGCATGGGGTTCACGCTCGAGGAAGTGGAGAGAGGTGATGCTTGGATTGCATTCTGCAAAGATTGCTTCCTTTCCCGGACTCCATCTGTGTAATGTGAAAGAAAACACGAACATGCAGGTACAGGGATGAACGCTTCCGCTCAAGTTTGGCCAGAGCGCAAGACGATCGCGATGCCAAAGGCGCCGCGAACGATTGCCGAAACCGGTCTGACCGAGGGTTTCCTCGTCGATCTCATGCTGAAGATTGTCTTTCGGCAGGGATTGGAATTGCCCAGCCAGATTGCGGGCGAACTGAGACTTTCGCTGCGTCTTGTCGAGCAGCTCGTCGAACTCGCCAAGGAAAAACAACTGCTGTTCCTTCTCGGGCAGCCCGGCGCCAACATGGCCGCAGAAATGCGCTATCAGTTGACGGACAAAGGGCGCCAGTGGGCCGAGCAGGCGCTGGCGCAGAACAGCTGGACGGGCGCTGCTCCCGTACCGATTGAGCAGTTCAACGCCCAGACGATTGCACAAAGCGTCAAGCAGGAACAGTTGAGCGAATCCGCGCTCAAACAGATCTTCACCGACCTGATCCTGCCGGACTCGCTCCTGAACCTTGTCGGTCCCGCGGTGAACTCGGGGCAGTCGATCCTGCTCTACGGACCGCCGGGCAATGGTAAATCGTCGATCTCCGACGCGATGAAGACCGCGTTCCAGCATCTGGTCTACCTGCCGCACGCGATCATCATCGGGCAGGAGATCGTTGTGTTCTACGACACGGCGATTCACGAGCCGGTTCAGATGGGCCAGCACGGCGATGGCGGCTTGCGTCGTCAGGTGATCGCCGATCCGCGTTATGTGCTGTGCACCCGGCCGCACGTTGTGGTCGGCGGTGAGCTCACGCTGGAGAAGTTCGATCTCGTGCGCAATCCGGCAAGCGGGCTCTACGATGCGCCGCTGCAGTTGAAAGCGGCGGGCGGCATTCTGGTGGTCGATGATTTCGGTCGTCAGAAGCAAAGCCCGCAGGCGCTGATCAACCGGTTGATCATTCCGCTGGAGGCCAGTCTCGATCACCTCGTCCTCGAGACGGGGCGCAAGATCGAGGTGCCGTTTGACACGCTGGTGCTGTTCGCGACCAACTACGAGCCGCGCAGCCTGATGGACGAAGCGGGTCTGCGCCGTCTGCGCCACAAGATCTTGGTCGACCGGCCGGATCGCCGCTCCTTCGTCAAGATTTTCCTGCGCGCCGCCGAGCGTCAGGGCATGAATGTCGGCGAAGATATCATGGCGTTCCTGCTGTTCGACCTGTACGGCACGCATCCGAACGTCCGGTTCAACGCCTTTCACGGTCGGTTCCTGATCGACCAGTCCAAGGCGATTTGTCAGTATCGCGGCGTCGAGCCGCAACTGACCCCGGAAATCCTGACCCAGGCCTGGCAAAACCTCATCGCCTCGCACTGACACTCAGGTTCAAGAGACACCCACGGCAGCGGGGCGACTACTTCACGTAGTCGTCTCCGCTTGCCTCTGGTGTGCCCAGATACAGATGATGTTCAGCGCCATGGTCGCGGCGGCCAATGCCGTGATCTCGGCCTGATCAAACGGCGGCGAGACCTCGACCACATCGGCGCCCACGATGTTCAGCGATGTGAGCCCACTCAGGATCCGCTCGGCGCGCTGCGAAGTCGGCCCCCCGCATACCGGCGTGCCGGTCCCCGGCGCATAGGCGGGATCGAGACAATCGATGTCGAAGGTGAGGTAGACCGGTTTGCCATCGGTGACGGTTTCAATGCGCCGCACGATTTCGTCCACGGGCGTCTCGATCATGTAGTCGGCGTCGAGCACCGTGATCCCGTGCGTCTCGGGATTGGCCGACCGAATGCCGATCTGCACCGAATGGGCGGTATCAATCACGCCTTCCTCGACGCCGCGAAAGAACATCGTGCCGTGGTCGATCCGGCTCCCGTCATCGCGCCAGGTGTCGGAATGGCTGTCGAATTGCACCAGAGCGAGCGGTCCGTGCCGCGCCGCATGGGCCTTCAGCAGGGGATAGGTGATGAAGTGATCGCCCCCGAGCGCCAGCATCTTCGCGCCGCTTTCCAGAAGCGCAGACGCCTGCGTGGCCAGGGTTTCGGGAAACATCTGTGGCCGGCCGTGGTCAAAGTTGAAGTCGCCCCAATCGGTGATCTTCAGAACCTCGGTTGGGTCGAACGGCCATCGCCACGGACCGCCCGGCCACGCGAGCGAGGACGAGGCCGCCCGGATCGCCCGCGGCCCAAGTCGCGTTCCCGGCCGATTGGTAACCGCGAGGTCATAGGGCACGCCGCAGATCACGACATCTGCGTCAGCGATCTGCTTTGAGTATTGGCGCCGCAGAAAGCTCAGCGCGCCGGAATAGGTGTCCTGATCGACGAGCCCATGCGGGGAGTGGCCAGAAAACGCACGGTCGGTGATGGAGTTGTCGCGCATGGTTCCTCATCAGGCGAAGTGGTCACGAGATCTTTGCAGAGATGTCCGCGGAGACTTCGCGGACAGCGTCCTCCAGGATGTCCATCATCTCGTCGATCTCCGTTTTGGTGATGATGAGCGGAGGGGAAAAGACGCACATGTCGATCAGTGGCCGTACAATCAGGCCCCGTTTCTCGCAGGCCAGATCGAGCCGAGCGCCGAGATCGCGTTGCGCCCCCAAATCGCCGGCCCGGCCCGGCGCGCCGCCCTCGAGACATCCGACCAGACCGATGCCCCGCGCGTCTGCGATGATGTCTTCAGCACCGAGGAGCGACAGGCGGTCGAGGAAATGCGGGGCGACTTGGCGGACATGCTCGAGGATCCCTTCGCGTTCGAAGAGCTCGATGTTCGCAAGCGCCGCGGCGCAGGAGACGGGATGCCCGGAATAGGTGTACCCGTTCGGGAACAACACATCGTGGTCCGGCCCTGTGATGCGTTCGATCACGCGGTCGTGGATCAGGCAGGCCCCCAGCGGCAGGTACCCGCTGGTCAGCCCTTTGGCGCATGTGATGAAATCGGGCTCGATGCCAAAGACGCTTTCGGACGCGAACCAGTGGCCAAGCCGTCCGAACGCGGTGACGACCTCGTCCGAGATGTAGAGGATGTCATGCGCGCGGCAGATCTCGAATGTGCGCTGATGGTAGCCGTCGGGCGGGATCAGAACGCCGCCGGAGCAGAGGACCGGCTCGGCAATGAACGCCCCGATGCGGTCCGCGCCGATGGTTGAGATCGCCTGTTCAAGATCCGCGACCTTTGCATCGCACCACGCCGCGATCGAGGTGTCTTTGGGGCGACGATGACTGGCGACGTCAGGCAGGAAGTGCACAAGGTCCGAGGCTATGTCGAAGCTCGAGCGGTCGCGTTCCTTGCCGCTGGCGCTGGCCGCGAGATAGGTCGATCCGTGATAGCCCCTTTCGCGGGCCAGCACGATTTTCTTCTCTGGTCTGCCAAGACGATTGTTGACGAAGTGCACGGTCCTGAGCGCCGTGTCGACCGCGGTTGAGCCACCTGTCGTGAACTGCACGGTATTCAGCCCGGCGGGCGCAAGTTCGGCCAGTTTGGCCGCCAGCACCGCAGCAGGTTCGGTGGCGTTTGACCAGGGCGAGGCGTAGGGCAGGCGCTGCATCTGCTCGGCCACGGCTTGCGTGATTTCGGACCGGCCATACCCGGCCTGCACGCACCACATTCCACCCGGCCCATCAATGTACCGACGCCCCTCGGCATCCCATAGATGAATGCCGTCACCATGCGTGATAAGCGGGCGTTCGGCCCGCCCGAAATCTGCGAGCCCTTCCCAGGGGTGCAGGTAGTGGCGCCGATCCATCTCCCTGATGGCCGGCGCGGTGTTCGACAGCATGTGTGATGAACCTCAAACTCGCATCCTTGCGCCACGCTACGCCCGACGATCTGACCTTGTCCAGCCGTCGGTGTCCGCGCGCTAGCGGTCGCGGTCGAGTTGGTCGTTCAGAACCTCGACTGAGATCTCCAGCGCCATGACATCATTGTCGATGCAGGCCTGATCGATCTTCTCCAGCGCGGGCACGAAGCTCTCGAGTTGCTTTGAGATGTCCGCGAGGCGATGTCGTTGATCCGGCCCGGTACGGGCAGAGAGTTCGCCATAATCCTCCACCGCGCCCACCATCCGCCCCAGACTGTGCCGGACAAAGGTCCGGGTGCGTTGGACATGGGACGGATTGGCGACGTGATGGGCGCGGATCGTTTGCAGAAGGTCAGCCATCCGCTCGAACAGCAGCCGATCGTCGGGCGTTGCCTTTCGCGCTGCATTCTGGAGTTTGCGCGCGCCTTCATCGAGGTTTTCAATGGCGGTCTTGTAGTCCGCGCGAGCGACACCATCGGGCAGGGGCGGGGGATCCGGTCGACGCGGGTTCGGCCAAAGCGCGAGCAGAACACCGACAAAGACCGCGCCGGATAAAGCCAGCGGCATCCAACTCGCCATCCGAAGCGCGAAGACGGCGAAGGCCAGCATGGCGATTGCGGCAATGGCCGCGATGATCTTTGCGCGCCGCCGTGCCGTCATGCGAGGCCGGTCCAGTTTGGGTTGGGCAAGGCGTCTGCCACAGTCGACATCGCGCGTTGATGTGCCGACGGGGAAATGGACATGGGGTTCGGCACGTCAGTCATGGAGCGGTCTCGGGAGGTTTTGGTGTCTGGCGAGACCTATCAGCAGAGCGGCAGAGATCATAACTCAAATATGGGATCAATGGGGCGTGGATACCAGATGAGCAAAATGCGAATCACAGTTTCGAGTCCAAATATGAAAGATGGATTCTAAAGAACAAAATACATCTTATGCATGTATTTGACGTCAAAGACTCCTCTATGCGGAGCAAACGGGCGCAATTCTCCGGCGATTTCACCGTTCTGAGTTGCGAAAACTGACCACCAAACGGATCATTATGCGCTCGCTGCTTGTACTCCGGGCCGCAGATTATCTGTGTTGTTGGGTCATCTGTCGGCCCGGGGGCTTATCTTGCCCTCGCAACTTTCAACAAGAGTCTCCGTCAGAACGCTGATCAGGCGGGCCTTGGCGGCGCCTTCGCGACGGAGCAGAACCAGTTTGCGTTCCGCGGGTGGGGTGCCAAATGGTACAGATTTCAGCGTCTGGGGCGGGCGCCCATGCCACCGATCGGGGACAATCGACACGCCGAGGCCGTGGCGCACAAGGGCCTCGATCGCTTCCAGACTGTCGACCTCCATGGTCTCGCGGATGCGGATACGGCGGTCCAGCAACCTGCGTTCGATCTGCTGACCGGCCCATGTTTTGCGACTGAACCAGATAAAGGGATGGGATGTCAGAAGCTCCCGGTCCGTGTCTCCGTGAACCGCGTGCGGCGCAATCACCACAAGCGGCTCGCTCGTGATGTGATCCTCGATCAGACCATCCAGCGCCAAATCGGGGCCGGTCACGATGGCGGCGTCGAGATCACCGGTGCTGACCGCCTGAGCCAGCTCCCCGGAGAGGCCACTTCGGATCTGCAGCGTGATCTGTGGTTGACGGACCTGAAGCTCGGCGAGCGCTGCGGGGGCAAGGTGGCTCAGCGCGGAGGGAACAATGCCCACCCGCAAAAGTCCGACAACCTGATCGGTCTGCCCGATCATGCGGATGTCATCCATCACCCGATCCAGACGGCGCGCCTGTTCAACCAGCGCGAACCCGTCGGGGGTCAGGCTTGCGGGGCGGGTCGCGCGGTTCAAAAGCCGGGTGCCAAGCGCTTCCTCCAGCGACTTGATATGCAGGCTGATCGCCGAATGGCTGCGCCCGGCAAGGGTGCCCGCGGCGCTCAGGCTGCCCTCATCGGCGATGGCGACCAGGCTTTTGAGATGACTGGGATTGATCATAAGCGTTAGAATAACTCACATTAATTGTTCTGAAAACTCGTTTTCCTTCAGGAAAATTAGGATGTAGAGTGTTCACGGTTTCGTGAAGTGTGTGCGCTCGGGGGAGCGAAAATGAGGAGTGAGGGGAACATGTATCAGTTGGGTACCGAGCAGCAGGCGCTCCGGGCGCAAGCGGTGGAGCTTGCAGACCGGCTGCGGCCATTGGCGGCGGAGATCGACCGGACCGAGGCTTATCCTTGGGACAATGTCGAGATGCTCAAGGACGCAGGTTTTCTTGGAATGACCCTACCGCACGAGTGGGGCGGCGCCGGGCGAAGCTGGCTCGACGCGGCACTCGTCATCGAGGAAATCGCCAAGGCCTGTGCGGTGTCGGCGCGCATCGTCGTGGAGACCAATATGGGCGGTGTTTCCGCCATCATGGCCTATGGGACGGATGCGCAGCGCAAGATGGCAGCCGATCTGGTGTTGTCCGGCGACAAGCCCGCGATCTGCATCACCGAGCCCGGCGCGGGGTCAGCGGCGACGGAGATGACGACAACAGCGCGGCGTGTTTCCGGCGGTTGGGTGCTGAACGGCACCAAACACTGGATCACCGGCGGCGGGGTCAGTCGGCTACATCTCATCTTCGCGCGGATGATCGACGGTGGACGCGACCTTGGCATTGGCGGGTTTCTTGCGGTGCGCGATGAGACCGAGGGTCTGACCATCGGAGATCGCGAGCCGACGATGGGCTTGCGCGGCATCCCCGAGGCCGAAGTGATCCTGACGGACGCGTTCGTCGGGGATCATATGGCGCTGGTGCCGGAAGGTGATCCTGCGCGCGGCTTTGCCAAACTGATGACGGCCTACAACTCCCAGAGGGTTGGCGCCGCGACGGTGGCTCTCGGTGTAGCGCAAGGCGCGTTTGACGAGGCGGTGGCCTTTGTGAAAGAGCGCGAGCAATTCGGTCGGCCGATTGCAGAGTTTCAGGGCTTGCAGTGGATGCTGGCAGATATGTCCATCGCGCTCGATGCGGCGCAGGCTCTGGTCTGGAAGGCCGCGTCAAGTGACGTAAGCGGGTTCCCGGACATGGGGTTGGCCGCCCGCGCCAAGGTGCTCGCTGCCGAAACCGCGGTGAAGGTGACAAATGATGCGCTTCAGCTTCATGGCGCGGCGGGGTATTCCCGCGCCCGCCCGCTCGAGCGCATGGTGCGTGATGCCCGGATGTTCACCATCGGTGGCGGCACAGCGCAGGTTCTCCGAACCCAGGTAGCTTCCGAGATTTTGGGGCGGAAACTGCCGCAAACGCGGGACGGGTATGGGCAAAAGCCCCCAAGCGCCATAGCGGCGGAGTAGACGAGGGGACCCTTCCTGAAGCTCAGGTAAAGCGGTTGTCGCGGGGAAACCCGCGCGGTGCCATGCGACCAGCGCCCGCCCGTTTGCCGAGCCAGTCCGCCAGATCCGTCTCTGTCCGCGTGCGGCCTGCCGGGTCGCGCCAACTCAGACCAAGCTCGATTGGGAAACAGAGCGCGTCCGACAACCCGCCGTCCTTGTATTTCTGCAAGCGCACACCTTTACCGCGGGTCATCTCCGGCAGATCCGCAAGCGGGAAGATCAGGAGCTTGCGGTTCTCCCCCACAACCGCGACGTGATCGCCGGTCACCGGGCGACACAGGACAGCGCGCGCGCCATCCTTGACGTTCAGGACCTGCTTGCCGGACCGGGTCTGTGCGATCACATCGGCCTCGGCCACGACAAACCCATCGCCAGCTGAGGAGGCCACCATCACGCGATTTCCGGGGCGGTGAATGAACAGCGCGATGATGTCGGCTTCGTTCGGCATGTCGACCATCAGGCGCACGGGTTCGCCCTGGCCGCGCCCACCCGGCAGCTTGTCCGCGCCGAGCGTGTAGAAGCGGCCATTGGAGGCGAAGGCCAGCAGCTTGTCCGTCGTCTCCGCATGGAAGACAAACCGGCCGCTATCGCCGTCCTTGTATTTCAGTTCACTGTCGAGGGCGACATGGCCTTTCATCGCCCGGATCCAGCCCTGGACCGAGCAGACGACCGTGATCGGCTCACGCTCGATCATCGTCTCGATCGGCACATCCTCAATCACCGGCGCATCGGTCAGACCCGTCCGGCGCGCGCCCATGGGATAGGGATCGTGCGCGGTCTTGGCCTCGTCGATTTCCTCGATCAGCTTCATGCCGCGCAGCTTGCGCGGCGCGCCGAACTTGTCCCGGATTTCGCGGACCTGATCGGAGATCCGGCCCCATTGCAGTGCCTCGTCCTTGACGAGTTCGAAGAGGCCGGCCTGCTCCTCGAGCAGCCGCTCACGCTCGGCGCGCAGCTCCATCTCCTCCAACCGGCGCAGACTGCGCAGGCGCATGTTGAGGATCGCCTCGGCCTGTCGTTCGGTCAGATGCACGCCGCCGCCCCAGTCTTCGGCAATGAGCGCAGGTTTGGCCTCGTCCTCGGTACGAATGATTTCGATCACGCGGTCGAGATTGAGGAACGCGATGATGTAGCCGTCGAGCACCTCGACCCGGTCGGCGATCCGGGTCAGCCGATGCTGAGCGCGGCGCAACAACACCTCGCGCCGATGATCGAGAAACGCGCGCAGGACTTCGCGCAGGCTGCACACCTTGGGCGTGCGCCCGTCGATCAGCACATTCATGTTGAGCGGAATACGGACCTCGAGATCGGAGTGCTTGAAGAGCGTCTCCATCAGAAGGGCCGGGTCGATGGTCCGACTGCGCGGCTCCAGCACCAGCCGAATATCCTCGGCGGATTCGTCACGCACATCGGCGAGGATCGGGATCTTCTTGGCGTTGATCAGATCGGCAATCCGCTCGACCAGCTTGGATTTCTGCACCTGATAGGGGATCTCGGTGACGACGATCTGATAGGTGCCGCGCCCCTGATCCTCGGTGTGCCAGCGCGCGCGCAGGCGGAATCCACCCTTGCCGGTCGCATATGCGTCGAGAATGTTCTCGCGCGGCTCGACCAGCACACCGCCCGTCGGGAAGTCGGGTCCGGGGATCATCTCGACCAGCGTTTCCGTCCTGGCGTTTGGCGTGCGGATCAGATGGATCAGCGCTTCGCAAAGCTCGCCGACATTGTGCGGCGGAATGGACGTCGCCATGCCGACGGCGATCCCCGCCGATCCGTTTGCCAGCAGGTTTGGGAACGCGGCGGGAAGGACCTCGGGCTCTTCCTCGAGCCCGTCATAGGTTGGCTTGAGATCGACCGAGTCTTCGTCGAGCCCTTCCATCAGGGACGACGCCACGGCCGTCAATTTCGACTCGGTATAGCGCATCGCTGCCGCGCTATCCCCGTCGATATTGCCGAAATTGCCCTGCCCGTTGATCAGCGGATATCTCAGCGAGAAATCCTGCGCTGCACGGACGAGAGCGTCATAAATCGCCTGGTCGCCGTGTGGATGGAACTTGCCCATCACATCCCCGACGATCCGGGCCGATTTCTTGAAGCCCTGCTCGGGATCGAGCTTGAGCTGGCGCATCGCCCACAAGAGCCGCCGGTGCACCGGCTTGAGCCCGTCGCGCGCATCGGGCAGCGCGCGGTGCATGATCGTGCTCAGCGCATAGGTGAGATAGCGATCTCCCAGTGCGCGGGCCAGCGGCTCGGCGACGATCCCATCGCCGGGGCCGCCCTGCATATCGTCGTCATCAACTGTATCGCTCATACATATGGTGTACCTAACTGGTCAGAGCGGGTCCACCACGGATCGGTGCAATCGGGCTCAGCGATAGCCCAGTTGGCGCAGCAATTCCGGCGACAGGTTAGGACAGGGCCCCCCTGCGCAGAAAACGCGGGCGGTCAGGCGGTCGATCTGCTCATCTTCCAGATCGTTCAGGTGACGAAGGTCTTCCTTCGCAGGCTTGCGCGAATCGTGCGGCATTTCAGATCTCCCGTTTTCACGGAATCAACTGTCGGGAGTTCCGCTAAAGATCGGGTAAACTTGCCTGATAATTTTCGCTCAAGACGCGGGATAACTGATCTGTCCGCCACACACCGGCTCGCGGCACCCGGTGGTCGAGGGCGCCGAGGTCGGCAACCCGCGCAGTACCCGCACCGCGAGATAGGCGAAGGCCTGCGCCTCCAGCATGTCTCCATCCAGCCCGACCGCCTCGACCGGGTCGACACGGGCCTCGAGCCGGTCGGTCAGCATCGTCATCATGGTCTTGTTGAGCCGTCCCCCGCCGCAGACCAGCCAGCGAGAGGGAGGCGCCGGCATGTGCTGCACGCTCGCCGCCACGCACTCGGCCGTGAAGGCCGTCAGGGTCGCGGCCCCGTCTTCGGTCGAGAGGCCACTGACCGCGTTGAGGGCGCCATGAAAGTCATTGCGGTCCAGAGACTTTGGGCCCGGACGTGCGAGATAGTCCGAGCCGAAATTGCTGATCAGACGCTGCGCATCGACCGAGCCTGCGGCCGCCGCCGTCCCTTCGGCGTCGAAGGTTACGCCCGTTTGCACCTTCATCCAGTCGTTGACCAGCGCATTGCCGGGCCCGGTGTCGAAGGCGAGGAGCGCGCCTTGTTGGTCGGGGCGGTCTTTCCCGGGATCGACCCATGTCACGTTCCCGACACCGCCGAGATTGAGAAAGGCGAGCGGTGCGTCGGCCTTGATCCAATGCGCGAGCGCGAAGTGGAAGAAGGGCGCAAGCGGCGCACCCTCGCCTCCCAATGCCATGTCATCACTGCGAAAATCCCACACAACAGATCGGTTGAGCGCGCGTGCCAAAGCCGCTCCGTTGCCAAGCTGCCAGGTCCAGCTTTCGTGCGGCGCGTGGGCCACGGTCTGTCCGTGAAAACCGATCACGGCGGGGGGTGCAACTTCGTTGGTCAGCAGATTGACCGATGCCATGGCATGCACTCTGTCGACGTCCTGACCTGCTTCCGCAAGCAGTGTTCTGGCGTCCTGGTCGCGCGGTGGCCGATACGCTGTCCAGTCCTCCCAAACCTGACGGATGGCTGTGAGATCACTTTCGCGATAGGGCGTAAACGCCGACATGCCGAATGACGAAATCGTCTCGCCATCCGTTTCGATCAAGGCGGCATCGACACCGTCCAGAGAGGTGCCCGACATCAGGCCCATGGCCCAGATCGGCTTGCCCGTGTCGACCTCGATCATGCCCTTCCCATCCCAGTGTCGCTCCTGTATCACGCGCGTCCGAGATTAGGAGACGGACCGATGACCTACCAGCCGAAATCGGAGTTTCTGCACGTCATGCGGACGCGCGGGTTTCTCCAGGACTGCACCGATATGGAGGGCCTCGACAGGGCGCTGATGAGCGGTGTTGTTCCCGGCTATATCGGGTTTGATGCGACCGCGCGCAGTCTCCATGTCGGCAGTCTGATGCAGATCATGATGTTGAGATGGCTGCAAAAAACCGGCCACCAGCCGATTGCGTTGATGGGCGGCGGGACCTCGAAGATCGGCGATCCCAGTTTCCGCGATGATGCGCGCAAGTTGATGACCGATGAGATCATCAGTGACAATCTGGCAGGCATTCGCCAAGTTTTTGATAAGTATGTAGAATTTGGAGACGATAAGGCCATCATGGCCAATAACGCGGACTGGCTGGACGGGCTTGCCTACATCCCGTTTCTGCGCGAGGTCGGCGCCTTGTTCAGCGTCAACCGGATGCTCAGCTTTGAAAGCGTTAAGTCGCGGCTCGACCGTGAGCAGTCGCTGAGCTTTCTCGAGTTCAACTACATGATCCTGCAAGCCTATGATTTTTCGGAGTTAAATCGACGGTATGGCTGCCGCTTGCAGATGGGTGGCTCGGATCAGTGGGGTAACATCGTTAACGGGATCGACCTCAGCCGACGGATGAACGGTGCGGAGGTGTTCGGTCTGACCTCACCGCTGCTCGCAAAGGCGGATGGGACCAAGATGGGTAAGTCCGCAACGGGCGCGATCTGGCTCAACGCGGATATGCTAAGCCCCTACGAATTCTGGCAATTCTGGCGCAATACGCTGGATGCGGATGTCGGGCGGTTCCTGAAGCTCTACACGGAGATCCCGCTTGATGAGATCTCCCGGCTCGAAGCGCTGGAAGGTCAGGAGATCAACGCGGCCAAGATCGTGCTGGCCAACGCGGTGACAACGATGTGCCATGGTGCGAAAGCCGCCGAGACCGCCGAGGCAACCGCGACCGAGACATTCGAGGCCGGCGGTGCAGGCGCGGACCTGCCGACTATCTCTCTGGAATCAGGCGATTTTTCCGATAGTGGTATTTCGATCGCCCAGCTCTTTGTGCGCTCCGGCCTCGCGTCTTCGGGCAAGGAGGCCCGGCGTCTGATCGAGGGGGGCGGGGCCAAGGTCAACGACGAGACGGCCAAAGACCCTGGGCAGATGATGACACCCGGCGATCTCTCCCAACCGCTGAAACTCAGCGCCGGAAAGAAGCGCCACGCGCTGGTCAAACTCGGCTGACATCTCCGCATAAGATACCGCTGTAGGGTGCTGCCCTCGGGGCGACAGATCAGGCCATCTGGCCTGAGATGGCGGACCTGAAGACGACCCCCT
>CAYYZH010000095.1:0-15394 GCA_964475765.1 uncultured Limibaculum sp.
ATCTCGAGGCTGTTGCCCCAGTAGATGTGGTTGTCGATCATCGCGCTCAGCAGGTTGTGCGCCGAGGTGATCGCGTGAAAATCGCCGGTGAAATGGAGGTTCATGTCCTCCATCGGCACGACCTGCGCATGACCGCCACCCGCGGCCCCGCCCTTCATCCCGAAGTTCGGGCCGAGCGAGGCCTCGCGAATGCAGATCATCGCGTTCTTGCCGATGGCGTTCAGCCCATCGCCCAGACCCGCAGGCGTCGGGTTGATCGCGGGCACCAGGATCAGGTTGCCGTCCTGATTGCCCGCGACCGACTTGATGTACTCCGCGCTGACCTTGGCCTTGTCGTGCCCATAAGGCAGCAGGTGATCGGACGGAATGCCGATCTTTGCGCCGATCTCCTGGATCGGCTTCTTGTTCGCCGCGCGGGCAATTTCGATATCCGTGGCCATCGGCCTCTCTCCCTATTAGGTGCCCAGGATCATGCCCGGACGAATGCCTGAATTTCCGGCCCATTCACTGGCCGGGATCTTTCCTTCGCCCGCAGGGCGCACGCGTTTTACGAGAACAGCACCGCCGTCTGCCGCAACGATTACGCCATCTTCGGACACCGAGACGACCTCTCCCGGGGCGCCTGTGCCATCTGTCTTGGCGGAATCGTAGATCTGGACTTCTTTGCCAGCCACCGTCGTCCATGCCCCCGGTGCCGGGTTCGTGCCACGGATCAGGTTGTAGACCTCGGCCACCGGTTTGGCCCAGATGATCTCTGCGTCCTTCTTCTTGCAGCGGTACTCGTAGGTCGCCTGGCTTTCATCCTGCTCGATATGCGGCGGATCACCGGCGCGGAAGAGATCGCAGACCGTCAGAACACTGTCGACGCCAGCGGGATAGATCTTCTTGAAATAGAGATCGATCACCGTGTCGTCCGGCCCGATATCGCATTCCCATTGCAGGAGGACATCGCCCTCATCCAGCCCATCGGTCGGGTAGAACCACGAAAACCCGGATGTCGTCGATCCGAAGATGATCGGCCAGTTGACCGCCGACGGGCCACGATGGAGCGGCAAGAGCGACGGGTGAAAGCAGATCGACCCCAGCTTCGGCGTGTCGCGCGCCGCCTCTGGCACGAAGACGTTCACAAACGCCATGACCATCAGATCGGCATCAAGACCTGCCAACGTGTCGAGATCCGCCTGATCCTTGAAATGCGGCGGCTGGTGGACCGGCAGGCCCTGCTCCAGCGCAAATTCCTTGATCGGATCGACCGGCTTGCCCTCGCGGTCCGGCTCACAATAAACGGCCACGACCTCATCAACGCCAGCCTCGAGGATCTTGGCCAGGCAGTCCTTGCCGAAGGCCTGCTGGCCCATCACGATCAGTCTCATCGTTCTCTCCCGAACCCTGTTTTTATGATGTCCATTGGATGAAGGCGCCTCCGGCCTCATCCGGCGGTGTGAATGTCCCGGCCTTCTCGGGCGCACGGATCATGAAGCCGACGGGCACTGCCATGCCGTCCTCGGGTGCGGTTCCGGCCCAGCCACGCCGGTGCAGGGCCTCGACCGAGCACACCTGAATGCCGTGCGGTCCACAGCCAACTGTGATGCCATCCATGCAGGGCCGGACATCGCCGTCGAAGAGGCCCGCCAGAAATCCGGCATGGGCGGAGGGGTCCTCGGCAACCAGAATGATCGCCGTCAACTCCTCACCGCCGTTGTCGTGGCTTTGATAGGCGGGCTTCCAGAAATGCTCTTCCGCCTTGTTGTGACAGACATAGAACAGTGCATCGATCTTTGGATGGGTGACGAAGCCGAGTTCAAACCTTACCGTGGCCTCTGACCCGTCGGGCAACACCGCCTGACGCTCGAAATTGAACTGGTCATAGACGTCCAGCCCGCGCGACTTCCACGAGGCAAGATCCGCCGCGGTGTCCGAGGTCCGGAAGATGATCAGGCTCAGCCCTTCGCGCCGGGCCAGCAAATCGTGGTTGAACTGGCCGAACCCCATGAAGCCGGGACTATGCGGCAACATGGTCTCGGGCCGGTCGACGGTCAGCAACTCGATGAAGTTGTGCCCTGGCCCCGCGCCGGGTCCGAACTGAACCAGCCGGTTCGATGTGCCCATATGGTCCTGATGCCAGGCGCGCGGGGTCAGCGTGAACCCCAGCGCCTCGTATTGCGCGGCCAGTCCATCGAGGTCCCGGGACGCAACCGCGATATGGTCGATCGCGCGCCCGGTCAGCATGGCTGTCCCCGAAAGGACGGACCGTTAAGGTCAGGCAGCCAACCCCGCCAGCGGACTGTTGGTCTTGTGACAGATTTTCTCATCCCTCGACCAAACACCCCCGGTGCTGTCACAGGCAAGCACATCTTCGCTTGGCCGGAACTCCGGCACATAGACCAGGGCGAGGATAACAGCGCACACCGTGGCCAGTGCGACTGCCATGATCCATCCGTTCTCGATGTTGTCCAAAGTTTCACTCCGCTGCTTTCGGGAGCTCCCCTACTGCACCGGATTGGTAAATATTTGACGTCTCTTCGGCGGAATATCCCAAAACCTCACTCAAGATTTCAGCGGTGTGCTCACCGAGCAGCGGGCTGCGCTCGACCTCGACCGGGCTGGCCGAGAGTTTGATCGGACAACCGACCGTATAGTACTCGCCGCGCTCGGGATGCGGGACCTTTACGATGGTGCCCGTCGCCTGCAGACCCTCGTCCTCCATGATCTCCTTCATGCTCAGGATCGGGCCAACGGGGATGTCATGCGGGTTGCAAATGTCCATGACCTCGAACTTGGTCTTGGTCATCGTCCACGCCTCGATTGCGTCGAACACTTCGTTCAGCTTGTCGAGCCGCTCGGGCGGGGTCGCGTACCCCTCGGCCTCTTTCCACTCGGGCTTGCCGATCACGTCGCAGATCTTCTTCCAGACGGCAGCCTGAGTGATGAAATAGGTATAAGCGTTCGGGTCGGTCTCCCAACCCTTGCACTTCAGGATGCGCCCAGGCTGACCGCCGCCGCTGTCGTTGCCCGCACGCGGGGTCGCCTCACCAAACTCAATGCCTTCACCGAACTGGCTGTATTCCTTCAGCGGCCCAGCGGCCAGACGCTGCTGATCGCGCAGTTTCACGCGGGAGAGGTTGAGCACCCCGTCCTGCATGGCCGCCAGCACCTTCTGGCCCTTGCCGGTCTTCTCCCGCTGGAAAAGCGCCGTGACAATGCCCAGCGCCAGATGAAGGCCGGTGCCGCTGTCGCCGATCTGCGCGCCGGTCACCAAAGGCGGGCCATCGAGGAATCCGGTGGTCGAAGCCGACCCACCAGCGCACTGTGCGACGTTCTCATAAACCTTGCAGTCCTCGTACTTGCCTGGCCCGAAGCCTTTGACGGAGGCCATGATCATGCGCGGGTTGATCTTCTGGATCGCGTCCCAGCCAAAACCCATGCGGTCCAGCGCGCCGGGCGCAAAGTTCTCGACCAGCACGTCGCATTCCTCAACCAGCCGGGTCAGCACCGCCTTGCCCGTCTCGTTCTTGGTGTTCAGCTCGATCGAACGCTTGTTGTGGTTCAGCATCGTGAAATAGAGGCTGTCGGCGCCGGGCACATCGACCAGCTGCTTGCGGGTGGCATCACCGACACCGGGCCGCTCGACCTTGATCACGTCGGCCCCGAACCAGGCCAGCAATTGCGTGCAGGTCGGGCCGGATTGCACATGGGTAAAATCGAGGATCTTGACGCCTTCAAGGGCTTTCATGGCATTTTCCTCCGTGCTGTCCCGGGCCTGACCCGGGACTTTTTGTGGGGCCGCGCAAGAGGTCCCGGGATCAGCCCGGGACAACGCAGCACGGGTTGTTATTTCTGTTTCGAGGCCTGCGGATAGAGCCGCTGGGCCACCACCGAGCTGGGGTTCAGATTGCCGATATTGCCGCTTTCCTTACCCGCCGCTGGATCGATGCAGGCGTTGATCAGGGTTGGCTTGCCGCTGGCCATGGCCTCGCGCACCGTGCGGTTCAAATCATCCGGTGTCTTGACCCAATGGCCAACGCCGCCGAACGCCTCCATCATCATGTCATAGCGGGCATCCGGCACAAACGCGGTCGTCGCGGGGTCATCCGGATGATTTCCGACCGCTTCGCTGCTTGAGGAAGCCGCCGCCCAGTTCTCACCATCGCCGCGATAGATGCCGTTGTTGTTGAAGACCACAACGCAGATGGAGAGGTTGTAGCGGCAGATCGTCTCCACCTCCATGCCGCTGAAGCCGAACGCGCTGTCGCCCTCGACGGCCAGAACAGGCTGCCCGGTCTCGACCGCCGAGGCAATGGCCGCCCCCATGCCGATGCCCATGACGCCCCATGTGCCGACATCGACCCGCTTGCGCGGCTTGTGCATGTCGACAATGGACCGGGCCATGTCGAGCGCATTGGCGCCTTCGTTGACGAACATCGCGTCGGGGTTGTCGGCCACGATGTCTTTGATGACGCCAAGCGCCGCATGGTAATCCATCGGGTTGCTGTTGTTCTTCAGCCGCGTCGCCATGCGTTCCTGATTGGTCACCACCTTGTCCCGGATCTTGTCGGTCCAGTCCGCGGGCGGTTTGGTCCAGCCCTCACCCATGGCGACATGAAGCGCCTTCACCGCGCTTTCGATGTCCCCGACGATGGGCGCTGTAATCTCGACATTCGAGTCCATCTCCTTGGGCTCGATATCGATCTGCACGAACTGCTTGGGCGCATCGCCCCATTGCTTGCCCTTGCCGTGGGAAAGCAGCCAGTTCAGCCGCGCACCGATCATCAGCACAACGTCCGACTCCTTCAGCACCAGCGAGCGGGCTGCTGAGGCGCACTGGTCATGGGTGTCCGGCAACAGGCCCTTGGCCATCGACATCGGAAGGTACGGGATGCCGGAGCGTTCGACAAAATCGCGGATCAGCTTGTCAGCCTGCGCGTAGGACGCGCCCTTGCCCAGGATCATCAGCGGGCGCTCGGCGTTTTTCAGCACGTCGATGGCGCGCTGCACGGCGTCGGCTCCGGGCAGGTGCGCGGGTGAGGGATCGATGACCTTGACCAGCGAGGCCTCGCCCTCGGCGGCATCCATCACCTGACCCAGAAGCGCGCCGGGCACATCGAGATACACGCCCCCCGGCCGGCCGGTGACCGATGCGCGAATGGCCCGTGCAACCGCCGTGCCGATATCCTTGGCATAGTTGATCCGATAGGCGGCCTTGCAATGGGGCCTGGCGATGGTGAGCTGGTCCATCTCCTCGTAGTCACCCTGCTGCAGGTCGATGATCTCCCGCTCGGAGGACCCGGAGATCAGGATCATCGGCCAGCAGTTGGTGGTCGCATTGGCCAGCGCCGTCAGCCCGTTCAGGAAGCCGGGCGCCGAGACGGTCATGCAGATACCGGGTTTCTTCGTCAGATACCCTGCAACCGATGCGGCATAGCCTGCGTGCTGTTCATGCCGGAACGACAGCACCCTCAGCCCTTGCGCCTGCGCATAGCGGCCCAGATCGGTGATCGGAATGCCGGGAACGTTGTAGATCGTCTCGACACCGTTGATCTTCAGCGCATCAATGAGAAGATGAAATCCATCCGTCAGCGGCGCGTCCGAAGATTGTGTGTCGCTCATGGGTGCAGTTGCCATGCTCCCCTCCCTTAGGCCGGCTTGGCGCCGACAATGTGTTTCCAGCTTCGTCTGATATAGTCATGCAGGCGCAGGGTATGCTCGCGCACGAGTTCCCCGGCAAGATCGGCGTTGCGGTCCTCGATCGCCTCGATGATGTTCATGTGATCAACAACCGACCGATCCGCCCGCGTGGTGTCGGTCATCCCCTTGCGGCGCACCGCCTTGAGATGCGTGAAGAGCCCCTCGGCCATGTCGACCAGCATCGCGTTCTTCGCGAGACCCAGGATACAGAGGTGAAACTCGATATTGGTCTCTGAGTATTCGCTGATATGGGCGCGGGCCTTGTCCTTGGTATAGCGCGTACCGATTTCGCGCAGCGCCGCGATCTCCTCGTCGGTCGCCTCGGTGCAGGCCAGACGCGCCGCCATGCTCTCGAGCGCCGCCCAGACCGTGATCATCTCGAGGATCTCGGCCAGCGTCTTTGGCTTGATATAGACCCCCTTACGGGCCTGGATTTCTACGAAGCCTTCCTGCTCGAGACGCATGATCGCCTCGCGGATCGGCGTGCGGCTGATCCCAAGCTGATCGGCCAGCGTACGCTCATCCATCCGAAGCTCGGTCGCAGGGTCATAGATATCGAGATCCATGATCGACGATTTGAGCACATCATAAATATGCTCCTTCAGGCTGAAGGAGCCATCGACCGGTTTGAGATTGAGCTGAGCGCCCACGAGGCCTCCGCAAGCTTTGACTGGTATACCATGTACCAGACCAATCGAGCATGGCAATCGGATTCTGGTATACCAAGGCCCAAAGGGTGCGTCTTGGTCTGGGTTGGGATGACCGTCGGCACTGGACGGCAAACGCCGAGGCCGCGCTCATCCAAAATCCGTTGTCGGCGCACCACGGGGCACCCGGACCGGTCGACTTGTCGTACATACACCTGCCATACGCGAGCCATACAGGTGCCATACGCTTGCGGTACAGATGCCATACGCCTGCCATACGGGGTGAATCCTGGCCCCAACCGCTGATGACCGACGCTCTTGCGTGCCATCCCTGCCGTGCTATCCGTTGGGCCGAGCAGGAAAGGCAGCGCATGTCGTCATCGACCGTCACGCCCTCGATGGCGCAGTATTTTGAGATCAGGCAAGCCCATCCCGACTGCCTTCTGTTCTTCCAGATGGGCGACTTCTATGAGCTGTTCTTCGAGGATGCCGTCTCGGCGGCAGCAGCCCTCGACATCGCACTGACCAAGCGCGGCAAGCACAAGGGCGAGGACATTCCGATGTGCGGCGTGCCCGCCCACGCCGCCACCAATTACCTGCTGACGTTGATCCGCAAGGGCTTTCGCGTGGCCGTCTGCGATCAGGTCGAAAGCCCGGCGGAGGCAAAGAAGCGCGGCTCGAAAGCTGTTGTAAAACGGGATGTTACGCGGGTCGTCACGCCGGGCACGTTGACCGAGGAGACGCTGCTGGATGCCCGCAGGCACAATTTTCTGGCCGCCTGGGCAGACATCCGCGGCGACGGTGCGCTGGCCTGGGTCGACGTCTCCACCGGCGATCTCGTGGTCGCGCCCATTGCCCGGGCCGGGCTTGGGCCCCTGCTGGCTCGTGTCGCGCCACGAGAGGTACTGGCCGCCGAGGCCGCGTTCGAAGACGAGGTGCTGATCGCTCAGATCGAAGACGCGGGCGCGGTCTTGACACCGCTTGGCCCCGCCAGCTTCGACAGCGCGTCGTCAGATAAACGGTTATGCAATCTTTTCGGCGTATCAACGCTGGATGCGTTCGGCACATTCACGCGTGCCGAGATGTCGGCGCTCGGTGCGCTGGCGGACTATCTCGAACTGACCCAGAAGGGGCGCTTGCCGCTCCTTAAACCGCCTGTGCGCGAACTTGCCGGCAGGGTGATGCAGATCGACGCCGCAACGCGCCGCAATCTCGAGCTTACCCGCGCGATGTCCGGCGGGCGTGATGCCACGCTGCTCAGCACTGTTGACCGGACACTCACGGGAGCTGGCGCACGTTTACTGGAAACCCGGCTCTCCGCTCCGCTCACCGACATTGCCGGCATAACCGCACGCCTCGACATGGTCAGTTTTCTGGTGGAGAATCGGGCGCTCTGCGATGACCTCAGAGCCGCATTGAAGACGGTCCCGGAGATCGAACGCGCACTCTCCCGTCTCGCGCTCGACCGGGCAGGACCACGTGATCTCACAGCGATCCGGACCGGTCTGACGGGCGCTGCCGAAATGGCCGCGAGGCTGGACGGAACCACGGAAAAGCCGGATCTCCTCGCCAACGCAGCAACCCGGCTGACAGGTCATTCAGATCTGATCGATCTTCTCGGCAAGGCGGTGATCGCCGAGCCCCCGCTCCTGACCCGCGATGGTGGTTTCATCGCCGAAAGCTATGACGCCGATCTCGACGAGGCCCGGGCACTGCGCGATCAGGGACGCGGTGTGATCGCTGGCATGCAAGCGGATTTCGCCAGTCAGACAGGCATCCAGGCGCTGAAGATCAAGCATAACAACGTCTTGGGCTACTTCATCGAGGTCACCGCGCTGCATGGCGAAAAGATGCTGGCGCCGCCGCTGAACGAAACGTTCATCCATCGTCAGACGCTGGCCAATGCCGTGCGCTTCACCACAGTCGAGCTTTCCGAGTTGGAGACCAAGATCGTGAATGCCGGCGCCCGCGCGTTAGAGATCGAGAAGGCGATCTTCGCCGATCTCAGCAAGCAGGTTCTCGCCCAGCAGGCCGGGATCGCAGCAACTGCCCGCGCTTTGGCCGAAATCGATGTCGCCGCAAGCGCCGCCCAGCTTGCGATATCCGCACACTGGTCGCGCCCCGTTGTCGAGACTGGCCGGGCATTCGAAATCACAGGCGGGCGCCACCCTGTTGTCGAGGACGCACTGCGCAAAACGGGGGACACCTTCGTTGCCAACGATTGCCAGCTCTCGGCCGAAGCTTCGGGGCCCGCCCCGATTTGGCTCGTCACCGGGCCGAACATGGCGGGCAAGTCAACCTATCTGCGCCAGAACGCGCTGATCGCGATCCTGGCACAGGCCGGTCTCTTCGTGCCCGCGAGCGAAGCCCGAATCGGCATTGTCGATCAGGTCTTCAGCCGGGTCGGAGCCGCGGACGATCTGGCGCGCGGACGCTCAACCTTCATGGTCGAGATGGTCGAAACAGCTGCAATTCTGAATCAGGCCGGTCCTGGCGCGCTGGTCATTCTGGACGAGATCGGTCGGGGCACCGCCACCTGGGACGGGCTGTCGATCGCATGGGCGACGCTCGAGCATCTGCACGAGGCCAACCGCTGCCGCGGCCTTTTCGCAACGCACTACCACGAACTGACCGGCCTCTGTGAAACGCTCGACCAACTCTCGCCCGCAACCGTCAGCGTGCGCGAATGGGAGGGAGAAGTGATTTTCCTACACAAGGTCACCGCCGGGGCCGCCGACCGATCTTATGGCGTTCAGGTGGCTAAATTGGCAGGTCTTCCGGCCAGTGTTGTGGCCCGCGCCCGCGATGTTTTGGAGCGTCTCGAGGATGGCGCACGGCAGGGCAACAGCGCCGCTGCCGGGCTGGCGGGCGAATTGCCGCTCTTCGCCGCCCATGTGCCACAACCGCTCAGGTCCGAACCCGGCCCGACACCGCTCGAAGACCGATTGCAGGATGTTCATCCCGATCAGCTAAGCCCGCGCGAAGCGCTCGACCTCGTCTACGAATTGCGCGGACTTCTCGAGAAGAACACCTGACGACACCAGCCCCAGTTCAGCACATCTGAGGCAGGGTGGTGCGGCCATCTGCACGGGCAAAGCCCGGACAGCACCGGGTCGCATGACCCGGAGGTCGCGCCAGCGACATGGCCGCGTGGTTCCCAAAAAACTCTACGCTTCCGGTCCATCGGGACGTGTCAGGACAAAGGCCAGAACACAACCCAGCACGACCGCCTGCACAGCAAGCACCCAAACCGGCAGCCCCATCGCGACTGAGATCCCGAACGTCACCACAATCGCAATCAATGCAGCAATCTTCCCGCGTCTGGGCACCGCGCCATGGTCCCGCCAGGCGGCGATGGCCGGTCCGAACTGCTTGTGTTCAACAAGCCAGCGATGAAACCGCTCGGATCCCCGGGCGAAACAGAACGCTGCGAGTAACATGAACGGCACGGTCGGCAGCAAGGGCAACACTGCGCCAATCAGGCCAAGCCCGACCGAGATACATCCCGCAATGGTCCAGATCAGGCGCACGGCGGTCCTTTCAAATCTGCAGAGAGCCTGCCGGACAAACGCCCTCAATAATTCTCAAGTAGCGCTGCAATCAGGCGGTTCAAAACCAGCCGTCCCCGGTCGGACGCAGCAATCCTGTCACCGTTCAAGTCAAGATGATCGGACCCCACTAGGGTCTCAATTGCTGCCTCCGAAAGGGTCCGGCCTCCCAGAGCTGCAAATCGAGACCGCTCCGCTCCCTCGCTCAGGCGCATCGCCATCATCAGGTATTCGATCGCCTGATCGGCCCCGGGCACCGCCTCAGCATGTGCTATCGCATTGCCACCCGACTGCACCCGCGCCATCCACATCGCCGGATCGCGGACCGTCTCGGTTGCCCGTTTGACTCCCGCAGGATCGGTGATCCGACCATGCGCGCCGGGTCCAACGCCTGCATAGTCGCCATACCGCCAATAGATCAGGTTGTGCCGGCTCTCGGCCCCGACCCGCGCATGATTTGAGATCTCGTAGGCCGGCAGGCCCGCACTGGCTGTCATCGCTCGGGTCAACTCGAACATCTCCGCCGCCAGATCGTCTTCGGGCACCACCAGCTTGCCGGCTTCGTGCAGTTCACCGAACCGAGTTCCGTCCTCAATGGTCAGTTGGTAAAGCGAAAGGTGATCGACCGACATCTCCAGCGCGGCGTCAAGCTCCCTTTCCCAGTCCGCAAGGCTCTGTCCCATTCGCGCGTAGATCAAATCAAAGCTCACCCGATCAAAAGCCGCGCGGGCAACGTCGAACGCTGCCCGGGCCTCAGCCGCGGTATGCATCCGGCCCAGCGCTTTCAAATCGGCGTCGTTCAGGGCCTGAATCCCCATCGACACCCGGTTGACCCCAGCTGCGGCATACCCTCGAAACTGAGCCGCCTCGACGCTGGTCGGATTGGCCTCCAGTGTGATCTCGGCGTCAGGCGACAAACCCCAGAGCCGATCCACCGCCCTGATCAAGGCCCCTACCGTCTCTGACGGCATCAGGCTTGGGGTGCCACCTCCGAAGAAGATGGAGTCGGCCCGTCGCGGACCGGTCATTTCCCGCATGGCTTCAGCCTCAGCTATCAGCGCATGGCGCCACGCCGGCTGATCCACATTCCTCGAAACATGGCTGTTGAAATCGCAGTATGGACACTTCGCCAGGCAGAACGGCCAGTGGATGTAGACCCCGAAGCCCGCGTCAACGCACTCTGGGCCACGTAGGGTGGGTTCTTGACGCACCCTCGTTACAGTTTCGGCTTGATCAGCCTGTGCCATCCCAGCCACCCCAGGCCCAGAAATCCTGCCGCCCCCGCGAATCTGTTGTCACCAATCGTATACCAGAGGATCAGCGCACAACAGGCGATCAGCAACACAGGCCAGTGTGCGCGTGTGAATGCTTCGGGGTCACGTTCGGCCATCACGCTCCCCGATAGGCGGTCGCCTCGATCTCGATCTTCATCTCCGGGGTCATCAGACCCGAGACCACCGTCGTGTTCGCAGGCCGGACCTCACCGAGATACGCGCGCACCACATCGGCAGACGCGTCCCAATGCGCAGGATCCGTGACAGTGACCTGCAGGCGGACGATGTCAGCCATCGTGAACCCCGCCTCATCCAACGCCTTGGCGATCGTCTCGAAAATGTTCCGCGTCTGGTCCGCTGCGCCTTCGGGCATGGTCATGGTGGCGTAGTCAAAGCCGGTTGTTCCGGCACAAAAACACCAGTCACCCTGGGCCACCGCGCGGGAGTAGGCGAACTTCTCCTCGAAAGGAGATCCGCTGGAGATCAGCTTGCGGGTCATGGCGCATCCTCAAAACAGTGTTTCAACTGGCGAAAGGCATCAGTGCGGTGGCTGATCGCTTCTTTTTCATCATGGGGCATTTCGCCAAAGGTCCGCCCGTCCCCAGCATCCGGCACAAACATCGGATCATACCCGAACCCGTTCTCGCCGCGCGGTGGCCATGTCAGGGTGCCCGGTGCGATGCCCAGAAAGGTCTCGGCTTCACCGTCCGGCCAGACCAGCGCGAGACAGGCATTAAACCGAGCGGTCATCGGGTGCTCTGCACTTTTCGCCTGGACCTCGGTCCAAGCTCGGGTCATCGCCAACATGAAGTCACGACCCGTCGGTGTCTCTGCCCAATCGGCGGTGTAGACACCGGGCGCGCCGTCCAGCGCATCGATCTCAATCCCACTGTCGTCTGCCAGTGCCGGCAGACCCGAGGCCTCGGCCGCTGAGCGCGCCTTCAGTATGGCATTGCCTGCAAAGGTTGTTTCGGTCTCGTCCGGCACGGGCAGATCCAATTCCGCGGCAGAGACCGTCTCGACGCCAAAGGGCGCGAGCAGTGCCCGGATTTCGCGCACCTTGCCCTCATTGTGCGAGGCGACGACCAGTTTCTGCTCCGTAAAACGGCGCATCAGCCCGCAATCGCCGCCTTCTGGATCTCGACCAGTTCGGCACAGCCTTTGCGGGCCAGTGCAAGCATCCCATTGAACTCATCCTCGGAAAACGTCGCGCCCTCGGCCGAGGCCTGGATTTCCACCATGCCGCCCCCACCGGTCATGACGAAATTGGCGTCCGTTCCCGCTTCGCTGTCCTCAGCATAGTCCAGATCCAGCACAACCTGACCCTCGTAGACACCGCAGGAGATCGCGGCGATATGCTCCGAGATCGGGTTCTCAATGCACTCCTTGGCCTTGACCAGTTTCTCGCAGGCGAGCCAGAGCGCCGCCCAGCCACCGGTGATCGCGGCAGTCCGTGTTCCACCATCAGCCTGGATCACATCGCAATCGACGATGATCTGCCGCTCTCCCATCACGACCCGGTCGGTTCCTGCGCGCAGGGCACGCCCGATCAGGCGCTGGATCTCCTGACTGCGCCCGGTCTGACCGTTCTTGGCCTCACGCCGGTTCCGGGTGTTGGTGGCGCGCGGCAGCATGCCATATTCTGCCGTCACCCAGCCCAAACCGGAGTTGCGCAGCCATGGCGGCGGCTTGGCATCGATCGAGGCTGTCACAAGCACATGGGTGTCACCAAAGCGGATCATGCACGAGCCTTCGGCATGCTTGGTGACGTTGGTCTCAATCGAGACGTTGCGCAGGGCATCGGGCGCTCGGCCGGATGGACGCATGTGCGCCTCCTGTCAGATTGGGTTCGCGCGCTCTTTAGCGGGCCGGATGCTACACGTCCACCCGCCATGCGACAGCGTACGGGAATTGACGTAAGGACCGCCGATCACTACCTCTCGCCCGCAGAACCGGACCAGATTGCCATGGCGGACACGACATCGACCCTCGACAGCCTGAATGGCCGCAGTCGCACGATCTTCGCGCGGCTGGTCGAGACATATCTGGCAACCGGCGAGCCGGTAGGCTCGCGCACCCTCTCGAAGATGTCGGAGCTTGGGCTCTCCGCAGCTTCGATCCGAAATGTGATGCAGGATCTGGAACAGCTCGGTTTGCTCGACAGCCCGCATATCAGTGCCGGGCGAATTCCGACGCAGGTGGGTCTGCGTCTCTTTATCGATGGGGTTCTTGAAATTGGCGATATTTCGAGCGAGGAGCGCCGACAGATCGAGCAGACCCTGACGCATGACGACGAAATGCCAGCGGCGCTGGATCGTGCGGGCGCCATGCTCTCAGGCCTCAGCCAATGCGCCAGTCTAGTGCTTGCGCCCAAGGCAAACGCTGCCGTGCGACATGTCGAGTTCATCTCGCTCAGCCCCGATTCAGCGCTTGCTGTTCTGGTGACCGAAGATGGCTCCGTCGAGAACCGCCTGTTCGATCCTCCGCCAGGGCTAACCCCCGCGGCGATGCGAGAAGCGGCAAACTTCCTGAACGCCCATATCCGCGGCCGGACGCTGGACGAGGTCCGGGTGATCATCGCCCGGGAGATCGAGGCACGGCGGCACGAACTGGATCAGCTTGCCGCAAAACTGGTCGAGAACGGCGTGGCCCTTTGGGAGAGTGAACCCGGCGCATCGCCCGAGCGACTGATCGTGCGCGGACGCGCAAACCTGCTCGATGGCACGCAGGACGAACAGGATCTGGACCGCATCCGCATGTTGTTCGACGATCTCGAGCGCAAGCGCGATCTCGTCAGCCTGCTGGAACTCGCCGACGATGGTGAGGGCGTCAGTATCTTCATCGGGTCCGAAAACAAGCTGTTCTCGATGTCGGGCTCTTCACTAGTAATTTCCCCTTATCGCGATAAAAGCCGACAAATCGTGGGTGCCATCGGTGTCATCGGTCCCACGCGGCTGAATTATGGCAGAATCGTCCCGATTGTGGACTACACCGCGCGTATGGTGGGTCAGATGGTCGGCGAACGCGGGTCAAACGCAAGCGAGTGAGACAAAGCATGTCAGCAAACAAAGATCGGGTCGAGCCGGAAATCGCAGTCCCGTCCGAAGAGGATCTGGATGCCGCAGGCATGGCCGAAGCTGCAGTGGACGAGGTCAATGACCTGTCGCTCGATGATGTCGTGCCCGGTCTCGAGGAAGAAATTGCCGCCCAGGAAGGGTCGGAGTTGGACGAGATGGCTGACCTGATCGCCCGTCTCGAAGCCGAACGGGCGGATTTCAAGGACAAATGGACCCGCGCGCTGGCCGAGGCCGAGAATGTCCGCCGCCGTGCTGAACGCGACCGCAAGGATGCCGAAACCTACGGCGGCACCAAATTGGCCCGCGATCTTCTCAGCGTTTACGACAATCTCGATCGGGCGCTGAAGGCTGCCGATGACGAGATGCGCGAGAAGGCCAGTGCCTTCATCGAGGGCGTCGAGTTGACCCAGCGCGAACTGCTGAATGCGTTCACCAAGCACAAGATCGAGAAGGTCCGCCCCGAGCTTGGCGAGAAGTTCGATCCCAACCGTCACCAGGCGATGTTCGAGGCGCCGATACCGGGGGCTGAGCCCGGCACGGTGATCGAGGCCATGCAGGATGGGTTTGTGATCGCCGACCGGCTGTTGCGCCCCGCGATGGTCGGAATTGCCAAGGCCGCTCCTCAGCCAGCGACAGCGGAGGAAGCTCCGGCAGACCCCGATCAAGGTGGTGCAGCGGATCAGGCGAACGCGCCGGGGGCGTCGAAAGATCAGGGTTGATCACCGGGCTTCGGATAAAGGGCTATCGCTCTGTCCGGTCACTGTCGCTCGAGCTCGCCCCCCTGACAGTCATCGTCGGCGCCAATGGCGCTGGCAAGACCAACCTCTATCGCGGGCTTGAACTGATCCGTTGCGCGGCGACGGGCACGCTGGCGCGCACGCTCGCCGAAGAAGGCGGCATGCCCTCGGCGCTTTGGGCCGGGTCGGGATGGCGCACAGAAGATGAGCGCGATACCGCCGCCCGGGCGCGGTCAGCCAAGGGACCCGCAAGGGTCGAACTCTCCGCCAACGTCGAGCATCTCGACTATGCGCTGTCCATCGGCGTGCCGAACGGGATCTCCGACCCTGCTTTGCCCATGGATCCCGTTGTTCGCGAGGAGACCGTCACTGCGCGCGCCGGAGGGCGCAAGGTGGTCATGATGGCCCGAAAGGGTCCGTCGCTGA
>CAYYZH010000096.1:0-15379 GCA_964475765.1 uncultured Limibaculum sp.
GGATCACGCAATCCTTCAGGCGTGAGCCCAGCGTGCCGAGACCCGCCCAGTTCGAGACATAGCCGGAGGTGAACAGAAGCGCCGCCTCCTTGCCGTGCAAATCGGCCAGCTCCTGCTCGAGCAGCACATGATAGTGGTTGGTGCCGGAGATATTGCGTGTGCCGCCCGCGCCCGCACCGCAGCGATCCAGCGCTTCGTGCATCGCATCGATCACCATCTGGCTTTGCCCCATGCCGAGATAGTCGTTCGAGCACCAGACCGTGACCGGTTTCTCACCGCCGTCGCAGTGATGCGTCGCGGCAGGGAACTGCCCGCGTTTGCGCTCAAGATCGGCAAAGATGCGGTAGTTGCCCTCGGCCTTCAGGTCGTCGAGCTGGTTCTCGAAAAGTCTCTCGTAATCCACGCGGCAGCCCCTTCAATCCGGTCGTGCGGAGTATAAGGATACCACCACACAACCGGAATGACCAAGACGCCGCAGGACGTCATTTGCGGGGCTTCATTTGATCGAGAGCGCGTACTCCCCGTCTTCAAAGCTTTTGAAACCGATCATCGGCTGATTTGTGTCTTTCGAGAACACGAAGACATGGACCGCGTCCTCGTTGAACGTCACCCGGCAGAACTGGCCCGGGTGGGCAAGGGAAGGCGGGCAGTCCGCAAGATCGAAATGCGGGACGCTGGCTTCGAACTCCGCATAGGTGAAGGGCGCGGGATCAGCGGCCAGGGCCGCGCCCGCACAGAGGCAAAGCAAGGCGCTGAGCTGTAATCGGATCGTCATCATGGCGGTCTCCTAAGGGTTTCTCTCGATATCTTATTAAATAAGTCTGATTATGCAATCATTTTCCGATTAAATTTATCGGATATCGAATTGGCCTTGAGTTTCGCCCCGGCCTCCGCAGAGTTCCCGCTGACGCAATCGGGGCCGGGCCATGAAAATCACGCGCATTTCGATTCACAAGGCAGACCTGCCTCTGAAGGAAGGCTCCTATAGCTGGGAACGTCAGAGCTTCGCCGCATTCGACACCACTGTTGTGATCGTTGAGACCGACGAAGGGGTGACGGGCGTCGGCGAGACCTGCCCGCTGGGCCCGGCCTATCTCGCCGCGTTCGCCGAGGGCGCGCGTACGGCTATTGCGATGATCGGGAAGGATCTGATCGGATGCGATCCGACCGAGCTGGACGTGATCAACGCCCGCATGGACGCCAGCCTCAAGGGGCATCCTTATGCCAAATCCGCTATGGATGCGGCCTGCTGGGACATCCTTGGCAAGGTGACGGGGCAGCCGGTCTACAAGCTGCTGGGCGGCAAACAGCAGGAGCGGATCAGGCTTTTCAAGGTTGTCACCCGCGCCGATCCCGGCGAAATGGCCGAGCGGACGGCCCAGTATCAGGAACAGGGGTTCACCCAGTTTCAGGTCAAGGTCGGCGAGGATCCCGATCGTGACATCGAGCGCTTCCGCCGGGTGGCGTCCCAGATGCGCCCGGGCGAGGTCATGGATGCCGACGCTAACACGGGCTGGACGCAAGGCGATGCGATCCGGGTGGTCGGTGCGATCAGTCCGCTGGCCGCGGAGAACGGCATTGCGATCTACATCGAACAGCCCTGCCTGACCTACGAAGAATGTCTTGCGGTGCGTCGACACTGTCCGCATCCCTTCATTCTTGACGAGTGCATGGACGGTTTGCCGGTGCTGCTGCGCGGCTGGTCCGATGGCGCGATGGATCTGATAAACCTCAAGATCAACCGCTTCGGCGGGCTGACCAGGGCGCGCATGATCCGCGATCTTTGCGTGCAACTCGGCATCGGCATGACCATCGAGGACAGTTGGGGCGGCGAGATCGCAACAGCGGCCATCGCCCATCTGGCGCAATCAACGCCTCAGCGGCTGCACTTTCAGTCCTCGGCGTTTCACGAATACCACACTGTCGCGATTGCAGACGGTGCGCCAGAGGTGGCGGATGGCTGGATGACGGCGCCTGACCGTCCGGGCCTCGGCGTCACCCCGGACATGGACGCCTTGGGCGCGCCGGTGACCATGATCACCTGATCGGAACGCTGACTTTGCCCCAAGCGCCGGACCGGGTCGGCGGGCGGGGGCGGGTGGGTGGGCCGTCCGCAGACCCGGTCCTAAACCGGTTTGCAGAGATGCCCACCATCGACCACAAGCGTATGGCCCGTGATAAACGATCCGCGCGCGCCCAAAAGCAACTCAACCGGGCCTTCCAATTCTTCGAGCTTGCCGAACCGGCGCAGCGGAACGTCATTGACCAGCGCCTGCCCCTTCTCGGTCCTCAGGAACGGATCCGTCATCTCGGTCGGGAAATACCCCGGGCCCAGTGCGTTGACCCGGATCTCGTACCGCGCCCATTCCAGCGCCAGTGACCGCGTCATGTGCACGACGGCAGCCTTCGACGCACCATAGGCCGCCGAACCCGACGCTGTCGCAAAGCCCAGCATCGACGCTGTGTTCAGGATCGCGCCGCCCCCGCCCTCAGCCATGATCCGGGCCGCCGCCTTGGCCGCACGCCAGACCCCGTTCACGTTGATGTCGATCACGCGGGACCAGTCTTCTTCGGGCATGTCGATCACCCGCCCGCCCCAGGCGACCCCGGCATTGTTGAAAAGCCCATCCAGCCCACCCATGCGCGTCGCGGCTTCGGCCACGCCCGCCTCAACCGATGCGGGGTCTCCGACATCCATCGCCAGCGCGCTGATGCCATCATGACTGGCAGCCAGGGCCTCAAGAGCCTCCATCCGGCGCGCTGCGGCCACAACGGTCGCCCCCTCCCGCGCCAAAAAACCTGCGATATGCGCGCCGATCCCGCTCGACGCCCCGGTGACCAGGATCTTCATTCCATTGACCGACATGTCGTCTCCTCCCGCCCCTCGGCGTCATGTCCCCGCGCCTTACCGGATTTCCCACGGCAAGGCTGCATTTTCCTGCCAACCGGCCCGGTGCAGCAGGGGTGTGTCGTCCTCGGCCTCAGGATGCCCGAGACAGAGATAGGCGACAAACCGCCAGCGGGCCGGCACTCCAAAGATCTTCTCGACTGCGCGCGGATCGAGGATCGAGACCATGCCAAGGCCGATGTTCTCGGCCCGCGCCGCCAGCCAAAGCGTGTGGATGGCCATCACGGTCGATTGCATCAGCGTCTCCGGCATGGTCGCGCGGCCCAGCCCGTGCCCGGCTTGGGGTTCGGTCTCGCAAAACACCGCGAGCTGCAACGGCGCAGCATCGAGACCCGCCAGTTTCAGCCCGCGATATTGCGCCTCGCGTTCGGCGTCGTAGGTGCCAGCCGCAACCTCATTGCACGCGATGTGATCGGCCCGGATCGCGGCGCGCAGGGCAAGGTCTTCGACCCGGATCACCCGCGTCGGACGGGCATTGCCGACCGACGGCGCGAGGTGCATGGACTGCTCCAGCCGCGCGATCACCTCCGTGTTTATTGGATCAGTGAGAAAGTGCCGGACATCGCGCCGCCAACGCAGGATATCGCCCAGCGTATCGGCCTCAGCGCTACCGAACTTCATCGCCGTCAATCCCGATTGGAAACGCTCTCAGCCTCTTCATGCGAGCTTAGGTGGCACGGCCTCTGCCGGGCTGTCAAACCATGACCTTCTTAGCCGTCGATCATCGCCTCGAGCGTCTGCAACCGGTCTGCTTCATCCGCCGGTTTGTCCCACCGGATGCGCTTGATGCGGGGAAAGCGCATGGCGACCCCGGACTTGTGACGGGTCGAGCGCTGGACCGCATCGAAAGCGATCTCAAGCACCAGTTCAGGTTTCACCGCGCGCACGGGCCCGTACCGGTCGACCGTATTGTTGCGGATCCATTTGTCGATCTTCAGCAGTTCCTCATCGGTGTAGCCGGAATAAGCCTTGCCGACGGGCACCAGTTCCGGCCCCTCTGCGCCTTCCCTCCACGCGGCGAAAGTGAAGTCGGAGTAGTAGGACGACCGTTTGCCGTGCCCGCGCTGTGCGTAGACCAACACGCAATCGGCGCCCAGCGGATCGCGCTTCCACTTGAACCACGGCCCCATGGGGCGCCCGCCGGTATAGGGCGCATCTCGGCGTTTGAGCATGAGACCCTCCTGCCCCGTTGCACGCGCCTCGGCGCGGATCGCGGCCAACTCCTCCCACGTCTCGAACACGACGTCATCGGAGAGGTCCGCGCGCTGCGGCATATGCCGGTCAAACCAGTCGGTCAGCGCCGTTCGCCGATCGGCAAGCGGCAGGTTGCGCAAATCCTGATCTCCGTCATGCAGCAGATCGTAAAGGCGCAGATGCGCTGGTGCCTCCAGAAGCATCTTGGCAGAAACCCGCTTGCGCCCGAGCCGTTTCTGCAGATCGGCAAAGGGCGCGACCTCGCCGTCCCGCACCACCAGCAACTCACCATCAACCGTGCCCTGCCAGTCCATGCTGTCGAGCACATCCGGAAAGCTCTGCCCGATATCGTCGCCCGTGCGGGTATAGAGCCGCCGCTCGTTGCCAAAACTCGACGCCTGAATGCGGATGCCATCCCATTTCCACTCGGCGACATGATCAGCGGGGGACATATCGGCAAGCCGGGCCTCGTCCAGAGGATTGGCGAGCATGACAGGGCGAAACGCCAATGCGAGGTCGACCGCGGGTTCATCCCCGCCATCGAGCCATGCAAAGAGATCGGTGTAGGGCGGCTCGACCCCGAACCACAGCTCCTCGATCCGCTCCAATGTGCGTCCTGGCCGGTTCGCCGCCATCCGCGCCAACGCCGTGCGCACCAGACGTGCAGAGACACCCACCCGCATCCCGCCCGTTGCCAGTTTGATCAACGCAAAGCGTTCGGACGAACCCATGGCATCGCAAAAGCGGGAAAGGTGTTTACCGGCCTCGACCGGACCAGTGCCCGAAAGGGTCTCGACAATCTCTGACAGCTGGGGCGGATCTGCCCCGGATTGCTCCGGCCAGATCAACGCAACAGTTTCCGCGAGGTCCCCGACATAGTCATAGGAAAGACGAAAGAGCACGGGGTCGACCCGGTCCTCGACCAGCCCCCGGATGCGCGCGGGCGTGACCGAGGGCAGATCCAGCCCGCCCGCCAGAGCGGCCAGCGCCCAGCCCCGGTCAGGATCGGGCGTCGCCTCGAAATAAGCCTGCAGATGCGCCAGTTTGGCGTTCCGCCCCGGCGTGAACACCAGGTCTTCGAGCAGTCGGGCAAAGGCGCGCATGGCGCAAACATAAACCAAAGCCGCCAGAGTGCGACCGCGAAACAACCCTCACATGATTGTCAGCGCGGAAGAATTGAACCAGACATTCGGCGCACGACATTTTCAGGCAAGCTTTGGGGTGGTGGCCAATAGATCGGGAGCTTTGGATGCAAACGGATACGCGGAACCTTGGATCCTTGACCTCGTGGCTTGCTGGCCTTGCGGTTGTTGCCACGCTTCTTCTGGCGCTACCCGCCGGGGCCGCGCCCAAGGCCGAGTTGTGGGATCGCTGGACAGCGCACGAAGCTGCGTCTTCCAAGGTGGTTGACCATGCGGTGTGGGACAGGCTGACCAAGACCCATGTCTCGCAGGGCCGCGATGGCGTGGCACTGGTGGACTATGCCGGGTTCTCCGCCGCCGACAAGCAAGCGTTGAAGGCCTACATCGCCGGGCTGGCGGCAACCCCCGTCAGCCGGCTGAACCGGACCGAGCAGTTTGCCTTCTGGCTGAACCTCTACAATGCGCTGACCGTCGATGTGATCCTCGAACATTATCCGGTTGGCAGCATCCGGGACATCGACATCTCCCCCGGTCTCTTCGCTGATGGGCCATGGGGCGCCAAGCTGGTGAAGATCGAGGGCGAGAATGTCTCGCTGGACGATATCGAGCACCGCATCCTGCGGCCGATATGGAAGGATCCACGCATTCACTACGGCGTGAACTGCGCGTCGATCGGATGCCCGGATCTGCGGGCCGGTGCCTATACCTCTGCGAATGTCGAGACGGCGCTGACCGCCGCGGCGCGCGCGTTCATCAACCATCCGCGCGGTGCGCGTGTTCAAAACGGGCTACTGCAAGTGTCTTCGATCTATGACTGGTTCGAGGAAGACTTCGGCGGCAATGATCGCGGTGTGATCGAACATCTCAAACAGTTTGCGGGGCCGTCCCTGACCGGTCAGCTTCAGGGAATTTCGGACATCTCCGATGACACCTATGATTGGCGACTGAACGACACCGGCGCGTTTTAGGACATCTTCGCGGCACCAGCGCGCCGAGATCCCCGAGCCACCCGAAGTTTGAACACGCAGACGCCGGATACAGTCCGGATACAACTGCGACCGTTCGCAAAATCACACTGATACGTTCGCCCTCCATTCTCATGGCCATCGGCAATTCAGCCGGTCCCCTGCCGCAAAGGAAAAGCGCGGCACGGGCAAACCATTGGGAATGGAGATGAAGATGAACCTGCTTTTGAAAACCTCGATTTCGGCCGTGGCCCTGACGGTGCTCGCCAGTGCGGCTCCGGCCAATGCCGGGTCCATGCCGGCTCTGGACGTCTGGTGCGCGGACGGCACGAAGTACACCCTGACCAGCGATGCCATCTCGGCCGAAGTCGCCTGCGCCAAGCATGGCGGCCTGATGCCCAAGCATCGGATCCCGGCCTCCGGCGGCGTCAAGGCCAATGTCGGCACCACTCCCGCCATCCCGGATCGGCAAAGCAATGCGCGCAAGTCGCGCGTGTCCCGCTGAACTTGGCCCGAGGGGGACGAAGGCATCAGGTCCCTGGATGCCTTGCGTCCCCCTTGTTGATCTACGCGGGAGATCGGCGTGATGCGACAGATGCACAATTTCATCCCCAGCGCTGCGCTTATGGCAACAGTGCTGCTCGGCGGTTGCACGGATGTGGGGAACGACGTCGTGCGCCCCGGAGACTGCAAGTTCACCAAGTACTTCCCCGATGGGGTCGGAAATCATGTGGTCCAGCATCTTGTTCGGTCCTCTGAACTGACCGACGGGATATGGACCGATCGCGTGACCTATGACCCCGCATGCGACTCGGAGCAAAGATCTGATTTGCTTGAGGAAAGCCGGTTCTCGGTCGACGCCCGCGGCGTGACGCTGGGCATGGAACGTCTGGAGTATCGGGACGGTGCCGTGATCGTGAGCACGCTGGAGCATCTCAAATACAGCGCATCTTCGGAGGATTGACGGTGTGGATCTCCGCATATCCGAACAGGGCGGCAAGTCATCGGCCTGCCGCCGACGCGGATACAATTGATACATTCCGTGACTTCGGACCCTTACACTGGCAGCTTATTGTCATTGTTCATTCTGTTAGAGAGACGCACGGGCCCGCGATGGACCGCCAGATCCAGATCGAAAAAACTCACACGGCGCAGGAAACTGATGCCCGCGCCGCCGTGACCGATGCGATCCAGTCGCTCGATTTCGGGCTGGTGCTCTGGGACGAGGATCTCGGCTTCGTCTTCGGCAATAAGTACTGGCAGGAAACATTCTTCCCGGACCGGATGCCCCAACCGGGCGAAAGCGCGGTCGAGCTCCTACGCGATCTGGTCAAAGACGGCACGTTCATCTTGCCCGACGGGATGCCGCCCGAGGGTTTTGCCGATCAGATTGTCGAGCTGATTCGAACCTACGCCACCGATGTCCGGATCGATCTCGCCAACGGCCGCGTACTGAACTCTTCGGTGCACAAGACCGGCCTTGGCGGGTACCTCATTTCGTTTCGCGATATCAGTCCCGAGATCCGGGCCACAGAAGACGCCGAGCAGCAACGGTCAAAGACCGAACGCGCCAACACACGTCTGCGCGACGCACTGGATTCGATCGGCGAGGGCTTTGCTCTCTTTGACAAGGACGACCGGCTGATCCTCGCCAACGATCTCTACAAGTCGGCCAATCCGGCATCCGCCCATCTGATGACCTTCGGGCGCCCCCGCAAGGACATCATCGAGGCGATGACCCATGGTGGAGATATCGTGGGGGTGCAGGACTGGATTGACAGTTATGACCGGGAGACCGTGGCCGGTGATACCGCGTCGCCCCGGCGCTATGAAGTGCACCACGCAGATGGCCGTGTCTTCATGGCCTCGCGCGGGCGCACCGCCGAAGGCGGCTGCACCATCACCTGGCTCGACATCACCGACAGCAAGAAGACCGAAGAGCGCGCGCGCGCTGTGGCCCATGATGCCATGGAAGCGCTGGACGAGGGGTTTGCGTTGTTCGACGCCGACCTGCGCTTCGTGTTCTGCAATCGAATGTTCGCGGACATTGTGCTGGGCGGGCAGGAATACACACCAGAGCGCGGCGCTCTCTTTGCCGATCACATGGGTGCCTTCTACGAGCGCAAACTTTCGGTCGATGCTAATACGACGCCGCGTCATCAGTACCTCGAAGATGCCCGTGCGTTCGTAACCGGGTATGAGAAGCGCGCCGAGTTCGGGTTCCTCGACGGACGCATATTACTGATGTCCTCGCATCAGACGGACCTTGGCGGCTATCTCATAACAGCGCGCGATGTGACCGAACAGCGCGCGATCGAGACTGAACGGCGACGGGCTGCGGAACGTGAGCTGGAGGTGGTCACCGACACGATGCAGTCGCTGATCACAGCCATTGCGCTGTTTGACGCGGATCTGAACTTCGTGATGGGCAATCGTGGCTACTTCGACATGTGGTACCACAAGGCTGACATCGCTCCGGCTGAGCCCGGGGAAAGCCTGACTTCGATCCTCGACCGCCTCTTGGATGTGGACTATTTCGTGCTACCCGATGGCGTCGATCGCGGCTTGGCGCACACCATGATGCTCCAGTCGGTCGAGACGCACTCAAAGAACGTCCCACTGGAAACCCGGACCGGCAGCTACCTCGGTCACGTAAGTCCCGCGGGCAATGGCGGCTACCTCGTCGAGTTCAGCGACCAAACCGAGCAGAAGGCGCTTGAGGAAGAACGCCGCCTGACCGAGTCCCGCGCCCTGGCACGCGTGACCGACACGGTCGAGGCGCTGGACATCGCTTTGGTGTTATTGGATCGCGATCTGAAGTTCGTCTTTGGCAACCAGATGCTCAACGACTTCTTCCACCGCGACATTCCCCGGTCCGAGGTTGGCGAGCCGATTGAGACGTCCGCCCGTCGGCTGGTGGAGGGTGGATTCTATCACATTCCCGAAGGGTACAGCGAAGAGGAAGTGATCGCGCGTGTTCTCAGCCGGGTCCGGAACATCGAGAAGAATTTCGAGACGCTTGCCGCCGATGGCCGGGTCTTTCGCGGGTCCGTCCACCGGACCGAAGACGATGGCCGCGTGATCTCTTTCACCGACATCACAAATCAGCGCCGGGCCGAGAGCGAACTGGAGCGCCAACGTGAGCTGACTCACCAGAACGAGAAACTCTCGGCCATGGGGGAATTGCTGGCAGGCGTCGCACACGAGTTGAACAATCCGCTCTCGATTGTCGTCGGCTATGCAATGATGATGCAGAACGCGGAGCTGGACCCCAAGCAGAAGCGTCAGGTCGACAACATCGCTCAGGCCGCCGAGCGATGCTCGCGGATCGTCAAGGCGTTTCTGGCAATGGCCCGGCAACGGCCCGCCGAGTTGAAACGGTGCTCGCTGAACGAATTGCTGACGGCAGCCCTCGACATGATCGGGCATCGTTTGCGCGGATCGGACATTGACGTGACGCTGGATCTCGATCCGCGCTTGCCTGACGTGGATGCTGACGAGGACCAGATCATTCAGGTGCTGACAAACCTGATCGTCAACGCAGAACAGGCACTTATCGACCAGGATGGGCCGAGGAAGCTGCATCTGCGCTCCTACCATGACACTGCAACTGGACAGGCGGTGGTGCGCGTTGCCGACAATGGTCCTGGCATTCCGCTCCAGGTGCAATCGAGGATCTTCGAGCCGTTCTTCACAACCAAGGAAGTCGGGACGGGCACGGGGATCGGTCTCGCCTTCAGCCACCGGATCATCACCGCGCATGGCGGGCGCATGAAGGTACGCTCTGACCCCGGCAAGGGCGCGCGGTTCTACATCCGGCTCGATGCCGCGACCGGTGCCAGTGATGCTCTTTCAGAGACAGAACCGGTCGAAGGCGGCTTCTCCGGCCGCGTGTTGGTTGTGGATGACGAGAGCGGCGTCGCGGAGCTGATCGGCGATATCCTGATCGAGGCGGGCTATCAGGTCGAGATCTACAACAATGCCGCGGATGCACTGGAGCTGTTGCGGACACAATGGTTCGACGCGGTCGTCAGCGATATAAAGATGCCGGGTATGGACGGCCCAGCCTTTCACGAAGCTCTCAGCGCCATCGATCCCGCCATCGCCCACTGCACAGGCTTTGTCACCGGCGATACGCTGTCCGGCGATGTGGCGAGCTTTCTGTCCAAGACCGACCAACCCCATCTCGAAAAACCTGTCACCCCTCTTGAACTGCTGGACCTTGTAGGCGGCTTGATCGAACGCCGAAGGAGCTGAGCCATGACCGACACACCGGAAATCCTGATCTGCGATGACGAGCCCGTGCTGCGTGAAATGGTGCGCGACTATCTCGGCGGGCGCGGCTTCGAAATTGCTGAGGCCGAAAATGCCGAGGCCATGCGCACCTATCTCGACGGGCACAACCCCGACATCGTGATCCTCGACATCAACATGCCGGGCGAGGACGGGCTGAGCGCGCTTCGAACGCTGCGCACGACCTCAGACGTTCCGGTAATCATGCTGACCGCTGCCTCAGAGGTGATCGACCGTGTGGTCGGTCTGGAGATGGGCGCGGACGATTATCTGGGCAAGCCCGTGGATCTGCGTGAGCTCGAAGCCCGGATCAAAGCGGCGCTGCGGCGCAGGCCGGATGCGATCGCGACCACGGTGCGTTCTACCGGAAGCGTACCTTTCGGGACCTGTACCCTCGATCTGGACGGTGCCCGTCTGATCGGCGCAGATGGACGCGATGTCTACATCACATCCATGGAGTTCAACCTGCTGAAGGTGTTCGCCGACAACCGCGGCCGGGTGCTGAACCGCAACCAACTGCTCGATCAGGCGCATGACCGGTCCTGGGAGCCGTTTGACCGCTCCATCGACCTGCGCATCAGCCGGATCAGACGCAAGATCGAGGCAAACCCCTCCAAGCCCGAAGTGATCCGCACGGTACGTGGTGTGGGGTACATTTTCGCCTGAGAAGGCGTCGCGTAGGTCTGGATGACTGGCGCCCAATCTGGCCAAACCGATTGTCAGGGCGAAACACTGGCCTGCCAGTTTGCTTCGGTCACTTTCCCCAACCTCAGTTTCTAGACTTGAATGGCATGCCGAGCCTTGCTCGGCACGGGTTCGACTCCAGGCATTCATTATGAAAATTGCGGCCGGATACTCCTGATACAAAGTCGACAGTGCGCGATACCAAGCGCGGAAAACTGAGACCAAATACCCGCCGCCGCGACCTAAGGCAGATACACGGCCCGCCCAAGCTTCTCCTCAGAACGAAGGAGGGCTGGAATGAAACTCTCACCACTACTTTTCGCGGCTGCATTGACGCTCGTAGCGGGTGCAGCCGCTGCCGGGCAGATCTCGGTCACGCTCTCGGACGAGATCGCCAGCGCGAAGCGCAGTGACCTCACCGTGACGGTAAACGGCGTCGATCACACCGCGTGGTCTTCCGTGCAGGATGGGGTGCTGGTGATCTCAGACGCGCCGCAACCCTTCGAAGCCGAGAACACGGTGCGGGTGTTTCTGGAAACCGATACCGGGTTCGAAGAGATCGGCAGTTGGATCATCGCGCATGAGCGGCAGGACGGCATCCGGGCATCTGGCACGATCGGCGGTACAGTAGGCGTCGCCGCGACCGAAGAAGGTGCTGAGGTCATCGGCGGGGTGTCCGGCAATCTGACAGCCACGGGCCGCCTGGGCGCATGGGTACTGGAGGCCGAGGCCGACACTGGCCCCGAGTTCGCCTCACCCAACCGCCTTGACGACTTCTCGCAAACAACCGGGAGACTGATGGCAACGCGTAACGGCGAAGATCATCAGCAGGTCATCGAGATCGGAGATCAGAAGCTTGGCCGCCATGTCGTGCTGCTTCCTGCACACGATCGCCGGGGCGCCTCCTTCAGGGTGCAGACGTCCGATCAGGCGTTGGCAATCGCAGGGTTCGCCTTCGCCAACGACGTGCCGGATATCGATGATGTCCGGACAAGAGGCGGTTTCTCCGGCGCTGATCTCAGCTTTCGCCCTTTTGGCGGCAATCTGACCATCCGGGCCGGCGCCGTCTATGGCCAGGCCGCACAGTTTGTGGATGACCCCGACCGTCGCGGAGTGAACGTCGGCGGTGCCCTTGTCTGGCAGTCTGATGACGGAAATTCACAAGCAGGCTCGGAACTCGTTTTCTCGCGCCAGACCGTCGATGGCACCGGGACCGTTGAAGACAGCGCCGTCGAGGTTTGGGCGGGCCATCAGATCCATCTCTCCGGCGATAGTGGATCGGACAGCGCGCTTGTCTCTTTTGAAGCAGGATATCGCCAGGTCGGCGCTGATTTCTTCGCCTTCGGAGCTCCGGATCTTCCTGCGGACACGCAGCGCCTTCATCTGACAACCGGCTACAGCTCGGGCGCGCTGGCCCTCTCGGCACGGGTCTCCGCAGAGAGCGACAACATCGCATCGGATGCAGCGCGAGAAACCAATCAGTTCGCAGACATAGGCATCGACGCCGCCTACCAGCTTGGTGATGGCTGGGCACTCAATGCCGGTGGTGGGTTGGCCGTCACGCGCTTTCTCGATAGCCCATTTCCCAGTGAGGTCGACAGCACCGCCTTCACCCGCTTCGCCTATGCCGGGGTCTCACATACATCTGACGATCTGACCTGGTCGGTAACACCTTCGCTCTCGCACATCACAGGAAGCGACCTCTTCGAGCAGGACGTACTGGCTGTCCAAACCGATGTGACGCTTGCATGGCATCCGGTCGAGACTGTCGAGCTGACCGCTTACGGACAGGTTTCAGCCTTCATCGACCGCGATCTGTCAGATGCCACAGCCCTTGCCTTTGGCGGACAGGCCGTATGGCGCCTGACCGACGCACTGGAGTTGACCGCGGCGTTGGACGCGGCGGTCTCGGACCAACCCGGATTTGACGGCACCGATGCTCGCCTGGCTCTGGCCTGGCGCGCCGACGAGCGGGCCGTTCTCACCGCATTCGCCGGATATTCCGGCGGAACCCTGGCGCCGTCGGCGCCGTTCGACGGCAGCTATGCGGGTCTCTCCCTGACCCTCGAGCAGCCCTTTTCCTACTGAAATCATGGAACAGAAAGGACATCCCATGAAAAAACTTATGATGACAACCGCAGCAATGGTGCTGCTGGGAACCACACAAGCTAGTGCCGATTTCTGGGCCTACGGCGTCGGCGAAGAATTCGCCCCAGAGGAGTTCACCGTCACAGGCGACGCCACCGGCTACAAGCAGGTGTCAGGCCATGACAAAGTCACCTTTGACGCCCGGCTCCAATACGACACAGGGGTAGCAGGTCGCATCGTGAGCTGGCGTATGGAACCCCGGATCAAGATCGGCTCGGATGACGTCAATCCCTTCTGGTTGGCGGACTACGATAAAGGCACGAGTTACCCTGCCTTCAACCGCCCTAAGGAAATCGACATCCAGACCACGATGTTTGTCAGCACGTTCGTGCTGAAGAACTTCATTTTGGCAGCGTGCAATGCGCGTTTGCAGGAACGTTTAGACAATGGCATGCCATCGGTCCAAGCCTTTGGCACGGAAGCAACCGTCAAGATCAAGTACGCCCTGCACGCAGAAGTCAACGCCAACGGTGCTGGTAGCGGCAACCCGCATTGGCTGATCGAGTCCGGCGACAAGAGTTTAATGGGGGTTGCAGAAGGGTCGTTGGTGCGCTGCAAACCGATCGTCATCACGCCGGACATGCCGGGCACTGTAAAGGCGCCGAAGCCTGCCAAGCCGGGCTCCGGTCTGGTCAAGGCCCCCAAGCCGGCGCGTCTGCCGGAGATCGGCGCGAGACCGCAACCGAACTCGACCCCCGGCACGGCACCCGGCCAACGGCCGCGGCCCACCGCGACGCTGGTTCCGGTGCGTCCGACATCGGGCCGTCCTCAGACGGCTGGGCGCCCGTGATGCGTCGCCTCCCCTTCCTCGCTGCGCTGGGCATTTGCCTGGCGCAGTCCGGCGGAGCCTTTGCTGGTGCGAGCGATGGTTCCCCTGATCAGGAGACTGGCCCAGCCGGTCTCTCCGCCACCATCCACGTGACCGGCGCAAAGTCCCTTGGCGCATGCCCCCGTTCGGTCACCGCGCAAGCGACCATCTGGACAAGCGATCCTGTCGGGACCCGGCATCCGATCCGCTACCGATTTACAAAGAACGGGACACCCATCACGGAGTGGCAAAGGGCGGAGGCGGGGAAGGACGGCTCGCTCGACCTCTCCCACATCGTGCAAGTCGAGGCCCGCGACAGTCGCCGGGTTTCAATACCGGTCGCCACCGGGCAGGACCTTTTAGAGCGCAGATCCTTCTATCGCACGAAGTCGACGATTGGCATTGAGGCCAGCACGGTCGGACACAACGCGAACGCTATAACTGTCCTTGCGGTCCGCTGTCTGGATGAGGCTATCGCGGCGCACTCTCCGATAGAGAGCGATGCCCGGCCAGACCTGACGCTCGCCGGAGGCTTGCGCATTGGCCGCTCCCGGGCACGCTCCGGCGGAACATTGGTGCTGCGTGAGCGAGATATCCTGTCCCGAACTTCGCGAGGGTGTCGTTTCCGCTTTTCCTATGAAGTGGCAAACACCGGCGATATCGCCGCAGCAGCGCATGCGAGCCGTTTGACACAAGGCGCGATCCCGGTGGCCGCACCGTTCACACCGCCCCTCGCAGCGAACCGGACACGCAGGGTCGCCGGTCAGCTTGTTCTGGCGCCAGGTGACAGCGTGATCCGGTTACGCCTCGACCCATTCCTGAGCATTCGCGAAGAGAACGAGAGCAACAATACTTTCTCGGCCCGGGTCACGGTACCACGCACCTGCGATCGCCTGCGCCCCGGACGGCCAGCACGGCAGTCGGCGATCCCGGGCGTGGCACCGCCATAGCGACCAGCACGGTCTGAAGGGCTGGATCGGTCTGGAAAAACCATCTCGCAAGCAAGGTTTCAGGCTGGCTCGACACTCCAAACAAGTCCCGAAGTCTTCCAGAGATTCTGACGCCGGTGTGCGCCAAACGACATTTGCCTCGCACCGGCCGGACGTCGCCAGGCTGCGTAGAAATGGACGGTGATATATTAGGGAAGTGGTGCCGCTGAGAGGACTCGAACCTCCGACCCCATCATTACGAATGACGTGCTCTACCAGCTGAGCTACAGCGGCGTACCGGCGCGGGG
>CAYYZH010000097.1:0-13684 GCA_964475765.1 uncultured Limibaculum sp.
CTTTATCGTCCTTCTGATGGGGTTTGGGCGAAGGGGCAGATCGCTTTACGCCCCGTTCGGTTTTGGCTAACCCGGTCGCAGAAGACGGTGGAGACCACGGTGCAAGACGAGCCCAACAACAACGAGACCAACCGCAGCGATGCCGATCTGATCGCCGAGGCGACGGCGCGGATCTTCGGGGATCTGGCCGATCCGCAGGCCTTGAATGCGGCAAAGAACGACGCCTGGTTTGACCCGCTCTGGTCGGCTTTGGAGGAGGCCGGTTTGACCCGCGCGTGGATCGCCGAGGAAGCGGGCGGAGCGGGTATCCCGTTGGCTCAGGGGTTCGAGATCCTGCGCGTTTCAGGGCAGTACGCCTGTCCGGTGCCTCTGGCCGAGACCATGCTGGCCGCGTGGTGCCTGGCCGAAGCAGGCATGTCTGTGCCGAAGGGGCCGCTGGCTCTGGCGCCGATCCGTAGACGTGACCGGCTCGGGCTTTCGGCCGACGGGGCCCTCACCGGCTCCGCGCGGGCTGTACCGTTCAGTGCCGAGGCCTCTCATCTGGTGATTGTCGCGGAAGACAGCGTTGTTCTGACCGCGCCTGATGCAGGCGAAGCGACGCCGCGCCGCGCTGATATGGGTGGGGCCCGCGCCGATTTGCGCTTCGAAGGAGCGGCAATGCTGGACCAAGGCACGTTCGACAATGCCCGTGCCCGGCTTGACCAGATGGGCGCCGTGGCCCGGGCCTGCCAGATGGCCGGCGCCTTGGAGACAGCACTGCACATCACGGCTGAATACACACAGGCGCGCGAGGCCTTCGGGCGCAAGATCGCGAAGTTTCAGGCCGTGCAGCAAAATCTTGCTCGGCTGGCCGGAGAGGTTGCCGCCGCCCTTACCGCGTCGGGATCTGCGGCGGAGACGCTGGAGACCCACGCGCATGGGGGTGACGCTGTATTCCTCGAGGTGGCTGCGGCCAAGATCCGGTGCGGCGAGGCCGTCGAGACCGGCGCTGCGATTGTGCATCAGGCGCACGGGGCGATTGGCTGGACCCAGGAACATGTCCTGCAGCGCTTCACCCGCCGCATGTGGGGCTGGCGCGATGATTTCGGCGCCGAGGCGCACTGGGCGGAACGGCTGGGCAAACATGTGGCAAAGGCCGGGGCGGATGCGCTGTGGCCAATGTTGACGAGCCGGTAGATCCGACGCAATGGCCGTAGGGTGCTGTCCACCGCGCACCCCTGTTGGAAGAGGAAGATATGCAGACCGCGATACGCTTCGATCAGGAACGCCTTCCCCCGGAAACCGAGGATCTGCGCGCGGATGTCCGGGCCTTTTTGTCCGACGAGATCGCGCGCGGCACCTTCGATCCGGGGTTAGGTCTCGGTCAGGACGCCTTCGATCGCGGGTTCTCGCAAAGGGTCGGGGCGAAGGGCTGGATCGGTATGACTTGGCCCAAACAGTATGGCGGGCATGAACGCACGCATCTCGACCGCTATGTCGTAACCGAGGAGATGCGTGCCGTCACCGCGCCGACCTGGTGTCATTTCGTGGCCGACCGGCAGTCCGGTCCGGTGATCCTGAAATACGGAACCGACGCACTCAAGGAACAGATCCTGCCAGCGATTTGTCGGGGAGAACTTTGCTTTGCCATCGGGATGTCGGAGCCGAACTCGGGCTCGGATCTTTTTGCCGCTTCGGTCAAGGCCGAGCGCGAAGGCGACATGTTCCGGGTCAACGGGCGCAAGATCTGGACGTCTAACGCGCACCGGGCGGACTACATGATTGCCTTGTTGCGCACCTCCGCACCGACCAAGGAGAACCGCCGGCATGGGCTGACGCAGTTCCTTGTGCCGATGGACACGCCGGGCATCACCGTTACCCCGATTGCCGCAATGCCGGGGATGACGGACTTCAACGAGGTTCTGTTCGAGGACGTCATGATCCCGGCCGATCATATGCTGGGCGAGATCGACGGAGCATGGAAACAGGCCACTGCCGAGCTGGCCTATGAACGCTCGGGACCGGAGAGGTTTCTCGAGACGTTCTATGTCTTGGTCGCACTCACCCAACAGCTCGGGCCGGAGCCGGATGTTCGCGGCGCAGAGGGCCTTGGCCGGCTGGTGGCGCAACTTCATACGCTGCGCCGCATGTCCGTCTCGGTGGCCGGGATGCTTCATGCGGGAAAGGAGCCGGTCCTGGAATCCTCGATCGTCAAGGATGTCGGTACGATCTGGGAGCAGCGCCTCCCGACCGAGGCACGCACGCTTGGCGCGTTCTCAGATCCGTCGGCAGGCAATGCACAGGATTTCGACGACCTCATCGACTTTGCGACGCTGGTGGCTCCCAAGCTGACCATTCAGGGCGGAACCACGGAAATTCTGCGCGGCATTATTGCCCGCGGCCTTGGTCTGCGTTGATCCGAATACGCTGAAGCTGCACCGTTCTTGAAGGAAGACCCGATGACCTACGACGCGCCAGAGCTTGAAGTTTCGATCCGCGATTTTGTCGCGACCGTCGAAATTCAGCGCCCCCCGCACAATTTCTTCGACTTCGCGCTGATCCGCCAGATCGCCGATACCTATGAGAAGATCGACGATGATCTTTCCGTTCGCGCGATTCTGCTTTGCTCAAATGGCAAATCGTTCTGCGCCGGGGCGAATTTCGGCGATGGCTCCCAGGTCCAGTCCGATGGCTCGGTCGAGGGGTCCGTGAACAAGATCGGCATCGATCATCTCTATGTCGAGGCCGTCCGGGTTTTTGCCTGCAAGACGCCCGTGGTGGCTGCCGTGCAGGGCGCCGCCATTGGTGGTGGCCTTGGGCTCGCGATGTCGGCCGATTTCCGGGTGGGCTGTCCGGAAAGCCGGTTCGCCGCGAATTTCACGCGGCTCGGCTTTCATCCCGGTTTTGGCCTCACGCACACCCTGCCGCGTGCCATCGGACAGCAGAAGGCCGCGATGATGTTCCTGACCGCGCGGCGGATCAAGGGTGAGGAGGCGCTGGATCTGGGGCTGCTCGACCAGATGGCGACGCTCGAGACCGTGCGCAGTGACGCTTGGGATCTGGCACGTGAAATCGCGATCAACTCCCCGCTTGGTGTGACCTCGACCCGGGCAACCCTGCGTCAGGGACTGGCCGAAGCGGTCAAGGCCCAGACCGATCATGAACTGATCGAGCAGACCTGGCTGCGCAAAACCGAAGACTTCAAGGAGGGTGTCGCAGCCACCCATGACCGGCGTCTGCCAGATTTTCAGGGACGCTGAGATGCGTATTCTGGTTCTCGGGGCCGGTGCGGTCGGCGGGTATTTCGGCGGACGTCTCGCGGCGGCGGGCACCGATGTCACGTTTCTCGTGCGTGAACGCCGCGCCGAAGAGCTGAGCGGTGGCCTGCGCATTCTCAGCCGCTTGGGTGATGCGACTATACCGGTTCAGATCATTCAGGCAGGCGATGCCGCAGATCCGTTCGACATCGTCGCGGTTGCCTGCAAATCCTACGGTCTCGATGGCGCGCTCGACGCAGTTGCGCCTTACATCGGTGAGGGCACCGCGATTCTGCCGCTCCTCAATGGGATCGACCATGTCGAGACCATCGCTGCCCGTTTCTCCGAGGCTACGACTTGGGGCGGGATTGCGCATATCGGCTCGACCCTGACGCAAGACGGCACGGTCAATCACTTCAACCGCCTGCACAAGATGACGGTTGGGTTGCGACCGGGGCAGGAGGCGACGGAGTCACTGGCACGCCAACTGGTCGAGGCGGGCACCAATGCCGGGTATGATGCGGTTTACTCCGAGGACATCATCCAGGCGCTCTGGGACAAGTGGGTCATGCTGGCCAGTCTCGCGGCGGGAACCTGCCTGATGCGCGCATCCGTGGGCCGTATTCTTCAGACGAGCCATGGCGGTGAGGTGTTGTCCGCCATCGTGGACGAGGTCGCAGCGATTGCCGAGGCCGAGGGGCAACTGCCGGACGAGGCAACGATGACATCGATCCGCGGGCTTTTGTCGGAACGCGGATCGGCGTGGACGGCGTCCATGCTGCGCGACATGCAGGCGGGCTATCCGACCGAGGCCGATCACATCATCGGAGCCTTGTTGCGCCGAGCCAAGACCCATGGCATTGTCGCGCCCAATCTCGCCGCGGCGCTCAGTCATCTCGAGGTCTATGAGGCGGGCCGAGATCCGATGTCCAAGGTCCCGACCGCCTGAAGGCCACGGGATCACAAAGAGGTCCCGGATCAGGTCCGGGACCGCGCACGTCGGGTCAGGTGGTCTTGCCCACCAACCGGAGCATCGCATCCAGCGCGTGCGTGTACCCCGCGGCGCCAAAGCCCGCGATGATCCCCGTCGCGACCGGCGACACATAGGAATGGTGCCGAAACGCCTCCCGCGCATGGGGGTTCGAGAGGTGCAGCTCGATGATCGGCACCTCCAGCATCTTCAGCGCGTCATGCACCGCGACCGAGGTATGTGTGTAGGCTGCCGGGTTGATGATGACCCCCGCAGCCTCGTTGCGCGCGTCGTGGATATGATCGACCAGACCGCCCTCGGAGTTCGTCTGGCGCAGGCGCACGCCCACCCCATGCGCCTTGGCCTCTGCGGTCAAGGTCGCCTCGATGTCAGCCAGCGTGGTCGCGCCGTAGATCTCCGGCTCCCGCTGCCCCAGCAGGTTCAGGTTCGGCCCATTCAGAACATGGATCTCGGTCATGGCAGTCTCCCCCGATGGCTCGGCGCGCACCATCCGGTCTCAGCCCGGGAAAGGCAAGCGGTTGATTGCCGGAGCCTGACGCATCACGATCTCAGACTTGGACATCGACAGGTTTGGATTGTTCAGATCCCGGGCATATATCCCGTAGACGCGAGTGTCCGGTGGGGGGACAACGTTGTTGGGTGTTCTTGGACTGCTCTTGGCGGGGCTTGACTATTTCGACCTGGGACGGCGGTTCAACGCTCTCGCGACGGCGTTCTTTCGAAAAGCTGCCGTACAGGCATTCGACATACTGACCCTCGGGCGCACAGATCTGAACCCGGGCAAGACGTGCTTTCACCTCAACGCAGGAATATGCGCATCCGTCTTCGTCCTCATTGCTGGCGGCATGGTCTATCAGGCCCTGAAGCCCGTACACCTTCGCTCCGACGGGTTCACCGCATTGTCCTGGTTTGAGATCCCGCTCTTGATCCTGATCTGGCCGTTGGTCGTACTGATCGTCATCTCCATGATGCAGGGATTTACGCTCGGCATTGCAGAGCTGATCTTCAATTTTCGCCGGATGACGATCGGGAAGAAGCTGCTGATGATTGTGCTCTCGCCGGTCTGGGTCGCTTATTTCTTATTGTCTGCCCCCTACGCTTTGGGGAGCAGTGTTTTGTTCGGTGCGCTCGCGGGCCTGGGCTACCTGTTATCGCTGCCGCCCAAAGGCTTCCTCGCCACCGCAGGGTTGTTCATTGCGGTAGTGTCCGTCGTTGCGACAGCGCTGACTTGATCTCGAGCCGAGTGGGTCGAATGAGGGTCAAAGCCGCACGGACTGGCCGGTCTTTGCCGCCTCGAGCACCGCCAGAGTTGCGGCAAGGGTGCGCTGGCCATCCCGGCCGGAGACGATGGGCTCCTCCTCCCCACGAATGACCCGCGCGAAATGTGCGATCTGGATGGCGTAGACATCCTCGCGGGCAGGGCGGACGGATGCCGCCGCGATTTCATTGCGCCAGTCCGGCTCCCCGATCTGGCGCCAGATCCTCAGCCGCGGGAACTCCATCGCCGCCTCGGTTCCAAAGATGCGGTACGCGTTCTCGTCAAGCTCGTGATAGACGGGATGGTTCTCGCCGGAAGATTGCTCCCATGTCCACGGGCTCGGACTGGTGTCAGAGCAGTAAACAGTTCCCAGCGCGCCGTTCTCGAAACGCAGGTTGATCACTGCCGTATCCTCGGTATCGAAACTGCGCGCCTCGGATGATGTGAACGCCGAGATCTCGGCAATCTCGCCGATGACTGCGCGCATAAGATCAATGTCGTGGATCAGGTTGATCAGGACAGGCCCGCCGCCCGGCCCGCGCCGCCAGTCCAGATCGAAATAGGGCGCAGGCTTGCAGCAGGCCCACATGGCCGAGACCCCGACGATACGCCCCAGCGCACCCTCACGGATCAGACGCTGTGCCTCGGCAACCCACGGGTTGTAACGCCGATGGTGACCGGTGAGCAGCCGGACCCCCTTTGCCTCAGCGGCGGCATTGAGGCGATCGGCTGAGGCCAATGTGTGGCTGATCGGTTTTTCGATGATCGCATGAACGCCGGCGTCCACGCACGCCAAGCCGATGGGTTCGTGCAGAGCCGTTGGCGTCGCGACAATCGCACCGTCGATCCCGCCCGCGCCCAGCATTTCGGATACGTCCGCCCACCATTTCGCGCCGTTTGCCTCGGCCATTACACGCGCCGCCGGGTCGGGATCTGCGATAGCGACGAGGTCGGTGTCCGGGCAGGCCACGACATAGTCGACATGCTTTGCGCCGATCAAACCGGCGCCTATCACGGCGATGCGAACAGAGGGGGCGGTCATTTCGAAACTCAGCTTATATCCTGGATAAACCCTGGGGCCCCGTGACCTTAATCAATTTTGGCGACCCCGACAGGATTCGAACCTGTGACCTACCGCTTAGGAGGCGGTCGCTCTATCCAGCTGAGCTACGGGGCCGCATCTCGTTGTGGGCGCGGATTAGCGTGGCACAGCTTGCTCGGCAAGTCTCGGACAAGTCGCAAGGGTAGGGGCGGTTTCGGAAGCGGTCGCCAGAGCAGACTATGCCGACCAGCTTTTGGGGCGGATCTTCAGGGTCAGCAGCAACACGATGCCGGACAGCAGCGTCCAGATCCCGGCAAGTACGGGGACAGGGGTCACCTCGGACGTGTTCAGTGCAAAATTCCAGCTCTCGATCTGACGCGGCGCGCCGAAATTGAGCACAGTGAACCTGACCTCATCATCGAGGAACGTGACATCGCGGATCAGGGTTGCATCTCCGGAAATCAGGGAAAAGTCGGTCACGATGTCGTCGAAACCCTGCACCACCCAGGTCGTGTTTGCGCCCACCGACGTAAAGAGATCGATGTCGTAAAGAACGGTGATCTCGGTCTCGGCGATGTCGACGGAAAAGGAGGCACCGCCGTCGTTGAGTTCAAATTCGACGCCCGGGTCGGAGATCGTTGTGTTGAGGTCGAGCAGCGCACCGGAGCCAACGGCAGAGAAAACACCGCGCACGGTGTCACCGATGACGGCGGCTCCCAGTGGCAGCGGCAGGGACAGGACAAAGAGCAGGGTAAGCAGGATGATCTTCATGACGGGGCCTCGGCCAGTACTCGAACTTCCCCGTTCGCTGGCGAGTTTAGCAGCCCTTACGATCAGAAGATTAACCCGGCCTGAGGTGGGTTGACGCAGGCCCAACCGGGCCCGCTTGGTGCATCAGCCAGAGCGTCTGCGCCTCCGGCCCTCACGGCGTCCGCCGCCCTCGCCCCCGGCGGGTTTGTTGAAGCCGATCCAGGCCGCGCCGCCTTCGTCATGATCCAGCAGGAAGTCGGCGGCCTTGATGGCCTCGATCTCCTTTGAGGGCGTGCCCTTGGTCGAACCCAGACCCAGAAGCGGCACCAGAGCTTCCTTGTCGATCCCCTCGGGGAGGGTGACGCCAAGGGCTGCCAGCGCTTCGATCCTGGCATCGTAATCCTTTTGTTTTACAGCGAGTTGCACCGGATTCATGATCGCGGATGTCATGCCCGCCGCATAGGCCATCGGCAGGAAGGCGTTGTTGATCCCGTGCCGGTTGGGCAGCCCAAAGGAGATGTTCGATGCGCCGCACGTCGTGTTCACGCCAAGCTCGTCGCGCAGGCGCCGGACCAGCGTAAAGACCTGATGCCCGGCGGTGGCCATCGCCCCGATTGGCATGACCAGTGGATCGACCACGATGTCATGAGCCGGGATGCCGTGATCGGCGGCGCGCTCGACAATTTTCTTCGCCACGGCGAAGCGCACATCGGGGTCTTCGGAGATCCCGGTATCGTCGTTCGAGATCGCCACGACCGGCACGTTGTATTTCTTAACCAGCGGCAGCACCATTTCGAGCCGCTCTTCCTCGCCGGTGACTGAGTTCAGGAGCGGGCGCCCCTCGGCGGTCTCGAGCCCGTTCTCCAGCGCGCCGGGCACCGAGCTGTCGATGCAAAGCGGGGCGTCCGTGACAGCCTGAACGCAGGCGACCATTTCCTTCATCAGTGGCGGCTCGACAAAGTTGTTGTCGGCATAGCGCGGGTCTTCGGCCATCTTGTTGGAAAAGACTGCGCCCGAGTTGATGTCGAGAACGGTCGCACCGCAGGCGACCTGTTCCATCGCGTCCTTTTCGACGGTCGAGAAGTCGCCCAGTTCCAATTCCGCGGCCAGTTTCTTGCGGCCTGTTGGATTGATCCGCTCGCCAATCACACAGAACGGCTGGTCAAAGCCCATGATGACGGTTTTGGTCTTCGACTCGATCACGGTACGGGTCACGGAATGGGTCCTACTCGATGACGTTCAAAGGCGTGAGTGCGTCATGGACACACTCTACGCGGCGATTGCGGAGGCAGGTGTTGCCCGGATCGGGCAGGCGGGTCAAGCTGCAGGATCAGGCGATGGCGGCGCGGGTGGACCCGGTGGGGCGGCCATGCTCGTCACAATACTCAGCGGTTTTGTTGATCCCACCGAGCGGGAAGAAGTGCACCTGTTCGATATTGAAATCAGGGTGCGCCGCCTTGTGGGCGGCCAGCTCGCTCAGGATCTCTGTCGGCTCGAACGGCAGCAAAAGCTTTGCGACATCAGCAGCCCGGCGTTGCAGCACGCGCAAGGACGGCCCGACGCCGCAGGCCATGGCAAACTTGATCATGGTCTGGAGCTTGGCCGGACCCGCGATGCCGATATGGATTGGCAGAGAGATGCCTTCCGCTTTCAGACGGTTGGCCCATTCGATCACCGGCTCGGACTCGAAACAGAACTGCGTGGCAATCGCCATCTCGGCATCCGTGCGCTCCGCAAACGCCTGCTTCCAGCGGATCGCATCCATGACAGCGCGGTCGGAGCCGTCGGGATCGATGTCCTTGTTACCCTCGGGATGCCCGGCGACATGCAGCCGTTTGAAACCGTCGAAGAGGCCGCTCTCCATCAACTCCATCGAGTTGTCGAACTCGCCTGTCGGCTTGTCATACCCACCGGCAAGCAGCAGCGCCTGATCGATGCCAGCCTCGCCCTGATAGCGTGCGATCCAGTCCATAAGCTGCGCTTTGTCGGCAATCCCGCGCGCCGGGAAGTGCGGCATGACCGGGAAGCCGTCGTTCGCGATGCGCTTGGCGGTCGCGACCATGTCCTCGATCGGCGTGCCCTCGATATGGGCGACATAGACCCGGGTGCCCTCGGGCAGGATCGCGCGGAAATCCTCGATCTTCTCCGCGGTGCGCGGCATCACCTCGATCGAAAAGCCCCGGATGAACTCGGCAATGCCACTGTCGGGCCGGGGAGGCGCTTTGCGCGAAAACAGATCAATGATCTTGGACATCCACGTCATCTCCGCTCAGTTTGGGGCACCCTCGGGGTTCGCCCAGCCTTCGTTCGCGATCAGGACCTTGATCCTTTCCGAATCGTAGTCCCGATCCAATTCCGCCGCAGTTTCATCTGCGACAGTTTTGTCGTCACCTTCGACCTCGCCCATGTCGACTTTGCGCCATTCCGCGAGATAGGCATCGTCATCCTTCGCGCCAACCTTCATCGCGCATCTGTCAATGGCCTGCTCGAACCGTTCGGGCAGGGGGGCTTTGGCCGCACGCCGCCCCTTGCCGACGATGACCTGCGCCGGGATGTCCCGCCAATAAACTATGATCAACTTTGCCATCGATGCACCTGTCGTCTCTGAGTTTGGTCCATATGCCCATAATTTTGCGAATCGAAAGATGTTTTCGACACTGATGCGTCCAGTTGCGACCCCTTGTTTCGCCAAATGCGTGTAGCCGGGTTATATTGCGGTGCGGCATAACGTGCCGAATAGTCTCTGTGTCGGTTTAAGGCGTTGTGTTGTCGGTTTTCGTTCTGGTATACTCCGACGAAATCAAAGAGCGGTGAAATTTGCTCGGCTGACCACGGTCTGTCGGGTGCGAAAGGGTATAATATGACCTCCGGGGCGGCGTCTAAGGCAGGGCAACCTGCTGTGAGTTTCGAGTTCTTTCCCCCGCGCGGCCCGCGCGCCTCTCTTGCCTTGTGGACAGCGGTTGAGCGTTTGGCGCCCTTGGCACCGCGCTTCGTCTCCGTGACGTACGGGGCAGGCGGGTCGACACGAGATCGGACCCTTGCCGCGATCCTTGCAATCCGCGAGCGCGCGCGTCTCGACGTGGCTGGCCATCTCACGTGTGTCGGAGCGTCGAAGGAGAACGTGCTGAACGTGGCACGGTCCTATGCGAAACTCGGCTGTCGGCGCATCGTGGCCCTGCGCGGCGATCCCGCGGAAACCGGTTCGGCATTCGAGGCACATCCCGATGGGTTCGCAGGATCCGTAGAGCTGGTCGAAGGGCTTGCCAAACTCGGTCAGTTCGACATCTGGGTCGGTGCCTACCCCGAGAAACATCCCGAAGCGTCGACGTCGCAAGACGATATCGACCATCTCAAGCGCAAGATCGATGCGGGTGCGACCGGCGCGATCACGCAGTTCTTCTTCGAGAACGATGCGTTCTACCGGTTCCGCGATGCGGCGACCGCGGCTGGGATCACGGCACCGATCGTGCCGGGCATCCTTCCGGTCGAGAACTTCGGTCGGATGCGTAACTTTGCCGAACGCTGCCACACCACAATTCCCCACTGGATGGACAAGGCGTATGGCAACGCCACCTCCGAGGAAGAGCACGATCTGCTGTCGGTGGCGATCTGCGCCGAGCAATGCGATGACCTCATCGCAAACGGCGTGGGACAGCTTCATCTCTACACGATGAACAAGCCCGATCTGCCCTATCAGGTCTGCCGGGCGCTTGGCCTTGAGGCGACGGCCCTGTCGGTCGCCGCAAGCTGCGGGTAAACTGCCAAAATCGTAACTATCCGGCTTGTGCTTGATGCGCCACCGGCTTGGCCCTAGAGCTAGGGACAAGCGAACATTCGATTGGTGAGCGCGCAATGGCGCCGAAGACGAACGGATACGACCCCGCCCCGCGGGAGAAAAAGGACGTGCCGAAGCGCTTTCGCGGGCACTCCGACCGTGCGTCCGCTCCGATCGCGGCCCTCGATCTCGGCACCAACAACTGCCGCCTTCTTGTGGTCAACGCCAATGGCGAAGGGTTCAAAGTCGTCGATGCGTTCTCTCGCGCGGTAAGATTGGGCGAGGGGGTCGAGTCTTCGAACTGGCTTAGCGAAGAGGCGCAGGACCGCGCGCTCCGGGCGCTTCGGATCTGTGCGGGCAAGGTCCGGCGTCATCGCGTACGCGAAAGCCGGTTCGTCGCGACCGAGGCATGCCGGCGGGCGCGCAACGGGCAGGACTTTATTCGCCGCGTGATCCGCGAGACCGGTCTGACCATGGATATCATCACGGCGGAGGAGGAAGCCCGCCTCGCTGTGGCTGGCTGCGCGCCGCTCATCGATCCCGAGGCCGAGCAGCTTCTGGTCTTCGATATCGGCGGCGGCTCGACCGAACTGATCTGGATCGACATGTCGGGCACCCCTGTCGCTCGGCGACAAAACCTGATCCGGGCACTGGCGCCTCTGGGGCGCAAGAATGCGGTTACCGATACGGCACGGGCGGCAGCGGCGCACATCCTCGACTGGATCTCCGTGCCGATGGGCGTCTCGACCCTGCATGATCGTTTCGGCGACATCACGGATGATGCGCAGCGCTTTGCGATGATGTCGCTGCATTTCGAGGAGCGTTTGTCGAGCTTCGGTCCCTACGATGCCTTCGACCGGGACGGGATGACCGACAAGCTTCAGATCGTCGGTGTCTCCGGCACGGCGACGACATTTGGTGCGCTCCATCTTGGTCTCGTCACCTATGACCGGGCGCAGGTGGATGGGCTGTGGCTGCCCGCAAACTCGGCGGCGGAGCTGGCCGACGGTCTGATCTCCATGGGCGAGATGGGCCGGGCGCACCATCCCGGCATCGGACGCGGACGGTCCGAGCTGGTGATCTCGGGCGCGGCCATCCTCATGACCATTCTCAGGCTCTGGCCGGTCGAACGCATGCGCATCGCCGATCGTGGCCTGCGCGAGGGGATCCTCTATGGGCTGTTGCAAGCCCGGAAGGACCGCGGATCATGAGCGGGCCCAAAAGCGGGTCAGGTCGCGGGTCCCGTGATCTCAAGACCAGGGTGAAAACCGCCAAAGGGCGGAAGACATCGTCGACCCGGTGGCTGCAGCGTCAGCTGAACGATCCGTATGTGCAGGCCGCCAAACGTGACGGCTGGCGCAGCCGTGCGGCCTACAAGCTGATCGAGATCGATGATGAGGTCCGGGTCCTGCTGCCAGGGTGCCGCGTGGTCGATCTCGGCTGCGCGCCGGGAGGCTGGACACAGGTCGCGGTCAAACGGGTCAACGCGCTAGGCGAGAAGTCGGGCAAGGCGCAGGGGTTTGTTCTCGGTGTCGACATCCAGGAGGTCGAGCACATTCCCGGCGCGGAACTGATGCAACTCGATTTCCTCGAGGAGGAGGCGGACGCGAAGGTCAAGCAGGCGCTTGGCGGCCCCGCGGATGTGGTCCTGTCGGACATGGCAGCACCCGCGACCGGCCACCGCCAGACCGACCATTTGCGGATCATCGCGCTGGCAGAGACCGCCGCGTATTTCGCGTTCGACACGCTTGCCCCCGAGGGCACTTTTGCCGCCAAGGTTCTCCAGGGCGGCACGGAGGGAGAGTTGCTCGCTCTCCTCAAGCGCCACTTCACAAAGGTGCGCCATATCAAACCGCCTGCCAGCCGCAAGGATTCCGCCGAGATGTACGTTATCGCGACCGGATTCCGCGGGGCCACAAAGGACGACGCGGCGGATTGAGACGAAAGGGTTTAGTTGCCCTCTCCCTACCACCCTTCATTTTCCGTGCGTTTCTGTTAAGCAACCGTGAGTGGGCGAGGGCGCGTTATGTCACGCGCATCACGCACCGCTTCGATCTCGTCCGCAACAGCTCACGCTCCTTGTCAGGGAACCGCCATGGATCGGCGCTACTTCGTCACCTTCGGCGCCTGCCTTGTGCAGTTTGTCGTCATCGGCCTGCTGTTCTCCTATGGGCTGTTCTTCAAGGTGTTCGAGGACGAGTTCGGCTGGTCGCGCACGTTCCTGTCTGCCTGTTCCTCCATCGCCTTTCTGATGATGGGCGTGCTGGCGATGCCGGGTGGGCGCCTCAGCGATCTTTATGGCCCACGTGTGGTGCTGGCCTTTTCCGGTGTGCTCTACGGGGTCGGCTTTGTCCTGATGTCGCAGATCTCCGAGCCATGGCATCTCTTTGTCATCTTTGCGCTCTTTGTCGGGCTGGGCATGAGCACCCACGATGTCGTGACGCTCTCGACGATTGCGCGGTGGTTCTCACGCCGCCGCGGGATCATGACAGGTGTCGTCAAACTGGGCACCGCGGCGGGGCAGGTGGTGCTCCCGCTCCTTGCGGCCTTTCTCATCGCCGGCTTCGGATGGCAGGTTGCGCTGATCACCCTTGGCGTTGCCGCCAGTGTGGTTTTGCTGATCGCCGCCTTT
>CAYYZH010000097.1:13784-15224 GCA_964475765.1 uncultured Limibaculum sp.
ATCGGCGGACGCGGCGGGTATCTCTTCTGCTTCAGTGGGCTGATCCTCGCGCTGGGGATCCTCGTTCTGACCTTCGGCAGCACGTCCCTGATCCCGATCCTCGCCATTTATGGCTGTGTTCATGGCGGGCTTTTCACGGTCGTCTCGCCGACGGTGGCCGAGTATTTCGGAACACGCGCCCATGGCGCGATCTTCGGAGTGATCCTCTTCTTCGGAACCATCGGCGGTGCGCTGGGACCTGTCTTGGCGGGTTGGACGTTTGACGTGACCGGCACCTATATCTGGGCGTTCTCGACGCTTCTTGCGTTCTCGATCATCGGCTTTGTGCTGACCCTTTCGCTGCCGAGACCGGCCGGGCAAGCAGAGACCTGACCCGGTTCAAGCCATGCTCACCTGTTGATCTGGCGTCCTTTGCGTGATCTGTATTCAGGATACAGAGAGCCATAAAGGCCGTCCATGACACGACAGGAGAGTCGCAGATGACTTGGAAGCTCGCAAAACTCAGCACCCTGACAACAGCGGCGATGCTGCTGGCCTCAACAGCAATGGCCGAGGGCACGAAGGTCGGCTTCATCGGATCGCTTTCGTCGGATACCGGCCTCTCGACCCTTCGCGGCGCAGAGATTGCGATCGAAGAGCTGAACGCGGCGGGCGGCTGGGGCACACCGATCGAGCTTGTCACCGCCGATACCGGCGAAGACGTGACCGAAGGCATCAAGGCCTATGAGTACCTCGCCGAAAGCGAGGAGGTCGATTTTGTCATCTCCGGCTCGATCGACGATGTCTCGCTGGGCTGGCTGCCGCGGATGCAGGAATACCAGATCCCAACGCTCGACACCTGGACCAGCTATATCGGCATCATCGACAAGATCGTCGAAGACCCCGAGGGCATGGCGCCCTATTTCATGAACATCGCCTCCGACGAGGCGCTGGCGACACTTTACATCAATTTTGGCGCTGATGTGCTGAAGGCGAAGATGGGCTGGGACAGCGTCGTGATCCTGGCCGAGGACACCGCCTTTGGCGGTGCGATCACCGGTCTGGTGACAGACGCCCTCGCGCCGGTCGCCGGGATCGAGGTCGCCGAGATCATCACCTATGACATCAACACCGTCGACTTCGCGCCGATCTTCGCCAAGGCGCAGAACAGTGGCGCCGACTTCATCTATCAGGTGAGTTCGGTGAACTCTCAGGTCGTCTCCTCGCAATACGTGAAACTGCAGGTGCCGATGGCGATGACCGGGGTAAACGTCTCGGCTCTGGGTCTGGAGTATTGGGAGGATACCGGCGGCGCGGGCGGCGGCATCTCGACCCTCTCGCCGGTGCCGTCCGTCGGCTTCAAGCTGGATCCGGTCAGTCAGGGCTTCGTCGATACCTATCAGGCGAAATACGACAGCCGCCCCAAGATGCCGCACTTTAACGGGTTCAACGCCTATTGGG
>CAYYZH010000098.1:0-6829 GCA_964475765.1 uncultured Limibaculum sp.
TGGCGACTTCGGTTTTGCCAAAGCCGACATCGCCGCAGACCAGCCGGTCCATCGGACGGCCCGAGCCCAGATCGCCCAGCACATCCCCGATGGCGCGGAGCTGATCGTCCGTCTCCTCATAGGGAAAGCGCGTGCAGAAGCGTTCATAGGTGCCGGGTTCGGCCTCCAGCAGCTCGCCCTTGCGCAGCATCCGCTCCGCCGCGACGCGAATGAGTTTCTCCGCCATATCGAGCACGCGCTTCTTGAGCCGCGCTTTCTTGGCCTGCCATGCGCCGCCGCCGAGACGGTCCAGCTCGCCGCTTTCATGGCCATAGCGGCTGAGAAGCTCGATGTTCTCGACCGGCAGGAACAGCTTGTCGCCGCCATGATATTCAAGCCGCAGACATTCGTGCGGCGCGCCCGCGGCGGTGACAGTCTCGAGCCCGATATAACGCCCGACGCCGTGATCGACATGGACGACAAGATCGCCGGTTGTGAGGCTCTGCGCCTCGGTCAGGAAATTATCGGCGCGCTTGGCCTTGCGGGCGCGGCGGATCAGGCGATCCCCCAGCACGTCCTGTTCTGAGATGACCGTCAGGCCCGGCGCAACGAACCCCTGCTCCAGCGCCCAGACGATCAGGTTCGTACCGGGGCCGACCTCCTCGAGCCGAGCGATCTGGCGAACGCTCTCCAGTCCGTGATCGGTCAGGAGCGTGCCGAGCCTTTCGCGCGCGCCATCGGAATAGGAGGCGATGATGACGGGGCCGTCCTTTTTTCGGGCGCGGATGTGATCGACCAGCGCGTCGAAGACGTTTGTGCCGTCCTGCTGGCGTTCCGGCGCAAAGGACCGCCCGGCCCGTCCACCGGCATCGATGATCCCCGGCCCCAGCGGGTGCTGACCTGAGAGAAACCGGCGCGTCGCGCGATCCGCCAGCGCCGCTGTCCAGGCCGCCTCGTCGAGATAGGTCAGCGCGGGCTTGCACGGCATGTAGGGCACATCGCCCGCATCGCCGGCTTCGACCCGGGTCTGGTAGTGATCCTCGATCAGATGCGCGCGCGCCGCGAGGGCCTCATCGATCCGGTCATCCAACGTGACCGGCGCACCGGGCAGATAGTCAAAGAGGCTCGCAAGCTCCTCGTGAAAGAGCGCGACCCAATGCTCCATCCCCTGATATTTTCGCCCCTCGCTGACGGCAGCATAAAGCGGATCGTCCAGCCGCGGCGCACCGAACATCTCGCGATAGCGCGTGCGAAAGCGTTGGATCGCGGCCTCGTCCAGCACGACTTCGGAGGCGGGAGCGAGTTCGACACGGGAGACCTGCTCGACCGTGCGCTGGCTCTCGGGATCGAAGCGGCGCGCGCCCTCCAGCACGTCCCCGAAAAAATCGAGCCGGACCGGATTCTCCTGTCCCGGCGGGAAGATGTCGATGATGCCGCCTCGCACGGCGAAGTCTCCGTGTTCGATCACCGTCGAGGCGCGGTTGAACCCCTTCGCCGTCAGCCACGCGATCAGCCCGTCGATGTCGACCTGATAGTCGACCGATGCAGTGAAGCTCGCCTCGGCCATCCTGGCGGGTTGAGGCACCTTCTGCGTCGCGGCGTTCAGGGTGGTGATCAGAACCGATGGCCTGTCCCAGCCATCGGCCATCGCCGCCAGAACCGCCATGCGCTCGGCGGAGACCTCGGGGTTCGGGCTGACCCGGTCATAGGGCAGGCAGTCCCACGCCGGGAAGTTCAGAACCGGCACGCCCGGCGCGAAGACCGCAAGGGCATCTGCCATCGCGGCCGCGCGTGCATCATCGCGGGCGACATGGATGACAGGCCCCTGGGCACGGTCAACCAGATCGGCCAGTTGCCGTGCATCCCAGCCTTCGGGTGCGCCGCAAATGGTGACGGCGCCCGGGGCAATTTTCGCCGCGTGCGTGCTCATGTCGGGGAGGTAGTCCGGTGTCTCGCGCCATGCAAGCTCAGATCGGGAAATTGTGTCAGATGGTACTGATTGCCCCAGCACGCCGCAGGTAGACTGGCCAAGACGGCAAGATTGAACCCGATTGTTTGAGAGCTTGATATGACCGAATTTTACCGAGACTCGCCGCCCCGCTTGTTCCAGGAACGCTCGACCTGCTGGGCCGCTGCCGCTCAAGCCTGGACTGCCGTGACCAAAGGGCAGGAGGAGATCACTTTCATTGATCTGCTAGGCGAGGCCAAGGCTGCAGGTGTCACGGCCTGGAACGGTGCGCTGCGAGGGGACAAGGGCGTGCAGTGGCTCGCCGATCGTTTGAACCTGCGCTACCAGAGCGGCAAGGGCCTTGCCGAAAACAGCTCCATGCTCCCGCGATTGCGCCAGAGCCACGTCATTTTCATGTACCGCAAGAGCCATTGGAAGCATTCGGTGCACACCGTGACCGTCTGGGGCACGGATGATCACATCGTCGCCGCCATGGATCCGTCCATCAGCAAATGGACATTCGATGATCCCGCCACCTTCAACAACTCGTGGGAGCTCTGTCTTTGGCAGAAGGACTGAGATCCGCCTGGCCGGGGCAAGGTCCGCACCCTGCCCCAACTCAGCGCATTATTTGAGGATGAAGGTCACCTTCATGACAACGCGATACTCGCTGATCTTGCCGTTCTTCACCGTCACCTTCTGATCGGCGACCCAGGCCCCGGTGATGCCCTTGAGCGTTTTGGATGCCCGTTTGATCCCGTTGGCGACGGCGTCGTCGAAGGATTTGGTGGATGACGAGATGATTTCAGTGACTTTGGCGACGGACATGACCGCTCTCCGATTATGACGCCCCCGGACCAGTATGGGCCAAGGCGTCACGCGATGTCCAATAGATCGCCCCGCCGCAATGTTGCACCCGGCTGCGCAAGCCTTCCGGGCGGAGCGCAAAGGGTGTTGGGCTGTGCGCGAACCGGGAGGCGGATCAACCGGGGTCAGTCGAACTGTAACTCATCGGGACCAAGCGGCGCGAAAGCCTCAGCGATGAAGTCGTCCGTTGCCTCCTGCAGCGTTGCCGGAGACCACTGGGGTGCATTGTCCTTGTCGAGGATCACCGCCCGTACGCCCTCATAAAAGTCGGGATGGGTCATGCAATAACGAGCGAGGCGATACTCCAACCGCATGCAGTCTTCGAAATCGAGCCCTGCACCCTCTCGGATCTGCCGGAATGCGATCCGGGTCGAGGTCGGCGATTTGCTGCCAATGGTCTTGGCCTGCTTTGCCGCCCAGTCCGCGCCCTGCGCCTCGAGGCTCGAAAGAACCGCCTCGACCGAACCTTCACCGAAACTCGTATTCACGTCGTCCATCATGTCCGGCGGATCAGCAGGCACCGCGCTGAACCCGCCACCGCGGGCCAGATCATCGAGCACTTTCTCAAGCACCTCCGACTGCACATAAGTATCGCAAATCCCCGCGCGTACCGCATCGGCTCCCTTCAGCCGCGCCCCCGTCAGGCCGAGCCACATGCCGAGCTCTCCAGGCAGTCGCGGCAGGAAATAGGTGGCGCCAACATCTGGAAAGAGGCCGATCCCGGTCTCCGGCATGGCAAACATCGTCCGCTCGGTCGCAATCCGCGTGCTGCCATGGATCGAGACGCCGACACCGCCACCCATGACGATACCATCCATGATCCCGATATAGGGCTTGGGATAGCGCTTGATCCGGCGGTTCAGCCGGTACTCGTCGGCAAAGAAGCGAAAATTCTTCTCGCCGGTCTTGCCGCCCTGCCCGTTCTCGTAAAGCCAGCGGATATCGCCGCCCGCCGCGAACGCCTTTTCACCGGCCCCCCGGATCGCAACCGCGCTGATGCTGTCATCGCCGGCCCAGATATCCAGTTGCGCGTCGAGCGCTGTGACCATGCCATAGGTCAGCGCATTCAGGCTCTCCGGCTTGTTCAAAGTCACAAGCCCGAGTTGCCCGCGTTGTTCGAACAGGATTTCTGGCTCTTGCATCCGGCCCCTCCGCCCGCCTACCGTCTGCGCCGAGATACAAGGAAGCCGACCGATGCTGCAACCCACACCGTTTCCCGCCAACCGTCCGCGCCGTTTGCGTGCGTCTCCGTGGATCCGAGCCATGGTGGCAGAGAACACGCTGAGCGCAGCGGACTTCATCTGGCCCTGCTTCGTGATCGACGGCGAGAACACCGAGCAACCGATCGAAACCATGCCGGGCGCATCGCGTCTGACCATCGATCTGCTCGTCGCAAAGGCCGAAGAAGCCGCGGCGCTGGGCGTGCCGGCGATGGCAATCTTTCCTTATACCGATCCTGCGCTGAAGACCCCCGGTGCGGAGGAAGCCTGGAACCCGGAGAACCTGGTCTGCCGGGCGACCCGCGCGGTCAAGGCGGCAGTGCCAGACATCGGCGTGATGCTCGATGTCGCGCTCGACCCCTACAACTCGGACGGCCATGACGGGATTGTCCGCGACGGCGCATACGGCCCCGAGATCGTCAATGACGAGACCTTGCTGGCGCTGGAGAAGCAAACGTTGGCGCAGGCCGAAGCCGGGGCCGACATCATGGGGCCGTCCGACATGATGGACGGACGGGTCGGCGTCATGCGCCGGGCGCTGGAGGAACACGAGTTCCAGAACGTCACCATCATGGCCTATGCCGCGAAATACGCCTCCGCGTTCTATGGCCCGTTCCGCGATGCGGTCGGATCGGGTGGCGCGCTGAAGGGCGATAAGAAGACCTACCAGATGGACAGCGCCAACACCGATGAGGCGATGCGCGAGGTCGCTATGGATCTAGCCGAGGGCGCTGATATGGTGATGGTTAAGCCGGGAATGCCTTACTTGGACATCTGCCAACGCGTCTCGTCCGAGTTCCGCGTACCGACCTTCGCCTACCAAGTCTCCGGCGAGTACGCCATGCTCAAGGGCGCCATGGGCAACGGCTGGCTCGACGCGGAGACCGGCATGCTGGAGGCCCTGATGGCCTTCAAACGCGCGGGTTGCTCCGGCATCCTCACCTATTTCGCTCTGGATGCGGCTCGGGTGCTGCGGGGCGAGTGACCTTCCAAAATCGTGAGCGCTTCTGCCTTGCGAACCCATGACGACGAACCATGTTCTCTGGAGACACTCCGAAGCTGTCATGGAGCACCCGATGTCAGGTTTGCGCGCCGCTACCGTAGTCCTCGCTTTGGCCCTCGTCTCTTCTCCGGTCTGGGCAAAGGTTCATGAGACCTCCGCCGGGCCGGTCGATGTTGTGCCCGTAGTCGAAAATCTCGACACGCCCTGGGCGGTGGCATTCCTGCCAGGTGGCGGGTTCCTGATCACCGAGCGCGATGGCGCACTCCTTCAGGTCGGAGCGGACGGCGGACGGACCGAGGTCTCGGGTGTTCCGGAGGTGCGCAATTCTGGTCAGGGCGGATTACTGGACGTCGTCCTTGATCCCGGGTTTGCGGAGAACCAGACGATCTATCTCAGCTATTCCGAACCGGAAGGCTTCCGGTCCGCCAGTACGGCCATTGCGCGGGCGAAGCTGACTGGCGGGCGTCTGGAAAACTTCGAGGTGATCTTCCGGCAACAGCCGGTCCAAACAGGCGGGCGACATTTCGGAAGCCGTATCGTGCCAGATGGGAAGGGCGGATTGTTCGTCACCCTCGGCGACCGGGGTGATGCAGCGCTGGCCCAAGACCTCTCAACGCATATGGGCAAGGTGGTGCGGATCGCGCCCGATGGCTCGATCCCGGCGGACACTCCGGATTTGGGCGGCGCGCCCGGCATCTGGTCGTTTGGCCACCGCAACCCTCAGGGTGCGGCACTCGACGAACAGGGACGTCTCTGGACGGTCAGCCACGGCGCTGCAGGCGGCGACGAGATCAACCGGCCAGAACAGGGCATCAACTATGGCTGGCCCGTCATCTCCTATGGCACGCATTACTCCGGCGCCAAGATTGGCATCGGCACGTCCAAGGAAGGCATGGCGCAGCCGGTTTGGTACTGGGACCCCTCCATCGCGCCGTCGGGCATGATGATCTATTCCGGCAGGCTCTGGCCAGACTGGGCGGGCGACATTTTCGTCGGCTCGCTGAAACGCGACTTTGTCTCGCGGCTGGATCGGGACGGGGACGCGATCAAGTCAGAGGAACGCTTGTTCGAAGATGCCTACTACCGCATTCGCGACGTACGCGAAGGACCGGACGGTGCGATCTGGTTTCTGTCGGAGGGTGACGGCGCGCTCTATCGGATGACGCCAGCAAGATAGCCCCTCGCCCTTTGGATAATCGGATCGGTTGCCAGAGGCGCAAATGCGGCCATCTGCGCGGGCACAACCGCGCAGCGGGAGGCGCATGCCTCCCTTGTCCGTTTACGGACATGGCCGCATTTGGGCCTGAGCGCCGATGTTGATGCTTGGCAGCAGTGCCCGAGAACGTTAACCCTCCGGCATGACTGCTGACCTGACCAAAATCGTCCAAGCCCTTCCCGCAACCGTGCCTTTTGTCGGCCCCGAGCATCAGGAGCGCGCTCGCGGGCGACCGTTCGTGGCCCGGATCGGCGCCAATGAAAGCGTGTTCGGCCCTTCGCCGACCGCCGTAGAGGCGATGCGTCGTGCGGCGCCCGAAGCGTGGATGTATTGCGATCCGAACATGCATGACCTGCGCCATGCGATTGCCGCGCATCATGACCTCCCCGCGGAGAACCTCATCATTGGCGAAGGGATCGACGGGCTCTTCGGCGTGACCGTACGCCTGTTCGTTGGACCAGGCGACAAGGTGGTCACTTCAGCGGGCGCTTATCCCACGTTCAACTATCATGTTGCTGGATTTGGCGGTGAGCTCGTCACCGTGCCTTATGTCGACGATCATGAGGACCCTGCTTCGCTCGCTGAAGCCGCGCAAA
>CAYYZH010000098.1:6929-15121 GCA_964475765.1 uncultured Limibaculum sp.
CACGCCGAGACCATCGCCGCCTTCGACCGCGTCCGGAACCATTTCGGGGTGAGCCGGATCGCGCAGGAGGGCGCCATCGCTGCCCTTGGCGATCAGGACCATCTCGCCAGCGTCGTGCGCGATGTGGCAGCTGCCCGGGATCAAATCACCAAGATCGCCAGCGCAAATGGGCTGACCTCGATCCCGTCCGCCACCAACTTCGTGACCATCGACTGCGGCAAGGACGGCGAGTTCGCGCGGGCCGTTCTCAAGGAACTGATCGACCGGGACATCTTCGTGCGCATGCCGGGTGTCGCGCCACTCGACCGGTGCATTCGTGTGGGCGCCGGACGTAAAACCGATCTCGAAGCGTTCGCGGCTGCTCTTCCGGACGCCATCGCTGCCGCTGCGGGCTGAGACCAAGGCCGCTTTGGCGTCGCTCCGGGCGGATCCGAATCTCGCTCGCGAAAGATCCGAAAAACCAAGGGCGATTCAACTCATCCGCGAACCCGTGCGGCCCCATCGCCGATACAAGCGATTGGCGATCCCCCAGATGCTCAAGAACCCGGCGCAATCTGCGAATAAAGCCGTCCAAGCACAGGAAAACATTGACACCCGGGACCCCTGCCGCTTGAGTACCGACACGCGGCGGACGAGGCTGTTCGCCATAAAAGTTCAGGGATCAGGTAAACCGATCCTATCTCATGGGAGGGAGTCTATGAAATTCGATTTTCTTAAGAAGGTAAGCGGGATCGCACTGGCAGCAGCGACTGTCCTGTCGTTCAGCGCCGTCGACGCGGACGCCAAGAAGGTCCGCTGGAAGATGCACTCGGCCTTCGGTAAGAACGTCGCAGTGATCGGCCCGGTCGGCTACCGCATCGCCGACATGGTGCGCGAGATGTCCGGCGGCGACTTCGACATCAAGGTCTTCGAGCCGGGCGCACTGGCCGGTGGCTACGCTTACTACGATCCGATCGCCCAGGGCGCGTTCGAAGCTGCTTACGGCACCCCCGGTGCAAACCAGGGCAAAAACTCGGCCTTCGCGTTTGCCTCGACCTGGCCCTTCGGCCCGGGCGCGCTTGAATTCAACGCGTGGCTGGTGAACGGCGGCGGCGTGGACATGATCTCCGAGCTCTACGCCAAGGACGGCATCAAGTACTTCTACTGCGGCATGATCCCGCCCGAAACCTCGGGTTGGTTCCGTGAGCCGATCGAAAGCCTCGACCAGCTCAAAGGCCTGAAGATGCGCTTCTTCGGCATGGGCGCCAAGGTGATGCAGAAGTTCGGTGTGGCGACCCAGCAGCTTGCTGGCGGCGACATCTACCCTGCACTTGAGCTGGGCACCATCGACGCGACCGAGTTCTCGATGCCCGCCATCGACCGGACGCTCGGCTTCTACCAGATCGCGAAGTACAACTACTTCCCGGGCTGGCACCAGCAGTCGACCACCAACGAGATCCTCGTGAACATGGACGCTTGGAACAAGTTGGAGCCGGCGCACCAGGCAATGTTCAACGCAGCCTGCGATGCCAACTTCAAGCACGAGCTTGCTGATGGTGAGTCGCTGCAGGCCGCTGCAATGATCGCCAACGAAGCAGATGGCGTGAAGAACATGACCTGGCCGGATGAAGTCATCGAACAGCTTCGCGGCAAATGGGCAGAAGTTCTGGCTGAAGAGCGGGCCGCGAACCCGGATGTTGCAGCCATGATGGACAGCTTCGAAGAATTCCACGAAGCCTATCAGGTCTGGGGCACCCGCGGGTACCTCAAGCAGTAAGCCACTGGCACCTGGGCGCCAAAACGGCGTGTGAGACTGACGACCGGCGCTTGATGCGCCGGTCGTGACATAACAACGGCCCAAATCCCCCGGAAATCGACGTTGCCCTGCGGGTGGGCCGATAACGCGTAAATCGACAGGTTGGGGTTATGGGAGCACTGTTGAATATAGCCGGCACGTTCGACGCCATTTCGCGGAACGTCGGCAAAGCGGCGAGTTTTCTGATCTTACCGCTGATCTTCCTGATCATGTTCGACGTGATCACGCGCAAGATCGACTACATCAAAGAACACTCTGCCGATATTACCATCAACTATGGTTTCTCGGTCTCGTTCATCCTGCAGGATCTGCAATGGCACGTGCATGGCGCGCTGCTGCTGTTGACCTTCGGGTTCGGGTATCTGCTGAACGCGCATGTCCGGGTCGACATTTTCCGGGAGAACCTGCCGCGCCGTAAACAGGTCTGGGTCGAAACGTTTGGCCTTGCCATCTGCGCGGTGCCCTTCCTGCTGCTGATGATCTGGTTCTCGTGGAAGATGACCGCGGCTTCGTTCCTGCAATGGGAAGGCTCGGAGAGCCAGGTTGGCCTTGGCTGGCGCTGGTTTATCAAGTCGTTCCTGATCTGGGGTTTCATCATCGCGATCATGGCCGCATTGGCGACCCTGTTCCGCTGCCTCTGCTATCTCTTTGGCGATTATGAAACGCAGGCGGTGGCGGAGGACGAACTCCAATTCTTCACCGATGTCGAAACCTTGCCAAAGGTCGTGCTCGAAGATGAAGAACCTGTCAGCGGAGGGCACGGCTGATGGAAATGATTGCTGAATGGTGGGACTGGTTCCTGTGGGACCACCTCTATGAGTACATCGGCGCCTACATGTTCCTGGCGCTGGCGCTCACGCTCTTCACGGGGCTGCCGGTTGCCTATGCACTGGGCGGCGTATCCGTGGTCTTCGGGCTGATTTCGATCTGGCTCGAGATCTTCGACTTCAACATCTACTTCGCGGTGGTGAACCGCATCTGGGGCGGGGATGGTGCCTCCGGCGCTGTTCAAAACCCGATATTGGTGGCGATCCCCTGCTTCGTGTTCATGGGCACGATGCTGGAGAAATCGCGCGTGGCTGCCGATCTGTTGCACATCCTGCAGATCATGCTCAAGCGTGTGCCGGGCGGGCTGGCCCTTTCGGTCACCGTGATGGGCACGATCATGGCCGCAACCACCGGGATCATCGGTGCATCGGTCGTCATGATGACGCTGCTGGCGCTGCCGACCATGCTGCAACGCGGCTATGCGCCGGAGCTGGCAACCGGGACTATTGCGGCCTCGGCGACCCTTGGGATTCTCATCCCACCGTCGATCATGCTGGTCCTCATGGCCTCGCTGCTCGCGGTGTCGGTGGGTAACCTCTTCATCGGTGCGCTGTTGCCTGGTCTGACGCTGTCGGCGCTCTACTTCATCTACATCCTCACACGGGCCAGCCTGAATCCATCCGTGGCTCCGCGGATCGATGAGGACGAGATCAACCTCAACCCGACCAACAAGTCGAACCTGATCCTGTACCTGGTTGGGGCGGCGTTCTTCGTGCTGATGGATGTGATCTTCGAGTCGGTTGGCTTCCTGACGGAAGACGTCAACTGGCCGCTGATGACCATCCTTGGTCTCTTCTTCTGGTCGATGTTCATCGGCAAGCGGGAGGGCAACACGCTTCTCGGTGGGATCCTCAAGGGCTTCGTGCCACCGATCTTCCTGATCATCCTGGTGCTCGGCTCGATCTTCGCCGGGTGGGCCACCCCGACCGAAGCGGCAGGCGTTGGCGCCTTTGGATCGTTGGTTCTGGCCTGGGTGAACGGGACGCTCACCTGGTCGGTGATCAAGGAGGTTTGCCACCGAACCGGTCTGACGACGGCGATGATCTTCTTCATCTTCGTCGGTGCGACCGCGTTCTCGACCATCTTCAGGAACGTCTATGGCGAGGAGCTGATCATCCACTTCATCGAGTGGCTGGATCTCTCGCCGTGGTATCTGCTGTTCCTCTTGATGTTCGCGGTGTTCCTGCTGGGCTTCTTCTTCGACTTCCTTGAGATCACGCTGATCATCCTGCCGGTCTTCGACCCGGTGATCCGAACCCTGGCGCCGATCTTCGCACCGCATCTGGGGATCGAGATCACGACCTCGTCGCCGACGGTCCAGCACAAGGAGTTCTTAGAAGCGCAGGTCATATATTGGTTCGCCATACTTGTTGCGGTGAACCTGCAGACCTCGTTCCTGACACCGCCCTTCGGGTTCGCGCTCTTCTACATGAAGGGGGTCGCGCCAAGCTCCGTGAAGATGCAGGAGATCTACAAGGGGATCATTCCCTTCGTGACGCTGCAGGTCATCGGCATGCTGATCGTGCTCAGTTTCCCAAGGCTGGCGTTGCAGCTACCGCTGGAAGCGGGGCTGTCACGAATGCCATGGGGGGTCGAATGGACCTTCGCCGCACCGGAATCGGAACGGCGAAAGATCTACGAGATCGAACAGCTTGGTGATCGCCTGAGAGGCGTGGATGCCGAGCGCGATGTGATCGACAAGGTCATCGGAGAGCTTGAGGCCAAGTATCTCGACAACGATCTCGACTTCATGGCCCTGCGCGAAGAAGCGGAGGCGATCCTTGAGAAGATCAAGGCGGATAGCGGCAGCTAGGCTTGACCGCACCTGAAATGCAAAGAGGCCGTCTTTCGGGGCGGCCTTTTTCGTTGCGCCCTACCCCGCTTGAACGCCCGGTCTTGACCCCGACGCGGGACAAGTGCACACCCCAGCGTCCAGTGGATCAGGGAGAATGTCATGGGGTTCAAATGCGGGATTGTCGGGCTGCCCAATGTCGGCAAGTCGACGCTGTTCAACGCCCTGACGCGCACGGCGGCGGCGCAAGCTGCCAACTTCCCCTTCTGCACCATTGAGCCGAATGTCGGCGAGGTCTCGGTCCCCGATGATCGGCTGGACCAGCTCGCTAATATTGCGCAATCCAAGCAGATCATCCCGGCGCGCCTGACCTTCGTGGACATTGCAGGCCTCGTGAAAGGGGCGAGCAAGGGCGAAGGGCTCGGCAACCAGTTCCTCGCCAATATCCGCGAGGTCGATGCCATCGCCCATGTGCTGCGCTGTTTTGAGGATGGCGACATCACCCATGTCGATGGCCGGGTCGATCCGGTGGCAGATGCCGACACCATCGAGACTGAGTTGATGTTGGCCGACCTCGAATCCATTGAGCGTCGCCTGCAGAACCTCTCCCGCAAGATCCGGGGCGGCGACAAGGAAGCGATCGAACAGGACCGTCTTCTGCGTGTTGCTCAGGAGCTGCTGGAAAGCGGCAAACCTGCCCGGCAGGCTGAAACTGCCGCAGAGGATCTCCATACTTGGAAGACGCTGGGTTTGATCACAGCAAAGCCGGTGCTCTTTGTCTGCAACGTCGAGGAAGGCGCTGCCGCAGATGGGAATGATCACGCGGCGAAGGCCGCCGAAATGGCCGCCGCTCAGGGTGCCGGCCATGTCGTGATTTCCGCTGCCATCGAAGAGGAAATTGCGCAATTGCCCGACGAAGATCGCGCCGAGTTTCTGGCCGATATGGGGCTGGAGGAGCCAGGTCTCGACCGCCTGATCCGCGCGGGCTACGGGCTTTTGGGTCTGATCACCTACTTCACGGCGGGTCCAAAGGAAGCGCGCGCATGGACAATCGCGGATGGCACGCTGGCCCCGCAGGCGGCTGGCGTGATCCACGGCGACTTCGAGCGCGGGTTCATTCGGGCCGAGACCATCGCCTATGACGACTATACCGAGCTGGGCGGAGAGCTGCCTTCAAAGGAAGCTGGCAAAATGCGCGCCGAAGGCAAAACCTACCGCGTTCAGGACGGCGATGTGATGAATTTCCTGTTCAATACCTGAGCCTGCCCGCGCCTCGTGAACCCATCATTCATCCCTTGACGTCATACCTGCGCGCAGCTATCTGACAGCTCGCGTTGGGGAATAGGTTAACGGTAGACCCACGGACTCTGACTCCGTTAGTCCTGGTTCGAATCCAGGTTCCCCAGCCAGAACACCCCAGTTTGTAAGATTTCGCCAGCGCCAGTTATCACCGCGCGAGTTCGACCGCAGTCTCCACCCTTAGCCACGTGTTCTTTATGTGGCGTTGCAGAACCTCGGCGAGATCGTCACCGCGTCGGGTCCGCAGCGCGTCCACGATCTCTTCGTGTTCACTCGCAGCGCCCTGCCAATCTTCAGGGGCGCTGCTGCCGATGAAGCGAATGCGCTTCATGCGGCCCTGCAGAAGATCGTGCACTTCGGCCAAAATCGTATTCCCCGAAGCGGCAACGATCATGCTGTGAATTCGTTGATTGAGTTTGTAATAGGCCAAGCGCTCACCGGCTCGGAAGTGCTCCATCATGGCGCTATGAACCGCTTCGATCTCGGCAATTTCGGCGTCGGAGGCGGTCTGGCAGGCCTTCTGTCCCGCCAGCCCCTCCAACTCGGCAATCACGTCCAGCATGTCGCGAACTTCGGTTGCTGTGAAAGCCCGAACGATCGTACTGCGTCCGGGGCGAAGAATGATCAGTCCCTCCCCGGCCAGAGTTCTGATGGCCTCACGCATCGGGGTGCGGGAGACGCCGAGCTCTGTGCAAAGCCGGGACTCGTTGACCTGATCACCGGGCGACAGGCGCCCTTCGATGATCATGTCCCGCACGCGGTTTGCCACAAGCTCATGGAGCGGTTGGCGCGCAATCGGGGGCGTCGATTCCTGTGGTTGCGTAGTCTGCATATTGTATACAATATACGGAAACGACTCACTCTCAAGACCGGAAGTGTTCATGTCCGAGGATCATAGACCCACTCTCGCGCTGGCGCTCGGCGATGGCGCAGGCATCGGTGCCGAGTTGGCTGCGAAGGTCCTTGGGGACGAAGACGTGCGTGCAGCAGCGAAGCTGACAGTTGTCGGTGACCGCAGGTTGCTTGATCAGGGTGCTGAGCAGGCGAATGTCGATCTGGACCTTGGGGACGTAACCTTCGTCGAGCTGGATAACCTCGATCCCGGATCTGTTCGACTGGGCGACGCCAGCAAGGCAACCGGTGCCGCAGCGTTGGAAAACTTCGCAACTGCACTCAGGATCTGCCGGTTAGGGGGCGCAGATGCCACCTGCTTCACGCCCTTCAACAAACACGCCATGCGCCTCGCCCGCCCCGAATTCGTCGACGAGATCGGGTTTATTCAGGCGGTTCTGGAGACGTCAGCAGACGGCGCGGAGTTCAACGTGCTGGACGAGCTGTGGAATGCTCGGGTGACCAGCCATGTGCCGCTATCGGATGTGGCCAGCATGATCAGCACCGATCGCGTCTTCGATCGGATCAAGCTGACAGACGACACGATGCAAGGCGCGGGCCAGCCGCGCCCGCGCATAGCGGTCGCTGCTTTGAACCCACATGCGGGCGATGGCGGCAATTTTGGCCATGAAGACGATGAGATTATCGCACCCGCAATCCGCAAGGCGCAGGAGCACCAGATCAACGTCTCCGGCCCATGGCCCTCGGATACCGTCTATCTGCGCGCCCATAAGGGCGAGTTCGACGTCGTGCTCAGCATGTATCACGATCAGGGGCAGATCGCGATGAAGCTGATCGGTTTCGACCGCGGCGTCACGCTGATCGGAGGGTTCCCGTTCTGGATTTCGACGCCCGCGCACGGGACCGCCTATGACATTGCCGGCCAGGGGATAGCCAACCCTCAGGCCACCAAGAATGCCCTCATGCTGGCCGCAAGGTTGGCCGGGGCATCTGATCGTCCATTGGCGAGCGAAGACTCGCGGCGATCAGCAATCGAGACTGTGCTGGAGCAAAGGTCCCAGCCTGTTGGATAACCAAGGGAGGAAAGAATGAAGTTCAATCTCAAGGCGGCCCTGACCGGTCTGGCAGCTCTGGCGCTGGCGACCTCGGCACAGGCGGAACAGGAAATCATCTTCGGCATCTCGGCAACGCCGGGCTCGCTGCAGCAAATGACGGCGGCTGAATTCACCAAAGTTGCCAATGAACGCCTCGCCGGAAAGGCAACGGTCAAGCTGTTCGACTCGAGCCAGCTCGGCAAGGACAAGGACCTGATGCAGAAGCTCAAGCTGGGCACGGTCCACATCGCGCTGCCGTCCTCGATCATGGCGTCGATCTCGGACGAGTTCGCGGTCTTCGACATGCCGTTCCTCGTGGCAGATCGCGACCATGTCGGACGGATCGAGAAGGAGATCTTCTGGCCGCAGGTGGCACCGACCGTCGAGGATGACGGCTATCAGGTGCTGGCGGTTTGGGAAAACGGTGTTCGCCACATCACGAACAACACTCGCCCGATCAACACACCTGCCGATCTAGACGGCGTCAAGATCCGCACGCCCAAGTCGACATGGCGTGTGAAGATGTTCTCGG
>CAYYZH010000099.1:0-5501 GCA_964475765.1 uncultured Limibaculum sp.
CTCGCGGTCTCCGGCGATGAGGACACGGTGATCTCGGGCAGCATCGTCGCCTCGGATATCGACGGCGATGCGCTGAGCTTTGCCGAGGGCACGGGCCCTGCCAACGGCTCGGTTGTCATTAGTGCTGACGGCACGTTCGACTACACACCAGATGCCGACTTCAACGGCACTGACAGCTTCACCGTCGATGTGACCGACGGCACCGAGACCGTGACGGCGACCGTCAATGTGACCGTCGACCCGGTGAACGACGATCCCGTTGCAGGCGACGATGCGGCGGCGACGCTGGAAGACCAGACGCTGGTGCTGAGCTCTGCCGAGCTGCTGGCCAATGACAGCGACATCGATAGCGCGGTGATTGTGATCAGCGACGTGGGGTCGGCTTTGAACGGCACCGTCGGCTTCGACGCAATCCTGGGCGAGGTGACCTACACGCCGAACGCCGGGTTCAGCGGCACCGACAGCTTTACCTACACGGTCGAGGACGCCGATGGCGGGTCTGCGACAGGCACTGTCAACGTCCGCGTCAACGGCGACGAGGTCACGCCAGAGGTGATCTTCGGCTCGGGCAACGCCAATGGCGGCTTCACCACGTCGACGGTCGAGGACGGCACGATCGCGGTCGAGCTTGGCCTGCGCGCCAAGCTGCGCTTTGACGAGAACAACCAGCCGCAGAACATCTTCAACTTCGGCAATGACGGGACGTACACGTTTGAGAACGATGTTGCACCGGGCGGGTTCGGGTTTGACCCCAACTCCCCGACAACGCCGGTCTGGAACTTCGAGTGGTCGATCAACTCGGATGTGACCGGTGCGACGGGCAATGCGCTGGACGACTTCACCTATACGCTGGCGATCGACGGCGATCCCGGTGCCGGGATCGATCTTGGCAGCCTTGGCGCGTTCGATCAGATCAACATTCCCTTTGCGGACCATGCGATCGGCGACAACACGACCGGCAATGGCGGGGGTACGGTCGCGGCTGATCCCACACAGTATGCCGGGCTGATTGCGACGCAGAACGTGGCGCAGAACTCGTGGAACTACGAGTTCTTCAACGAGGAGAGCGATGGCCTCTTCCTCGATCAGCTGGGCGGGTTCGACCCGCAGGACACCGGGACCTACACGATCACGCTGTCGGCGTTTGACGCGGGCGAACTGGTCACCACGGTCTCGATCGATGTCGAAATCGTCGATCTCGAGAACGACCCTGCATCGATTGCGGGGGAAACTGCGGGTGCGGTGTCCGAGGACGGTGTTCTGCAGACGACAGGTGCGCTGGTGGTCACCGATCCGGATGCGGGCGAGAATGAAGTCCAGCCGCAGGCCGGTACGGCGGGCGCGTTCGGGACGTTCTCGATCGATGCGGCGGGGGCCTGGACCTACGATCTCGACAACGACAACGCCGCCGTGCAGGGCCTGGCCCAGGACGAGGACGTCACCGACAGCTTCGACGTGACCTCCGCCGACGGCACCGCGACCGAGACCGTGACGATCACCGTCACCGGCGCGAACGATGCGCCGGAGGCAGGCGATCTCGCGGTCTCCGGCGATGAGGACACGGTGATCTCGGGCAGCATCGTCGCCTCGGATATCGACGGCGATGCGCTGAGCTTTGCCGAGGGCACGGGCCCTGCCAACGGCTCGGTTGTCATTAGTGCTGACGGCACGTTCGACTACACACCAGATGCCGACTTCAACGGCACTGACAGCTTCACCGTCGATGTCGACGATGGTAACGGCGGCACCGACACCGCAACTGTTGATGTCACCGTGAACCCCGTCAATGACGTGCTGGTGGCAGCGGATGATACGGCCTCGACTGACGAGGACACGCCCGTCCTCCTCGCGGCGGCAGATCTACTCGCCAATGACGTGGACGTCGATGGCGGCGATCTCACCATCACAGACGTCACCGATGGCACGCTCGGCACGGCCGAGGTCGATGAGAACGGCGACATCCTCTACACGCCTGATCCCGACGCCAACGGCACAGATACCATCACCTACACCGTCTCCGACGGCAACGGAGGCACCGATACCGCAGACGTCACAATCACCGTGAACCCGGCGAGCGATGCACCGGTGATCGTCGGCGACACCTCGGGGAATGCTGTCGAAGATTCAGCCGTCGATGCGACGGGCGTCCTGACCGCCACGGATCCCGATCCCGGCGAGAGTGGGTTTGTCGCTGCCACACTGACCGGCGCGTTCGGCGCCCTCACCATCGATGCGGCGGGCAACTGGAGCTACGCGCTCGACAATACCAACCCGGATGTTCAGGCGCTGCGCGACGTCTCCAACCCTGTCAGTCAGGTCACTGAAGGCAACCTTGTCACGACGGTTGAGGCCCTCGCAACAAATCCGCAGATCTCACAGGATCTTGTGGGGAACTCCCTCACATTGGGTCGTGATCTTGACGGCATGATCGTCACCGCAACTTTCACGGACGGTACGTCCGAAGTACTGACCGTTGCTGCCCTCGGAGGGCTCGCCGCCTCTGGGATCGCCACTGGCACCGACATCAGCATCTCGATACCTGATGACACCATCACCAGCGGGGTTATCGTTAGCACAACCAAAGCGGTCGAGACGCTGGCATTCGAAGCCGGGCCAGCAAACGCATTCTTTGATGCCCTGTTCCTGTCAACTGGCGGGGTGAACGTTACCCCGGGAGACACGGTCGGGACCACATTTGGCCAGCCATTTACTGTTCGTAACCCCGAGGCCTTCAATGGGACCATCGCTGCTCAGTTCTCTGGCATTGTCGGCTCGCCTGATGACGGGTTCGGACTGGATGCCTTCACTGATCTCGAGGTTGACTTCTCCAGCCTCGTGGACGGTGGTCTGCTCGGCGATCTGACCTTCACGGTGGATATGGACTCGCTCGCCACGCCTGGTGATCTTGTGCCTGCTGATCTGCCTGAGCCGGTGGTAACGACCCCGCCCTCGGACGCGCTATACGAGAGCTTCACGGTCACGACGATCGATGGCACAGAGCAGGATATCGAAATTGCGATTTCGGGCGTGAACGACACTGCCGATCTCACCAACCCAGTGGCCCGGCTGACCGCGACAATTCAGGAAGATGGCTTCACCGACGGCGATCAGGTGATCGCCTCTGACACTGTGGCCATCGCTGATGTCGACACTGGCGAGATCGGTCTGCAGCAAGTGATCGCTCTGCAGGGCACATTCGGATCGTTCTCGGCGACGACGCCGCTGCAGACCCTGACACGTCGCAGCGAATGGGAGTATGTGCTTGATAACGACAGCGCTGCGGTTCAGGCGCTGGGGGCGGATGACGTAGTCACCGACAGCTTCACCATCACGTCGCTGGACGGCACCGCGACCGAGACCGTGACGATCACCGTCACCGGCGCAAACGACGCGCCGGTGGCAGACGACCTCGCGGTCTCCGGCGATGAGGACACGGTGATCTCGGGCAGCATCGTCGCCTCGGATATCGACGGCGATGCGCTGAGCTTTGCCGAGGACACGGGGCCTGCCAATGGCTCAGTCGTGGTGAACGCCGACGGCACGTTCGACTACACGCCGGATGCCAACTTCAACGGCGATGACAGCTTCACCGTCGATGTCGACGATGGGAACGGCGGCACCGACACGGCAACCGTCGATGTCACCGTCGACCCGGTGAACGACAATCCCGTGGCAGGTGATGATACGGGCTCTACGGATGAAGACACGCCCGTCATCCTTGCTGCGGCAGATCTGCTCGCCAATGACCTGGACGTGGATGGTGACGCGTTGACCATCACCGATGTGACCAATGTCGCGCTCGGCACAGCCGAGATCGACGGGATCGGCGACATCCTCTACACGCCGAACCCGGATGCCAATGGGACGGGCACGATCACCTACACGGTCTCTGACGGCAACGGGGGCACCGACACAGCCGAGATCACCATCACCGTCAATGCGGTCAACGACGCGCCCATGGCTGTCGGTGATCAGGCCAATGGCAACGAAGATGATATCCGCACCGGAAACCTGTTTGCCGATAATGGATTGGGTGAAGACTTCGACCCCGATGGCGACAGCTTCACGATTCACTCGATCAACGGCGACACGGCACTGGTCGGCACGACAATCGCCTTGATCAGCGGCGCCGAGGTTACGGTCAGCGCGAATGGTGACTTCACCTTTAATCCGAACGGGGCCTTCGACTTTGTACCGGAAGGTGCGTCTACCTCGGATGGTCTGAACTACGTCATCATCGATGCGAACGGTGCCCTGTCGGAAGAGGCCCGCGCGAACTTCGGCGTACTTGGCGTGAACGACGCTCCCGTTGCAGATGACCTCGCCGTATCGGGTGACGAGGACAACGAGATCACGGGAACCGTTACCGCAAGCGATGTCGATATTGGCACGAACAGCCTGACGTTCGCGCTTGATACCGGACCTGCCGACGGGTCCGTGACCTTCAACCCGGATGGCAGCTTCGCGTATACCCCCGACGCCGATTCCAACGGCATCGACAGCTTTACCTACACCGTGCAGGACGAAGTGGGCGCGAGCGACACGGGTACGGTCACAGTAACCGTGAACTCGATCAACGATCCCGCCACGATCAGCGGTGATCTCATTGCAACTCTGCAGGAGGACTTGTCCCTCTCGGCAATTGGCAATGTGCAAGCCATCGACCCGGACGGGCCGACAGAGAACGTGTTCGTCGAGCAGACCGATGTCGTAACCGATCACGGCACGTTCTCGATCAATGTAAACGGCGCCTGGACCTACGATCTCGACAACGACGATCCGGCTGTTCAGGCTCTGACGAACGCTTTGGAAACGCTGACCGATATCGTGACGATCACCTCCGTCGACGGGACAGAAAGCGCGATCACCGTCACAATTGGTGGCAACCCCGACGCCGCTGTGATCGGCGGCGACCTGACCGGTACGGCCACCGAGGATGACTTCAGCGATGTGACGGGCCAGGCCACGATCACGGACCCGGATACCGGTGAGGCAAGCTTCCAGGCTGGTTCAGGCCAATCGGATGTTCTGCAGGCAAATGTCGATGTGCAGGCGGATGGGACCTGGACCTATGCGCTGAACGACAACATCGCGCAGAACGCCATCGCCGCAGGCCAGACCGTCACCGACACGTTCTCCCTGACAACGTTGGACGGCACGACGGAGACCGTTGAGATCACCGTGACCGGTGTGAACGACCCCGCCGCGATCGGAGGGGATATCTTCGGGTTCGTGACCGAGGACGAGCCCACCGGGGCATCAACAGGCGGCACGCTGAGCATCACCGGTGGAGAGATCTCTGGCAACATTGCCGACGGCGCGGCTGGGTCCGGCGGCGGCGTGCTGACGGTGGATGGCGCGGTCAGCATCACAGGCAGCCTTCTGTCCGGCAACGACGCCGTGCGCGCTGGCGGCGGCATCGAGATTATCAAGGGCGATGTCACCATCGACAGCACGGATTTCAGCGGCAACGGCACGGGCGCCAGCCCGGGCAATGGCGG
>CAYYZH010000099.1:5511-15099 GCA_964475765.1 uncultured Limibaculum sp.
CCCTGAGCATCACCGATCCCGACGCCGGTGAAGCTGCGGCACAGGTTCAGACCGACACACCCGGCACATTCGGGACCTTCTCGGTCGCAGCGAACGGGGTGTGGAGCTACGATATCGACAACACCTTGCCCGCCGTGCAGGCGCTCTCCATTGGCCAGCTTGAGACCGACATCTTCACCGTCGCCTCCGCAGACGGCACCGCATTGCAGGGCATCACGGTCACGGTTGCTGGCGCGAACGATGACCCCGTGCTCGACGATGACAGTTTCAGCGGCGATCAGGGAACGGTCATCTCGGGCAGTGTCACAGGCACCGATGTCGATGGCGATGAACTCAGCTACAGCCTGGATACAGGCCCGGCGAACGGGGCTGTGATCGTGGATCCTGAGGGCTTCTTCGACTACACGCCTGACCCTGACTTCTCAGGCACCGACAGCTTCATCATCCTTGTGAATGACGGCAATGGCAGCACTGATACCGCAGAGATCACCGTCACGGTGGATCCGGTCATTGTCGAGCCTGCCAGCGCCTCGTTTGCCATCCTTTCGCTGGACTTCCCGGAAACCGGGGAAGAAGTGTATCTCACCGACGGTACCGTCGACGGAACGGTTCTGCTTGCGGACATCTTTCCCGGAGATTTTGGGTCCTCGCCCAGCGATTTCACAGCCCTCGGCGATAAGATCCTGTTCACGGCGCAGAACGCGTCGAATGGCAGAGAGCTCTGGATCACGGATGGAACGGAGGAAGGCACGAGCCTTCTCAGCGACATTCGCCCCGGGTTCAACTCGTCTGGCGTCACCGATCTGACCGTCCTTGGGGACAAGGTCGTATTCCGTGCGAATGATGGAACAAACGGTCAGGAAGTCTGGGTCACGGATGGGACCGAAATGGGGACCCAACTGCTCCTCGACATTCTGCCGGGTTCCGGGTCGTCCATCTTTAGCGGCTTTGAAGCGTTTGGCGACAGGGCGCTGTTCCGTGCGAACGATGGCACGAGCGGGAACGAGCTTTGGATCACTGACGGCACAACAGCCGGAACGTCCCGGCTCAAAGACATTCTGACAGGTGCAGGATCATCCAACCCGCAGAACTTCACGACGTTCGGCAATCTCGTCCTATTCACTGCCAATGACGGGATCAACGGTTTCGAGGTCTGGGCCACAGATGGCACAGAGGAAGGCACGGCTCTGGTCAGAGATATTTTTCCCGGAATTGGATCCTCCGGGCCGAACGAGTTCACAGTGTTTGGCGACAAGGTGCTCTTCCGCGCAACAGACGGTGTCAATGCCTTCGAACTTTGGATCAGCGACGGAACCACTGCAGGCACGGAGCTTCTTCTGGACATCCAACCTGGTGCTGGCTCGTCCTTCCCGGACAACTTCACCGTGCTTGGCGATCTGGCCCTGTTCACGGCCGATGATGGCGCAAACGGGAACGAGATCTGGGTCACGGACGGGACCACCGGTGGCACTGCCCTCCTCGAGGACATTGCTCCCGGGCTGGCATCCTCTTTCCCGCAACAGCTTACTGTTTTCGATGGCAAGGTGGTCTTCACGGCCAACAACGAAACCAACGGAAGCGAGCTCTGGATTTCCGATGGCACGTCAGACGGTACGGAACTTCTGGTGGATGCACGTCCCGGACCGGACTCGACGAATCCCAACAATCTGACCGTTGTTGGCGATCAGATTCTGTTCCGTGCATTCAATGACTCCGGCGTTTCCACGCTATGGCGCAGTGATGGCACGCCGGAAGGCACCGAGGAGGTCGACCTTCTCCCAGATGGAGTGTCGTCGTCACCGATCGAGTTGGTCGTACTCGGCGACGATGTGCTGTTCAGCGCAAGTGGCAGCGGGACCGGGCGCGAGCTGTTCATTTCCGACGGCACGCCCGGTGGAGCCGAACTGGTGGCAGACATCAATCCCGGCGGCGACCTTGTCGCGGGCTTCGGCGGATCTTCCGATCCCCGTGCGCTCACAGTGGCGGGAGACAGTGTCTTCTTCCTCGCCGATGATGGCACAAACGGCGAGGAGATCTGGGTCACCGATGGGGCAACCGGCGGGACGATGTTGCTGGCCAATATCGGACCCGGAGCCAGCGATGGCGGCTTTGATTTCGAAATGACCGCCTTCGGAGACAGTGTCCTCTTCCGGGCCGATGATGGTGTGAATGGGTCTGAACTCTGGATCTCGGATGGGACAACCGCCGGGACGGTTCTGCTCAGCGACATCGCCACTGGCAGCGCCGGATCGTTCCCGCGGGACTTCGAGATTCTTGGGGACAACGTTTTGTTCCGCGCCTTCGATGGTGCCAACGGGACCGAGCTTTGGATTACCGATGGCACGACTGCGGGAACCCAACTGCTCGCCGATATCAATCCCGGAAGCGGCTCATCCGCGCCTGTCGTGCTGACAACGATCGGTGACATGATCTACTTCGCGGCCTCCGATGGCACAGACGGGCAGGAGCTTTGGGTCACCGATGGCACTGCGCTCGGGACTATGCAGATTGCGGACATCCGCCCCGGCGGCAGTTCTTCGTCTTCGTCTCCGCGTCAGTTCACAGAATTTGGCGATCAGGTCCTGTTCACGGCCAATGACGGCACGAACGGAAACGAGCTTTGGGTCACCGATGGGACGAACGCGGGGACCAACCTGCTGAAAGACATCGAGCCCGGCGGTGGATCGTCGCTTATCTCCAATATAACCGTTCTCGGCGAAACCGCGGTGTTCAGCGCGGATGACGGATCAAATGGCCGCGAGCTTTGGGTCACTGACGGTACGACAGGCGGCACCGAGTTGCTGGTTGATCTGCGGCCCGGATCGTCGTCCTCGTCTCCGGGCGAGTTTACAGTGTTTGGCAATCAGGTCATCTTCAGTGCCGATGACGGTGCGAATGGCCGTGAGCTCTGGATCAGCAACGGCACGGCCGCTGGCACCATGCTGCTGGCCGACATTGCCGAGGGCTCGGCCTCCTCCAATCCGGGGAACTTCGTGGTGCAGGGAGACAAGAATGTCTTCAGCGCGACAGAAGCTGCGGGCGACCGCGAGCTTTGGGTGACGGATGGCACAACGGCCGGCACCGACCTGCTTGACGACATCAATCAGGATTCCGGCGCCACCAATCCGGCCAACATTACACCGGTCGGCTTCGGTCAACCCATCGACGGATCGGAACTCGTTGATGTGTTGAACGGAACGATCCTCGGCGAGGTTATCAATGGATTTGCTGGGGATGACACCATCAACGGCAATGGCGGCGACGATCAACTGACCGGTGGGTCTAATGACGACACGTTCGTCTTCGCGCCTGCCAGCGGCTCGGACGTGATCACCGATTTTGAGACCGCCGGCAATGACGTGATCGATCTGAGCGCCTTGCCGGGTGCGGCGACCCTAGCGGCAATCCATGCCGTGGCAACTGACACCCCGGATGGAGTGGTGATTGATTTAGCCCTCCTCGGCGGCGATGGAGAACTTACGCTGTCGAGCCGGGTCCTGTCCGACATCGATTTCACGAATACTGGCGAGGATTTCTTGATCTAGATGGTTGGCTTAGACGGCGCGCGGCGTTGGCGTACGGCGCAAGCTGGATGAGATTTCTCGACTCAACGCCCTAACTCAACCTTGTGCCCGTCGTCAGGGTTTATGGGACCAATTGCGGTCTGAACCAAGAGAGGGTTTGGCTCATCGGGTTGGTTTGATCCAACGGCAGGAGTGGCGAGTATCGGCGTGGTCGGCATCCAAGAGTGACCATCCTGATCTTTCGTTTCAGAAGGACTCTGACAAACAAGAGTGAGCGATTAAGGGTCATGATCGGACATCCGACCAACGTACTCAGGTGATCACAAATTGCAGTTTTCGATTGCCATCCGAATGTACGTTTTGATCGCCTCAGTGCGTTCAGTTCTCAGTTTCTTAGGTTAGTTGAGCGCTGCTCTGGCCGGGAACGAACCTGTGCTGACGAAGGCTGAGGGACTTCAATCGTGTGACACCCATGCTTCGGTAACGCACCATGTCTCCGCATAGTTCAAGGCCGATCGGGTAGCCAGCCAGCTCATCGATCACGTCACAGATCTCGTTGTCATTGCTTTCGGTTTTCGGCAGATGGACACTGAGAGCGGTTGCAATGCCGGAAGATGCCATGTCCAACAGATTGTTTTTTTCAGTTTTGGACAGACCGATCTCAACCGATACGGTCAATCCTAGACCAATATCCCGGCAAGTTTGTCCGACCAGTTGAAATGGCAACAGACTAAACGGCCGCAGCCTTGGACCTAGCCTGACCCAACGCCCAAAGAGCAAGTGGGTGTCAATCCCGTCTCCGAGGTTACTGTGAAACCGATCATCGTGTTCGCGAATGTGCGACGCGATCTGCGCAGCTGCTGGAACGAAGTCCGTTCGGGTTGCATTCCACTGAGCCCTCACGTCAATCTTTCGATCGCAAGCCGGTGATTGGTCTACATCAATCATGCCAGCCAGTGCTCATCCGGGAACACCACCTTGAGTGCAGATATCGCTTCCTCATCCGAGAACACGCTCCAGCAGAGGCTGCATATGCTGGACTGTTCGTTAGCGAGAGACTGACATGTATCGGGGAGCATCTGCACCACGCAGGCGATCCCTTCGAACACAATCTTGCGCAACAGCTCCGAGGTATCCATGCGGCTGGCTATGTCTTCCAGTGTGTCCTCGCGAACGTTCCCGAATGCCAGACTTCTGGTCTGGTCGAGACCGGAGCAACAGGGATAGACATCCCCCGCAGGATTGACCGTTAGTCGGAGATCTCGAAAGCAGGCCCCGGACAGATCACTGGTCGTTGGGACCAGCGCAGTTTCCAGTTCGGTCGCTGCTCGTCCTGTCCTTGCAACTGTTTCGGAGAAAATCTCGGAGGCCAAAGCAATGGCTTCTGGCCTAAGGTCCTCAAGCAGATCCGCAACCGTGTCTTCAAGGTTGGTGAGCAGTCGCAAGTGAACAGTTAGACCGGCGGCGCTGGCTTGCTCGAGACAGGTGCTGAACGTATCGCCGGAAATGAACGGTCTGCGCCAGCGGTCCCAGCTCAGGTCCAACTGAGTTAGTCCTGCGGCCTTCAGTTGCCCGCAGACTTCAGCAGCGCGTTGGGTATCCTGACCCCAAAAACCATTCGTCGTGACGGAAACGTCCAGAAAGCCAGAAGACCTTGCGTGTTTGATGAGCGCCAGGACAGGCTCGAATTCAATCAGCGCTTCGCCACCTACGATGTTCAGACGGGGTTCGAGACAATGAACATTTGCGGCCTGATCAATCGCCGATTGGAGAAGATCTAGCCCCAGGCTTGCCCGACCGAAACGGTCGGATCCCTTTGGCCCGGCCGATTGATAGCACATCGCACATCGGGCCGTGCAGGCCCAAGTCGTCTGAAGAACCAGCTGGTTGAAGTAAAGCGGAAGGCGAATACCTCCCCCTGCCTCATCGGCTGGCATTTGTCAGTTGCCTGACCCGAACTTGCTGCCTTCGATGCCGGGCGCGGGCGCAACCATCTTTGCCGCTGCTTTCTGACGTTTTTTTGTGAGTTCATCCAGCGTATCTTCTCGTTTCGTCGAGATCTTCGCCGTGCCTGCGCCTGTCACGTCATCCAGGCTTTCATCCGTTAAATCGCGATCATCGTTGCCGTCTTGCATTTGAAAATCCTGTCATAATTTAATCTGCTCTTCCGATTTTATCACAAAATGAATTCTATGCTGCACCAATTGTCTAAGCCTGAGCACAATCACTATTCGCGGTCGTTTGCGGAAAGCCTCAAAGATCTTTGTGATCGATCAGTGCGATGGTACCATTGTCGAATTCTACCTATTGCATTTCTAATGGAGATTGGCGTGTCGCAAGCGAAAGAGACTGAAATCAGCGATCATGATCTCGAAGCCGTCGCCGGCGGCGGCAGTGTGAGAATCGGGAAGCTCCCTGAGACCCAAGACTTCTCTGGCAAAGCGCAAAGCAAACCGAGCGAGGTCAGTGCAACCACGACCTCCGTAGGGAGCCCAACGGGCTATGATCTAGGGGACGACTTCGCGCCTTAGAACACCTTCCAGAATCCGAAACTGAGTTGGAGGCCATCATGAATACACCCAAAGCTCCCACAAGTCTGAGTGACCAGGACCTCGATACTGCAGAAGGCGGTGCGTCAAAGGCTCAAGGCACGCTCACCAGAAGCGAAGGCCCTGTCCGGCCCGACCCGACGAAAACCCTGACTGGTAAGGTGAAGGTCGTGGAGAACGGTGATCCGATATTCGACTATCCTGATGATTTCGCGCCCTGAGCAGCAAGTTGACTCGTTTTTCTGACGCAGTCTTAGGAAGGGAAAGACCATGGATGACGGAAAGGATGATCAAACCACAGCTACGGAACTGAGCGATAGCGAACTCGATAATGCGCAGGGCGGGGCTTCCCTGACACAAACGACCGACGCAGGCGACACTCCTCAGACGCTGGGAAAACGGCTACAGAATGCCTGGAAGCAAATGTCTCGTGCTGCGATTCCCTGATGCCAGCCGACGGTGTTGAGGCTGCAAGCACAGCGCCCCAGGATCAGACCCGAGACTACCATACGGTCTGGCAGGTCAAGGCGTCGACGCTTTGCAACCTGCGATGCAAGTACTGCTATGAGTGGGACGGATTAGCGGATACGCGGCGCATGTCGCTGGATCAATGGGGGAAGATCTTTTCCGCCCTGAACACGTATCGCAACCACTGCATACAACGCTTCGGCGGCAACCCATTAGGATTTGTCGCTTGGCATGGCGGAGAGCCAACGCTGCTTCCCAGAGCGTATGCCGAACAGGTTCTGGATCTTCAGCATCAGATGTTGGGTGAGACGGCGCATGATGGTGGCACGTATTTGAACGCTGCCGTGACAAATCTCTTCAGCCGCAACGCCACGCTGAAACTGATGATCGAGAGAAAGTTCATGTTCAGCGTTTCGCTGGACGGTGTGCCCGGCGCCCGCGTCGATCGCTCGGGACGGGATAGCGAAGCGCGCGTACTCAAGAACCTTGAATGGGTCATCGGACAGGGCGGAACCTGCGGTGTTTCGATGGTAATTGGACGACACAACTTCGAGCAGCTGGCACCAATCTACAATCGTCTTGAAGGAATAGGACTGTCGTGGCTGCGCCTTGGAGCTATGATCACTCCTCCTGACCAGGCACCGGGCGCGCACCTGTCTATCAGCAAGGACGAGACCCTTACGGCGATGACAGCTTTGATGGACCATCGTGCCAAACGCGGCAGCAAGCTTTCGGTCTCCCCGATCGACCGGGTCGCCCAAACGGCGTCGCGCTATCTTACGAGTGATTACCGCTACCCTAACCGCTTCTGGGAAAGTCGCTTCATCGTCAGGCCAGATGGAACGCTTGCGACGCAAGCGGGCACCACTTCGCCCGAGCACGTTCTGGGGAATGTCTTTTGCCAGGAGATAGGCGAGCTCCTATCTGCCAAACCGCTGCGGGCGCTCGAGGACGAACGTGCCCGTTTGTATGACCGCCACTGCAAGCGATGCCGGTTTGAAGGCGCATGCGATCAACGCGCAATCTTTGATATTCCTGAATACATGCCGCCTGGGCCCTGTGGACTGGAGTCTGCTCTGATTGAAGCGGCGTTGGTTAGAGCGGATAAGTCGGATCGCACTGCAGCCAGCATCTAGTGCCAATGACACCGTTGAGCTCAGCCTCCACAATGAGCGGCAAAAGGCCTCGTCGAGAGCACGCAGGAAGTTGTCCTGCCCGATGAGCCCTCTCATCTCCAGAGATGCTCACTGCATCCTGGTATGTAAGCCAGACAATCCTCTGGCGGGGCAGACTGGTGTGCAGGGACATGACAATGTGTGACATCCCGTTCTCTCAGATGTCACGTTCAAGTTCCACTGGGGCGTCCGCGTAGGTCTACTCGTGAAAAGCCACCAGATGATCTGCATAGCACCGCCTGTTTGGCGGTGCTGACATGGGGCTCTGACATTGGTTGAAGGTGCGCGAACTCTCGCTTCACGGCTTCTGCCAGAGGTTCATTTCCCGTCACCTCATGCCGCTTGAGCCGTTGCCAGGCTGCCCACCCGATCACCACGCCGCCCCAGGTTTTGTGAAGTGCAGTCATGTCGGAAGAGTGCGCCGACTCTCGGTGCGCAACCCCAATCCCACAAGCCCCAGTATGGCCGCGAGCAGCAGGGCCAGTGGCGCTGGCAGCGGAACAGCAGAAACTTCAACTGAGGAAAAGTTCGACAGGTTGTCTTGGGTCACCGTGAACGGGAACGAAGAGACATCTGAGGCGGTCAATGTCAGTGAAGTCAAACCAAACGACCCAGATACTGCCGCAAACTCGATGAAGCCGCTGCTTGGAATGCGCACGGGATCAGATTGTCCGATCCCGCTGGGAACAAAGTCGTCCCGGTCGAGGCTTAAAGGCACGATCGCACGGCCTCCGACCTGTGCTGCTCCAAGCGTGAACTGTGTGAACCCGAGCGTGTTCTGGCCCGAATCTAAAAGACTCACAGAGAAGCTCTCACCGGGATCCAGAAGATCGTCGGTAAACCGCAGCAGGTAGGAGGCAGGCTGCAGTTCAGTACCGGCAAGTGTGTAGCTGTCGCGAACCACTTCGCCTTGGTTTACCATGGCTGCATGGGAGGTGCCGATCTGGCCAGCGGCAAGCGCAGCCAACATAACGAGTTTCCAACTCATGGGTCTTCTCCTTTGGATAGATGCATCAGTTCGTGGGAAGCGGATGATCTTGGATGAAGATCGAGTCCTGGATCAGTAGACAGCCATTCGGCCCGGGCGTCCCGTCGGTCTTGGCAGTGTTAGGGAACGGAGGCGGCAGACTGTCATCCCGACATCCGCCGCGATAGCTGGTGAGCATGGACGCCGTGATCTCGGGCACCAGCGGGCCGTGGTCGTTCAGAACCAGATGGATTTCGGCTTCGGTCGGGTTCTGAAAATTCTGATCGTACCAGCCGCTCTTGACCGGTCCAGATGGAAGATGGGCCGCAAAAGTGGCGGTGCCGTCCGGGTTGTTCACCACACCATCGGCATAGACGATCTGCGTTCCGACAATGCCAGCACGACCAATAACATCCTTTGGGGAGCAAGGCTTGGCCTCGCACAACATCGGCTTGGTCATGATCACCCACCATGCGGTTGTGACATGACCGGGTGTAAGCTCCGACGTCGACATCATCATGGTCGCGCCTTTTGACGATGTCATGAGCTTTGCGCTGGACCCTGTGATCGGGCGTGCTGGTGTGGTCTCTGTTGCCATGTGCTCGACATGCGATGTCATCACCTGCACTTCACCGGCGGTAGCGCTGAGTGCCACACAGGTCAGAACCGTGCATGACTGCGCTGTTCGCAAAAAAACTCGTGTCAATCTCAAAGACATAACTTCCTCCTCTGCGGGAATGGCCTACCCATCCACAGTAAAAATGCACTGTTGTGCGCGGTTTATTTGTTCAGTTCGCTTTTGTTTCGAACGGATTGATTGTCTGCCTAAAGAACAGACGATAAAACTCATAAATCTGGAGTGCTCACGATCTGGGGCGTCGTGCGAGGAGACTGCAACAGCCGAT
>CAYYZH010000100.1:0-15085 GCA_964475765.1 uncultured Limibaculum sp.
TTGCACGGCTGGCATGGGTGAGGTTCTCGAACCTTTGGCGGTGCACACATTGCTCTTTCAGAGACCGGATCAATCGTTCCATCATGCCGTTCTGCTGCGGGCAGTGCGGCTTGATGAATTCCTTACGCAGACCGTAGCCGCGAACCAACTTGGTGTATTCGCGGGATGTAAAGACCAGGCCGTCGCCATCGTCGCTCGGACAGACGGCGCGATCGATAGCAACCACTGCAAAGAAGGAACAGCGTCTCGACCTGGCCCAGCGATCCGAACTTAGCAATCAGCGCATGTTCCAACGCTACGGTCGCGGTGGACGTCTTGCCCGATCGCGAAAGACGTCAGCCGAGAAGCTCGCGCGTGTGGCAGTCCATGACCAATGCCAACGTCGCCCAGCCATCCTTTCCCGCCCACACGCGACAAAGGTCAGTCGACCCCTTGCCCAACAGACAATTGTCTAACAATCGGCGAAAGCGGGCGCTCGTTCGGTGCCTGGGCCACGGATGGCAATGCTTCGACCCTCTGTCGTGACCCGGCAGGCCTTTTGCGGACCTGCCAACCCTTGAGCTGAAAGATCCGCTGCACGGTGTTCTTATTAAACCCAAGGGGATACGCGACTGTCCGATAGCCAAACGACGGATTCTCCTCGATCCCTTGCCCGGCAGGCGATGCGCAGCAGCGTCGAGAGGGAAGGCTTTGATAGGACCATCAAACACCGGATTGATCTTCGGCGGCGACTTCATCGGCTTATAGTAAACCGTACGCCGCGGCACGCCGAACCAGGCGCAGAACTTGGTGACCGGCACAGCAAACCGGTCAGCGAGAAGACCCTAATGTAGCGCCCGGATCAATTGCCGTCCTCCCGCTCCATAAGGGCCTGAAACTATTTTCGCGCACGAAATTCCAACATGGCCTCGCCATACGCTTCCTGCAAATTTCGGAGCTGCTTCTCATGTTGCTGACGCACATCGAGAGGATTAGCCTTCAAGGCACTCTTCATGCCCTTGCGGCCATCCTCAACCCAGCTCTCCACATCCAACGGCGCCCGGTCATATGTCCGACTGGTCTCAGCCACGGTCGTCTTGCCCCGAATGATCTCCACCACAAGCTCGCTTTTACGCTTCGCCGTCCACCGCTTGATATCGTCTATCAATGTCTTGCTCATCGCTACTTGTCCTTCATTGTAGCATGAGCAGGATTTCAGTGGGTCGATACACCAACCGCATAACCCTAGAACACAACGGAAAAACCCAGCGTCGTCCGGGTCGGGAGAACGGTTTTATTTGGATGAATGGCGGGCAGGATGGGATTCGAACCCACGAGACCCTTTTGGGGCCTACTCCCTTAGCAGGGGAGCGCCTTCGACCACTCGGCCACCTGCCCACTGCGGGGTATCTCGCACAGCTGGGGAGTGTCAACAGCCGCAAGGTCGCGGGACTGACAATTCGTCGGGCTTGTGTGGCGACTACCCGAGCAAAAGGTCACCTTTGGTTAGGTCTCGCGGTACGTCCAAGGTGATTGGCATGACAGGCGACAGCTCAAAGCGTGTCAGCGCCAACGATCCGCGGCGCTGTCATCACTGTCGCGCGCATCGACCCATTTACCACCCGCGGGCCCAGCCTCCTTCTTCCAGAACGGCGCACGAGTCTTGAGATAGTCCATCAAGAATTCAGCCGCCTCGAAAGCTGCCTGCCGGTGGCGCGATACGGTGAGTACAAGGACAATTCTGTCTCCGGGTTCCAGCGGACCGATCCGGTGTATGACCCGCACGCCTTGCAAGGGCCACCGTGCCTCCGCCTCGTCGACGATTTCGGACAAGGCTCGCTCAGTCATGCCAGGATAGTGCTCAAGCTCCATCGATTGGATCGCGCCCTGCCCGGTCATCTCGCGGACAAGGCCGGTGAAACTGACCACCGCGCCAATGTTGCGATCCGTGCAAGTCAGCGCATCCATCTCGGCCGCAACGTCAAAATCGTCGCTTTGGACCGACACAGACATCGTTATCCTCCGGTCACCGGCGGAAAAAATGCGACCTCTCGGGCACCTGACAACGGCGTTTCAAAGTCCGCCATCTGCTGATCGATAGCCACTCGGACAGCGGAAAGATCAGCAAAAGCCGCTGCATGGGCCTCGGACTTTGCGGCCAATTCAGCGACCAGATCACGCGGAGTGGCGGCATTGCTCTCGACCGCTTCGGACGCCGCGCCCACCCTTTCGCGCAGCCACGAGAAATAGAGAACCTGCATCAACGCTTCTCCTGCTCGCGCATGTGGCTCAGCCCTTTCGCCATGTAGTCCCACCCGGTGATGGCCGTGAGAATGGCCGCGACCCACAACAACAGAACTCCGATCCATTCAACAAGCCACCCTGTGGCGCTGGCGCGCTCGAACGCCGGCTGAACCAGAAACAAGAGCCCGATGGCCATCATCTGAATGGTCGTCTTGAACTTGGCAAGCTGCGTGACGTCCAGTTTCACGTCTCCCAGAAACTCGCGCAGCCCGGAGATCAGCACTTCACGCAGCAGGATCACCATCGTCGGAATGACGAGCCACGCCGCAAGACCATTCAGCGACATCAAAACCGCCAGCGCAATGACAACCATGGCCTTGTCGGCAATCGGGTCCAGCATCTTGCCTACCAGGCTTTCCTGACTGAAGCGTCGTGCAATATAGCCATCGAAAAAATCCGTGATCGCTGCAGTTGCGAAAACCCAGAAAGCGATCCAGTCGGCAAGTGGGCGCTCGGCAATCAGAAACACCAACGCCACGCATGGCGCTGCCACGAGGCGCAGGACCGTCAGGATGTTCGGCACGTTCCAAGTCATGTCGAGGTCATGGCCGATCCAGCGATTGGGCGCAAGCGGTCACGGCTTGATCCTTGCGCCACCTCCGACAGGACTTTGCTGCAGAACGTCGAGATCCCATCACCGTTCACCGTGGAAAAAGCCGTAAATGGTCTCAGCCATCGACGCCGAAATCCCGTCCACCGACTTCAGGTCGCTCAGACCCGCCCGGCTGACTGCCTTGGCTGAACCGAAATGGCTGAGGAGCGCGCGTTTGCGTCCCGGACCAATGCCGGGGATCTCGTCGAGCGGCGTTGCGCCAACCGCTTTCGCGCGCTTTGACCGGTGCGCTCCGATGGCAAACCTGTGCGCCTCGTCGCGCAGACGCTGTATGAAGTATAGGGCAGGAGAGCGAAACGGCAGGGCAAACGGGCGGCGACCCGGTGCGTGGAACTCCTCCTTGCCCGCATCACGGTCCACGCCCTTTGCCACGCCAAACATCGCGACGTCCTCAACACCCAATTCGGCCAAAACCTCAAGCGAGGCCGAAACTTGTCCCGCACCGCCATCGATCAGCACCAGATCGGGCCAATTCCCGGCCTCCCGATCCGGATCTTCCTTGATCAGCCGCTGGAACCGCCGGGTCAGCACTTCCTTCATCATGCCGAAATCATCGCCGGGTGTCAGGGTCTCGGACTTGATGTTGAACTTGCGATATTGCGACTTCTCGTAGCCTTCGGCCCCGGCAACAATCATTGCGCCGACAGCATTCGTGCCCTGAATGTGACTGTTGTCGTAGACCTCGATGCGCTTTGGCGGACCATCAAGATCAAGAGCTTCGGCCAAGGCGCTAAGCAGTTTCGCCTGGCTGGCACTCTCGGCCATCTTGCGGCCAAGCGCCTCGCGCGCGTTTTGGCTGGCATGTTCGACCAACTCGCGCTTCTCACCCCGTTTGGGCACCGCGACCACTACGCGGCGTCCTGCGATGGTCGAAAGTGCCTCTGACAACAGCTCTGCCTGTGCAATCTCGTGGCTGAGGAGAACCATGCGCGCGGGCTGACGGTCGGCATAGAACTGGCCGAGAAACGCCTCGACGATCTCGCCATCTTCCATGTCTGCAGTCACCCGGGGGAAGTAGGCCCGGTTCCCCCAGTTCTGATGGCTACGAAAGAAGAACACCTGCACACAGGCCTGCCCGCCCTCGCGATGCAGCGCTACGACATCTGCCTCGGAAGTGACCTGCGGGTTGATGCCCTGGTGCGACTGGACATGTGTCAGCGCGCGAATACGGTCGCGATAGATTGCGGCTCGCTCGAATTCCATCGCCTCGCTGGCGTCGGACATCCGCGCGGCCAGATCGGCCTGAACCTTGGTCGTGCGACCCTCAAGAAACCGGAAAGCGTCGTCGACCAGTGCCTTGTAATCATCAGGCGAGACCGCATCGACACATGGCGCACAGCAACGCTTGATCTGGTGCAAAAGGCAAGGCCGGGTCCGGTTCGAGAAAACGGAGTCTGAACAGGTCCGCAGCAAGAACGCCTTCTGCATCTGATTGAGCGTGCGATTCACCGCCCCTGCGCTTGCAAACGGCCCAAAATAGCGCCCCTTATCGCGCCGGGCTCCGCGGTGCTTTCTCATAAGCGGCCAGTCTCCGGCCTCGATCAGGATATGCGGAAAACTCTTGTCATCGCGCAGCAGAACATTGAACCGCGGTTTGAGCTGCTTGATGAGATTGCTTTCCAGCAGCAGCGCCTCGGTCTCGGTCTCGGTGGTGATGAATTCCATCGAGGCAGTGGCCTGGATCATCCGCGCAATGCGGTTGGTATGACCGCCATACTTTGTGTAAGACGCCACGCGCTTGCGCAGCGACCGAGCCTTTCCGACATAAAGAACGCCGCTGTCTGCACCCAGCATTCTGTAGACGCCGGGATGGTCGTCCAGTGACGGCAAATAGGCCTTGATGACATCAGGCCCGGTCCGGATTTCGCTGTCCTGATCCGCGTTCATCGCCAAGCTGTGTGAGTTGGATAGATTCGCCCAGCGGCTAGTCCAGAACCGACCCTGATTTCAACCCCAAACATGTTTCTCAACTCTGTGGATAACTCTGTCGGTAACTCGACCGGGAACGGAATTTTCATTGCAATCTCAAGGTCATCAAGCATTTTGATGTTAACTTTCATGAATTTGCAACCCATTGATTTAATTGGATAAAAAATATATCTATTTCCAAGTGACTGAAAATATTAAAGAATTTTAACAAGACGTGAACCGAATTTGGACCGGGTGGACAACTCGCGTGGATCACTCTTCATCCGGCCCGCTTGACCCTGGCCTCAATGGTCGAGACCAATGACATCCGGTGTCTGCCAATTCAAGTGCTGCCCCCCGTCGATGGCCAGCATCTGGCCCGTAAACGCCTTGTTGGAAATGATAAATCGCATTGCCAGAACGATATCGTCCGGATCAGACCCCCGGTCCAGCAGGCAAGCCGCGCGCTGCTTGGCGAAGTGTTCATCGCTCTGGCTGGTCGCGGCCAGCGTCGGACCCGGGCCAATCCCCGCCACACGCACCTTAGGCGCCAACGCCTGAGCTGCGGTTTTGGTGAACGCCAGAAGTCCCGATTTCGCAATGAAGTATGACATGAACATCGGTGTCGGCTTCAGGACACGCTGATCGATCAGGTTAATGACAACACCGCGTGCAACCGGCTCGCCGTTTTTGTCCGTATCCACGTCCGGGACCTGAGCGGCGAAGTCCTGGGTCAGTTTGACCGGCGCACGCAGGTTCGACTCGATTGAACGGTCCCAAGAGGTCCGCGTCATCGACGAGATCTCGTCGTTCTCAAAGAGAGAGGCGTTGTTGATCAGGAGACTGAGCGGTCCGCCCAGCCCTGCCGCGGCTTCGGCCACCAGACCTGCGGTTTCGTCCTCGATCAGGAGGTCTGCCTGCAGCGTGATGGCATTTGCCCCGTATGCACGGGCCTCTGAAGCCGTCGCTTCGGCTGCGTCTGCCGATCCGTTGTAATGGATCGCCACATCCCATCCGGTTGCTGCAAGGTCCAGCGCCATCGACCGCCCAACCCGTTTGGCCGCACCGGTGATCAACGCGCGTGGTCTATCCGTCATTGCCCGTCCCTATCTGTCAGGTGAATGCAACGTAGAGATAAAGGACATAGAGTGCGAGGAAAGCGGCACCTGCAATGCGGCCCATGGGTTTGCAGGCGAACACAAACGGCGTGAGCAGGGCCGTTGCACCGATCATCACCCAGATATCACGCACCAACAGCTCCGGCGGTACCGGTAGCGGAGCGACCAGCGCAGCCACACCGATGATTGCGGTGATGTTGAAAATGTTCGAGCCGATGACATTGCCGATGGCTACATCGGTCTGTTTTCTGAGCGCTGCCACAACAGTGGTCGCAAGTTCGGGCAGTGATGTCCCAATGGCAACCAGTGTCAGGCCGATAACCGCTTCGCTGACCCCGATCGAGAGTGCAATCCCGCGGGCACCATCGATCAAAAGGTCGGCGCCAATTGGCAGGCCGATCATCCCGGCCACAATCATCAGCGCGATCTTCCATGGCGCCATGTTGGGATCGACATCCTCGAGATCGCCGAGTTCGTCTTCCAGCGACACTTCAATACCCTCGGCGCGGGCCTTCAGCCCTTCCTTCATCGAGTCCCAGACCATCCAGGCGGTAATGATCACCAACACCAGACCGCCCCAGAAGTTCATGAGATCGAGGAGCACCAGCGCCGTGAAGACGACAGTTGCGCCCAGCATGAAGAAGAGGTTTCGGTGGGCCTCGGTCCCGCATGGGGCCAATGGCGCAAGAAGCGCCGGAACCCCGAGCACCAGAAGCACATTGGCGATGTTGGAGCCGATCACGTTGCCCAGTGCGATCCCGGGCGCGCCCTCCAACGCAGACTGAACGCTGATCAGAAGCTCAGGTGCCGAGGTTCCGAAGGCTATGATCGTCGAGCCGACGATGAACGCCGGAATTCCAAACCTGAGGCTCAGCGCCACCGCTCCCCGGACCAGAACGTCCCCTGCACCCACAAGCAGGGCCAGCCCGAAGATCAGATAAAACAGGTCCATGTCCGGGGTGGTGTCCTTGGGTGCCAGGTTGCTTTGGATTGCAAGAAGTTAGGTGCGATTCGCACAGTCGCAAGTCTTGCCTTCCGGCAGGTAAATCCCGCAAGCGCCACATTTGTGCAAAGATCTGACGGACGTGGTGCCAGTCTTGCGGTTGGTGTCGACTTGGCCAACCCGCTGAACGCGCTTGGCGATCATCCAGACAACTGCCACCACGACGATCGTAATGATGAATTTCAGGATCATGCTGCGGGTCCCGTCGGTCCATTCTCGCTCGCAAATGGGTAGCCATGGCGCGCGTTGAACCGAGGGGATGCGTTATTTTCGGCAGGCCCGCAAGGTTCGCGCGACGATCGTGACCGCGTCACCAAGGGCATTTCGGGAGCTGTGGCTTTTGTGTATGGTCAAATCTGGCAGGACGTGAGGGACCTGCCGTGTGGGATCAACGTCTGTACCTGGCGGCGCAAATGGCGAATGACGAGCTTCTCAAGAGCCAGCTCGAAGAGTTGCGGCGCGAGCATCGCAAGCTCGACGCCGACATCGAGACGTTGCACACCGATCACACGGCCGATCAGCTGACCCTGCGCCGCCTGAAGAAACGCAAGCTGCATCTCAAGGACGAGATTGCCCGGATCGAAGACCGGCTCTACCCTGACATCATAGCGTAAACCGAGGGTACGTCTTCAGAGGTTTCGGCTCGCGTTCTGCCAGTGATCCGGGCAACGAGAACCAATGGCTTGGGCAGCGATACTCAGCGCAAAGCCGCGATCACCTGATCGACAGATGTGACCGTCGCGACATTCGTCATGGCAAAGTCGATCGAAGCTCTGTGCCAATCCGCATTCATCGTGGAGCAGGCATCTTCGGGCAGCACCATGCGGTAGCCCTTGTCTGCTCCGGTCCGCGCGGTGTGCTCGACCGACATGTTGGTCCAGGCGCCTGTATTAATGATAGTGTCCCGGCCGGCACCCTTGAGATAGTTCTCGAGGCGCCCGCTTTCCCAGGCGCTCATGGTCATCTTCTCAACCACCAGATCTCCGGGTTGCGGCTCGAGCCCCGCCACGGGCGCACCGCCCCAGGTTCCGCGTACGAGGGCATTTGCGCCCTTAAGCCCTTCGAAAAGCGGTGCATTCTGCATCAGAGCGGGATGGCCAGGCTCGCAGACGAACCAGACATGGAGCACCAGGACCCCTGCCCTGCGGCAGGCTTCGGCAAGACGTCGTGAGTTCTCGACAACATTCTGCTCACGCGCATGGCCAGGCGAGCCGCTCTCGGCAAAGGCTCCCCCATCGATGATCACATCGTTCTGCATATCCTGGATGATCAGCGCAGTTCGCCGCGCATCAATCACCAGTGGCGGTTCGCCGCCTGCAGACTGGTTTGCCGAAGCCGGAGCGGCTGGCAGGGGTGTGGTAACCGAAGATGGTTTCGAAACCATGAACGGCTCCGGGCGCCCACGCACTTTCATGTCCACCGCGTAGAGCGATGTGCAGGCGCACATGAAGAGCGTCTGCCAGTCATCGCCGCCCCAGTGGAGGTTGGCGACCATCTCAGGGCACTCGACTTCGCCGAGTTTCACGCCGTGAAAGTCATAGACCCAGACACCTCCCGGCGCGGTCACATAGACGTTTCCATGGATGTCGGCCTTCATCCCGTCGGGCACACCGGCGCGCAGTTCCTCCTTGATTCCACTGGCAAAAATGCGTCCGTTGATCAACCGACCGTCGGCATCAACATCGAACATCCGGATGTTGGCCTGATCGGTATCGTTGACCCACATGAACTGTTCGCAAGGAGAGAAGCAGAGCCCGTTCGGCTGGCCGAACATGTAGCGATCGGAAACCAGCTGCGGCTCGTCCCCCGGGCGATGACCCGGCGGAAGTCGGTAAACCCCTTGAAATCCCAGCTCTAATTGGCGCGGCACTCCGAAGTGTTCCATGCGCCCATAGGTCGGATCCGTGAAGTAGATCGCACCGTCGGACCGAACGCATAAGTCATTGGGAGAGTTGAGTTCTTTGCCTTGGAAATGGCTCGCCAGAACCTCCCTCGACCCATCCGGCCGGAACCGGGCCACCGAAGAGGTCGAATGCTCGCAGACCAGCAGGTTGAGGTCCGCGTCATAGGTCATCCCGTTGCCCTTGTTCGAGGGCCGCATGACCTCGCTGACCTGGCCGTCCGGGCTCCAGCGTCTGCGCACATCTCCCGGCATGTCCGAGAAAAGCAGATGTTTTTCAACGGGATGCCAGATCGGGCCTTCGGTGAAGACAAACCCGGAGCCAAGCTGGCGCACCGGCGCGTAGGTGTCGATCAGGTCGGAGAAGCGGGTGTCGATGGGTCTGTGGGACATCGGCTCAGCCCTCCAACATCGTCGCTGTTGGCGCTGGGATCAGGGCGTATGGCAAGCGTATGGCACCTGTATGGCATCCGTACCGCAAGCGTATGGCACCTGTATGGCAGGCGTATGTACACGAAGTCGACATGTCCCTCTCCCCAGAGTCAGTTGCACCAGGCGTCCAACAGCGGACCGTTCGCGCCGAAAATCGGATCGGTGACCGGCAGCGACACCTTGGCGATGCGGTCCGCCCGATCATCCCCGGAGCCCGGCAGCGCCTGGAGGGTTTCGTAGTCCTCCTGCCCCGAGGGATACCCCCCGCACACCGAAAATTCCGGGCTGGAGGACAAGCGGCAATGGCCGGTTCCCGCAGGCAGCACCATGGCATCGCCCGCCTTCACCCGAACCACCTCACCGCCCGGTCCGCCAAGCTGAATGTCAGCCCAGCCCTTGATCACAATCAGCGCCTCGTGGGCGTTCGGATGAAAGTGGTGGTAGTCGAACACGGTGTAGACCCAGTTCCCGCCCCAGCCGTTCGATGACAGCACGGAGACGGTGTTCGGGATCCGCGTTCCGCCATTGCCGGGTTTACAGTCCCCGAAGGTCAGGGCTTCGTTGATCAGGACAACCGGCAGCGATGGGTTGTTCGGCACGTCGCCGTCAGCATCGAACATGATGGTCCGAACGGTGACGTCCTCGGATGCACGTCGTTGCGGCATCGGTTCAGGCCGGGAACCAGTTGCGCGCAGGCAAGGTCTCGGTCTGCGGCCCCGGCACGGTCATGCCAAGGCGCCCCACCACCTGCGCGTTCTCGATGCGCGCCGGACGGTCATGGATCGGCAAGAGGAAGGTATAGTTGTTCAGCAGTTTCTTGACCGCACCCTTCTCCTCGCGCTTCGAGCCGGCATGGTTCCCTGTGACCTGCGGCTCCATGTAGTTGTTCACGCGGACATGGTTCACGATCTGATCGTTGAAGTCATAGATGACGTCGCCGCAGATACAGGCCAGCCCCTCCGCCGTCTCGACAATCACGTTCATCGAGCCTTCGGTATGGGCCCCCGCCGGTTCGCACCAGACACCGGGGATGATCTCTTCGGCGCCGGTGATCTCGAGATCGAGGAACCGCATCGCTTCGGGCTCATAGATCCGCTCGACAAGGTGGATGATATCGGGCTTGGGATATTGCGGGTACATGATCCCCGAGACCGAGAACTCCATCTCCTTGCGGTTGATGACCACAGTCGTGTTCATCGGGAACTTGTCGTCCTTGCCCGCGTGGTCGATGTGCAGGTGTGTGTGCAGGATATAGCGGATGTCGCCCGGCTTCAGCCCGTGCTTGGCAAGCTGGTTCTCGATCATGTTGTCGTGGAACTGGAGCCCGCGCATCCCGAGGCTCTCCATGATCGCGTTGTCGCGATAGCCGGTGTCGACCAGCACGGGATGTGTGCCCCCGAGGATCAGGAAGCCGTAGACCGGTACCCGGCGCACTCGCCCGCATTCATGACCAAGCACCAGAAAGCTGGTCTCAAGCTCGATGTCTCCATAGTCCAGAACGTGAATTGTCAGTGGCATAGGGTCCTCCCTCGGTCGTCTGTCTTGTATGATGCGTCGGATGTGAGTTTCGGGCAGCGACCGGCCTGGAGGGCGCATCGCTGCGTGAATGAATTCGAGCGGGTAACCACAAAGTGGACGTTGCGACGGCCCCTGCGTCCTTGCAAAAGCGCCCTGCGGGGGGAAGTCGGGCGCTGCCCGGTTGCACCGGGCGGGTGTCTGCGGGCAGCGGTATCGCAGCGTAGGTCCATGGTGCACAGAACCATCACGCCGCCTCCAGCCGATAGACCCGCGAGGCGGTGCCGCGAAAGATCGCCGTACGCTCGGCCTTCTTCAGTTTGGCGGTGGCGGACTGGAACGCATCGAAAAGCTTGGCGTAGCTCGTCCAGATCTTCTCGATCGGGAAGTTCGAGCCGAACATGCAGCGCTCGGCGCCGAAGATCTTCATTGTGTTGCTGATGCTCTCGGCAATGAAATCAGGGTCGTTTTTGTGGATGAACGTGCCGAACGCGCTGAGTTTGGTAACAACGTTGGGCCGAGCGGCGAGGATCTCCATACCCTTGCGCCACGCGGCCTTGCCCGCCCTGGAGGTGTCCTCGAGCATACCTGCGTGCTGGAGCACGAAGGTGACGTCCGGACACGCACGGGCCAGCTTGGCAGCATGGGTCATCTGGGGCGCGAAAACCTGAAGATCAAACGTCCACCCGTACTCGGCCAGTACCGCGATGTTCGCCTGCACCTGTTTGTCGGCGGGCAGATCGGGTCGGCTGGCAAAGCGATAGAGCGGGTTCTCGTGCCAGTGCAGTTGCTGGCGGATGCCGCGCATCAGCGGGTACTCTTTAAGCTTCTCGAGTTGAGGACGCACATCCGCCGCCGTGAAGTCGGCATAGCCGACAATGCCGTGCGGCCAGCCGCGCTTGTCGGCAACCGATTGCACCCAGGCGGCCTCGTCCACGGCCCAGTTCGGCGCCCAGTTCGCCTGCACATAGACCGACTTCTCGATACCGGTGCCTTTGAGATCTCCGAGATACTCGTCGATGAGGTAATCACGCTTGATCGGCGCATAGGGCCCAAAGATCCGCGGCTGCTCCGGGCCCAGCAGCCAGGGCAGGTCGGTCTGCCGCCAGATATGATGGTGCGCGTCGATCATGCCGCGCGCGCCATGTCGAGGATGTGGGCACAGATCGCCGGCGTGCTGGAGCCATCGCCGAGATGGTCGATATAGGGGAGCGCGCGGGCCAGCGCCTCGGTCTCCGGGGTGAAGCCAGGATCGGTTGCCAGCGGGCTGAGCCAATGGATGCTGCGCGCGATGCGCGAGAGGCGGCGCACCGCATCGGTCATCGCCTCGGGCGAGCCGCGCTCGAGCCCATCGGAGAGGACCACCGTGACGGCGCCGCGCGCGAAGCCTGCATAGCGGGGGACTGACAGGAACGCCTGCAACGCCTCGCCGATCCGGGTGCCGCCGTCAAAATCGGCCACCACGCGGCTCACACGGTCGAGGGCTTGCGTGCGGTCGCGCAGCTTGAGCGGAGCGGTAATCCGGGTGAGGCGCGTGCCGAGGGTGAACGCCTCGAAGCGCTCCGCCGCCTGCCCCAAGGCGTGTGCAAAGCGCAGGAGGTCGTCGGAGCGTTCGGCCATGGAGCCGGACACATCAATCAGCAGCACGATCCGGCGCTGGCGCATCTGGCGGCGCTGCTCGGCCAGCGTGAAAATCTCGCCATCGCGCTTGACGGCCTCGCGGAGCGTCCGGCGCAGATCCGGCTGCGGCCCCCGACGCGCCCGGACCCAGCGCCGGGACTGGCGACGCGGCAGCCGCGCAGGCGCGGTCCGGGCAAACGCCGCCAGCGCGGCTTCCGGATCCTCCGGGATCAGCGTGCGTTGGCCCAGCCGCTCGGTCGCCGCGGCGTCCTGTCCAGCCTCGTCGTCATCCGCGTCCTCTTCGATCTCGCTGACCGCGCCGTCGGGCTCGTGCGCCTCGACTTCCTCTTCCTCATCCCCCGGCATCGCGGCGGGCAGCGTGTGGCCAAGGAAGTGCGCGTTGAAAAGCTGATCGAACGCCTCCCATCGGTCGCGGGGAATGGCCAGCAGCGCGATGGCCGCCCGGCGGATGTCGCCCATGTTGCGCGGGCCCAGCAACCCGATCGCTTCGATGAAGCCCATGGTCTGGTCCGGCGCGATCGCGAACCCGTTCGCCCGCAGCAAGGCCGCGAACTCGACAAAGGGGCGTATGGCGCGCGGCAGGGTCATGCCGCCTGCCCCGGCAGCACCTGATCAAGACGCGGCGCCATATAGGCCAGATCATCCTGATCCTTTAGCGCCACGCCGATGGCACGGCGGAACGCGTCCGGCCACGCCGCCCCTTGAGCGTTCAACAGCGTCGCGCCCTCGGCCCATTCGATGGTCTCGGCAACCCCCGGCGGCTTGGTCAGAGGCTCCGCCCGGATCAGGTTGACGGATGCCACAACGGCGGCAGCGGTGGCCTCAGCCACGGAAGACGCGCGCGCCATGACGATCTCGGCCTCCAGCGCCGGATCGGGATAATCGATCCAGTGATAGACACAGCGGCGGCGGAGCGCCTCGTGCAAGTCGCGGGTCCGGTTCGATGTCAGCACAACGACCGGCGGCTGCGTTGCGCGCACCGTTCCAGTCTCCGGGATCGAAATGGTGAAGTCAGAGAGGAACTCGAGCAGGAACGCCTCGAACTCGGCATCCGAGCGGTCGATCTCGTCGATCAGCAGCAGCGTATCGGTGGGCGCGCGCAGGGCCTGCAACAACGGACGCTCCAACAGGAAGCTGTCGGCATAGAGATTGATGTTGGCGTCCCCGACCTGCCGGATCGCCAGCATCTGGCGGGGATAGTTCCACTCATACAGAGCCGCCGAGGCGTCGATCCCTTCGAAGCACTGGAGCCGCGTGACCTGCCGCGACAGCACGGCGCCAATGGCCTTGGCCGCTTCGGTCTTGCCGACACCCGGAGCGCCCTCCAGCAAAAGTGGCTTGCCCAGCGCCAAAGCGAGATAGGCGGCAGTGGCCAAGCCGTCATCGGCAAGGTACTGCGCCGCACCCAGCGCTTGGCGCAACGCGCCGGGCGTGGAGATGCCGCCAATGCTGGGGGTCACCGGCATGCAGTCCCCCACATCTGAGCATCAGGGGCGGTCATCTTTGACCCTGCGGGCGCGCGCCGCCATTGGCGCGGATACCGCGCAAGACCTTTTCCGGCGTGATCGGCAGGCTATCGCAGCGCACGCCAACCGCGTTGTAGACCGCGTTCGCCACGGCGGGCAGCACCGGGTTTGCACACATCTCCCCCGGACCCTTGCCGCCATAGGGCGCATCGGGTGCGGGTCGCTCCAGGATGCTGATATGGTGCGGGATCGCGTTCCCCGGCCCGGGCATCAGGTAGTGGTTGAAATCCTCGGGGCCGTGGCTTCGGTCGGGGTAGTGCGGCTCGGTCGTCTCATAAAGCGCGTGCGCAACTCCCATCCATGCCCCCCCGATCAGCTGCTGTTCGACCAGTTTGGGGTTGAGAGCCCGCCCGACTTCATAGGCCGAGTTGATCTGGGTGACATCGATATCGCCGGTTTCGTCATCGACGTTCAGGTCCACCACCAGAGCGGCATGGGCAAAGCAGGACACCGGCGTCATCTCGCCTGTCTCGGCATCGACATCCGACATCGGGACAAGGAAGATTCCGCGGCCCGCCAGCGTGCGGCCCTGCTTGAACTGGGCGGCGGTCGCGGTGTCCTCGACCGTGATGGTCCGGCCCGGCGCACCGCGCACATGGATGTTGCCCTGCCCGTCCGTGACAAGGTCAGTGGCGCTGACCTCGAGTTCCTCCGCTGCCGCCTCCAGCATCTGGTGGCGCGCCTCGGTCGCGGCCCGGATCACGGCGTTGCCCATCCGGTGCGTGCCGCGCGAGGCGAAGCTGCCCATATCGTGCGGGCCGGTGTCACTGTCGGCGGTGTCGACATAGACATCCGCGATGGGGATGCCCAGCGCCTCCGCCGCGATCTGACGGGTGACGGATTTCATGCCCTGACCGAGATCGATGGCCGAGAGCGTGACCTTGAACTTGCCATCCGGCGTCGAGTGCACCAGCGCCTGGCTGGGATCGCCGCCAAGGTTCATGCCGATGGGGTAGTTGATCGCGGCAAAGCCGCGGCCTTGGTGGATGGCCATCTCAGCGCCTCCTCGTGCCGGAGATGAAGCGTGAGACACCCGGCTTGCGCACGCCCTGTCGGAAGGGTTTTTCCGGCTGATAGGGCTCGGCTGCGGGCGCATCGCCGCCTGTTGGGGCCGGCGCTGCCGGAGGTGGGTTCAGCGGCTGCGCA
>CAYYZH010000101.1:0-6126 GCA_964475765.1 uncultured Limibaculum sp.
ACATAGATAGCCTCCCTAGCCCTTTTTTTAACTTCTGCGGCTCTGCAAACCCGGACCATAGAAGCCGGGCCTGCCCTTGAGTGACACTTCTGCCGGCCATCTTCTGACACGCCATCTATGCCACCTGAAGATTATTGTCAGACGTAAATTACATAATCAAGTGTCCAGTTTAATTTACGATCTAAGGCGATAATCAGAATAGAGCCCCCAGATTCCCTTTAACTGTATGATTATAATAGGGTATTAGCTTTTCCACTAGGCGGAAACAGAAATCGAGAACGTCAAAATTTCTACGAATGCGATGGAATTGAAGGCCCGAATCTAGTGCTTGCCGGTCCGCTATCCGCAGGGACACCGGAGTTTTTGGTAGGGATTTGATCGGGGAGTCGCCAACGCACATACGCTGTGACCCTCATCATCTCCATCACCCGGCAACCTCATGGAGCGCAGCACTCGCCCCATAGCCCAGCTTCTCACAGTGCGCGGCTGTCGCCTCTTCAGTCGTAGCGCAGCGCCGCCTTGGACATGGATAGCCCGGAGGTGGCATTGGATCCTTCCGTGCGATTTTGAGCTGAAAAGGCGAGCTGCATTTTGGACTAATAGCCGACCCCCGCAATAGTCAGAAGTCAGGGTAGTTTGAGATAAGAATTGGGTTCAGTTGGTTTGAGGGACAAACTCGGGTGTGAGGACCAAAGTCGATCGAAGCGGTTCGGTCGCTGCCAGTTTGATCGGGCTCACGGAACGCTGCAAACCAGCGATAGAAACTGATGCGGCCGACACCAAAGTTCCGGCAAGTCTTTGCGATGTCGCCGATCTCATCTGCATACCGTAGTATCCGCAGCTTACGCGCAGTCTCGCGGCGGTCCCGGTTCATGATCATCCCCTTGTTTCCCAATTAGGGAACTCAATGGAGATGTCCGGAGAGTATCGAGTTTCCTACGCCTAGTTGACAAGGGATGGCGGCACTGCCCCGTCCCGGATGCGACGATCGACACTGATCTTTTCGTCGTTCGTAAGTGGGACGCCAACGCTCATTCCAGCCTGTTCCATAGCGTAGCGCAGCAACAGACCCTGCTCGGTGTCGTGCGGAACGGCGCCACGGCCAGTTTTTGGGATGAGTGTTTCGACGGTCGCATAATTACCGTCCAGCGTTTCAATCCAACCCAGCCGGATGTGCTCCTGTCCCTCGGGTGAGTGCCATGTTGCCACCTGACCTTCGGGGGTAGTCGGCATCCTGCGCCCGCTCAAGACCAGTGCATCCCCGCCATAGAGCTGCGACCACCCGTCCATGACTGTGCCGAGATCCCCCTGAAACGGCGTGGCCTGATCCAGCGTGCCCCTGCGGACGAAGGACGTGAGTTCCTCACCGGTATCCTCGGTGGCGCGTGCCCCTGTTGCGGGTGTCGGGTCGGCCCGGTTTGCCACCCACGTAGCGCCCTCCTGAACCAGATCGGGCAGATTGGGCACATCGTCGTTCTGCACGCCGATCTGAATGTTGAACTCGCCGGTCGGGTTGCCGAGCAGTGACCCGCTTGTCCTGGAGATCGAGCGGTCCGGACTGCCTGACGCGTTCAGAATGAGATTGCCGGCATCGTCCTTTGTAAAGGAGCCGATCCGCCCAAACCGCCCGTCCGGGCCATTGACCCACAAGTCCTGGCCAACGTTGATGAACACTCGCTGGCGGCCCGGTGTGTCCTGATCCCACTGAAACTGACCGGGCAGCGCGTTGTCGATTGCATTGGTGACATCGCCGGTCACCGCACCGGTCGGATCGGACAGCACAACGCTTGTCGAACTTGTCGTGATCCCCTGAAGGACCGACCGCCAGCGCGCTTCGCCCGGTCTGAACGTTGGATCCATTCCGCCCGTATTGTTGGGCGTGCCGGAGACAAGATTGTACTCGAGACGGTTGGACAACCGTGCCCGCGCCGTTGTTCCGCCGGTGATCGACAGTTGTGGGCCCCGCGTCGGGTCGTTGTCGTTGACGCGCTCGAGGTCGCTGTTGCCTACCGACATGCGCAGCGAGCCGCCGATGACCGCGAGATTGATGTTGTTGTATTGTCTGATCGTCGCCGCGCCATCTGCTGGCACGATCTCAACCAGAGTTGCGTCACCGGAGAAGTAGGGGTTGAGGATCGTAACCTCTCCGTTCAGGCGCGACCGGATTCCTTCCGGCGGTCCAACGGTTACAGCCAGACGACCCGAAGGCGCTGAAAAGTTTGTCTCGCGTTCGATGAACTCGACGCCTTCGCCTCCCAGCCACGGCTCGTCCCGGGCCGGTGGGCGCATCTCAACGGTAACCCACTCCTCGCCCTGACCGTTGATGTCGACATATTGCGGGAGCCTGATCTTGTCGGGATTGCCAAGCTCGTTGGCGTACGCTGTGTAAAGATCGGAGGGCATTCGCTGGAAGTACTGTACCTCGTTGGTGGGTAAAGTTTCCTTATAGATCGCCCCATCGACCGACATGCCCAAAGGCCCGCCAGTGTAGTTCTGCCGAAGATAGGCTTGCGGGTTTTGAACGAACTCCTCGACCTCGCCCGGGATGTTCGACGTGTCGATCGGCTCAGAGTCCTTTCGGGTCTCCTCGCTCAGTCTGAAGTGCGCATATTGGACCCCCTGCGCGACGCCATTGCCGCCAAGATGCGTCAACCACGTCGCCATGGTCCATGTCGAGAACGGCTCGATCAGGCGACCTTCGATGGGCTCCGGTGGCTCGCCCCCCGGCGGAGGGGACGCTGGGCTCGCGGCCACTGACTGTCCGGTCTGCCCCGCGGAGGGTAACAGTGGCGCATCCGGCGGCACGGCCGGTGGCAGGCGCGGGTTGCCCGGCGGGATCGAAGGGGGGTCGGCTGCCGGCGGCAGGCGGGGCGCATCGGGCGGCACCGCTGGCGGTAAGCGTGGGAGACCCTGCGGAACGGACGGATTGGGCAGTCGCTCCCACGGGTTCGAGAGAACAGTTGCCTTCTGGTCCAGCACCCCCAGCAGAGGCGACAGGCCGTTCACGCGAATGATGTCCGACGCGGAGACCCCGTTGAGCAGATAGGGTGAATCCAACATCGTGTTGATAAAGGACTGTGCCTCTCCACGCGTGATGTCCGTGCGCAGCATCGACAGGCCGTTCTCGGTCGGGATGATGACCGAGGTCAGATCAAATGCGCCGTTGTCGATCGCCTTCCCGTTCGCGGCGCGCACGTCATCGCGCACCGCGTCATAGGTCTCTCTGCCGTTCAGAACGGTTGCCTGCACGCCGCCGATCACCGGCGCAGACTGGGTTTGACGGTTGAAATTCCGCCATTGCGAAATCGAGTCTCTTGCGGTCGGGGACATGACGCCGTTCTCGATCAACCGGCCAAGCGCCTGATCGACAGCGGCCTCGTTCGTGGTCCAGCCCCCTTGCGTGTAGCTCTCGTCATAGGCCTGCATGACATAGTCAAGATCAGCCTGTGGATTATAGGTGGGCGTGTTTGGTTGCTGCACCGTCGGTCTGCTGGTCGTCGGGACTTGCGAAGCAATTTGCGGACGGGCCGCTGCTTGCGCCGATCCGTCGGGAAAATAGGTCGTGCCGGAGCTTAGGGAGGTGAAGCTGCCATCCTCGTTCAGGTTGGGATTGACCCGATAGGTTCCGGTGGCCTGATCCAACCATGCGATCGTATAACGCCCGGCCGCATCCTCGACGCGGGTGACGCCGAGTTGGCCGGGCAGCGTGACGATGCCCTCTCGGGTATAGGTCAGGTTGGGGTTGGCCGCCTGAAACTCGTTCATGAAGGTCTGCTGCTCGAGGGCCTGCTGCCGGCCAGCGGGCGGATTGCTGCCCCAGAGAAACACCGTCATGAAGGTGGTCAGGCCGAGGCCGCCTATGCGCCCGACGCGGGCCGCGTTGCCGAGAAACTGCTTCGCTGCCTCACCAGACAATGTCGTCGCGCCGTTGAGCTGTAGCGAGGAACCGACACCTGTCAGCGTGTGCCGGATCCCGTCAATCGTGAGCTGCCCACCGAGCGGCACCGCAGCCGTGGATGCGAGGATCATCCCGTTCTCCGGCGAGACTGAGTTGGCTCCCAAAGTGCGGGGCACATCCGCGACCGTACGGTTCAAGTCCTCTCTGTCCAGGACATCGGCACCGGCGTACTGAAATGCAGTATCGCGACTTGGCGTCTGGCCAAGATCAGAAACGAAATCGGGTCGGCGAGCATAGACTTCCATGCGATTGCCCCTGTCGAAGTGTGGATCCGAGTTTCGAGCAACGCTTGATGACTACCGACACAAGCACAAAAAGGTTCGGCGTTCTCCAAGGTTACGACAGCGAGCCGTCCCGTAAATCGCATAGTGTTTTCATCAAGCGACACATTTCTGTCTCCTAGCACCAAGGCGATCTTCTACTTATCTTTTTGCAATGAACCATTCGTACCGGCGCTGGTTCGCAAATTCGCTTACGTCGGCATAGAAGCAACGCGTTCCACCCCTGATCCACGATTCTACGTGCTACAAGCTAAGCGAACAATACCGGGACAAGATCCCGATCGCGAAGTATCGCTTGCTCCAGCGTCGGGATCACCAATGCGTGTTACTACGACTGGCGGAAGCGGTTTGGTGGGATGCGCCGTGCTCAGCTGTCAAAACTCTAGAGCCTTGATAAAGAGAGCGCACGGTTGAAGCGGACCGTTACGAAACCGAACTGGACAAGATCATTCTAAGGAAAACCTGAACCATCTAAAGTCCAGGGTCTGACAATAGAGGAACTCTGTCAGTCCGTCATTCACACACGCCCCCATCACGCGCTCAACATGCTTCTACCAGTCCTGGAAGCTCTACTCGAGAAATGCCCGGTTATTGGCCAAGGAACGTGGGGCTCGACTGTTCGCCTCTAGAGCGGCTCAGAATTCAATCTTTCACCTGCGTAACAATCGTTCACTGTGTCCTATTCGAACGTCTGGAGTAGGCGCAAGGCGGCTGGTCGCCCTGACTCAGCCTACGCCCGAACCTGAGGTATCAGCAGGCGGCCCATGGACGAAGCCGCTCGCGCGGCAATGGCGCTTGTTGCAGACTTATTGCGTTGAATTGAAGATCGGACATTTGGTGATCTTCGACCCGTTCTGAAGATTGGGGTCTCTCAATCGACAGACAGGAGGTTGCCATTACTGAGGAGAGGACCACGCCGCTGCGCGCGCGGATGATTGAAGACATGCGTATCCGCGGGATGGGCGAGACGGCTCAGAAGGCACACATCCCGGCGGTTAAGGGTTTCGCGAAGTTCATGAAGCGCTCACCTGATACCGCAACGCCCGACGAGCTGTGCGCCTACCAACTTCACATGACCAACGCCGGTGTCTCGCAAATGACGTTCAATGCCCGCATTGTCGCTCTGCGTTTCTTTTTCGGTATGACCTGCGGGCGTGAAGAGATGAAGCACTTCATGCAATTTCGGACCCAGCCGAAGAAACTGCCGGTCATGTTCAGCGTCGAAGAGGTCCAGGATTCGCCGATGGCAGCACCTCGGCCGGGGTTCAAATACCGTGCCGCGCTTAGTATTTCCTATGGTGCCGGTTTACGGGCAGCGGAGGTCTGCAACCTCGAGCTCTGTGACATCGACAGTGACCGGATGCTGATCAATGTCGAACGGTTCTGTCGCAAACTTTCACAACTGATCCTGGTTGGGCAGGAGCCTGCGATTATCAGCGGAAGTGTGGAGACCAGCATGGCGATCTCTTTCAAGGGCGTGCGGTTCCCAAAGCCAGTGATCCTGTTCGCCGTCTACTTCTATGTCCGACAAGGCGTTTCACACCTTGATCTTGAGGAGATCATGGAAGAGCGCCGCGTCTTCGTTAACCATGCCACCCTAAATCGCTTGGTCGCGCGATATGCTGGCTTGATCGCCGAAGAAGGCCGTCGTCGAAAACAGCTGCCCGGTCGGTCTTGGCGGATGGATGAAACTTACATCAAGGTCAAAGGCGCGTGGGTCTATCTAAACCGGGCGGTCGATAAGTTCGGGAAGACACTCGATTTCATGTTGTCGAAACGGCGCAACAAGAAGGCCGCGACTACGTTCTTTGTCCGAGCTCTCAATGTAAACGGATTGCCGCGGAAAATCGTGATCGACAAGAGCGGCGCGAACATCGCTGGAATCAA
>CAYYZH010000101.1:6226-15054 GCA_964475765.1 uncultured Limibaculum sp.
GACAGAACCTTCCGTGCCACTCTTCACAACTCGATCAACTTTCATATCTCGTCGCGCCTCTCCGGTTTGCATCCACAGGCTGAGACATAACGACGGCATGATGTGCGCGCTGATCGCAATTGGACCTGGGGCAGACCCGGCAGTTGATGCCGATCTGCGTCGGCTGAATTCCGGTCATGCTGAAATGTTCTGCATAGCCAATGCTCTCGGCATGTTCGATGCTGCACCCCATCGCGATGGCCAGTCGGACATCCTGGCTGTGCCGCGTGAAATTTGGCCGATCGACGGTGCGCGCGAAGACGAAGAACTGGCTGGCATCCGGCAACTCGACGAACTGAGGGACAATCCGCCCCGGCGTCCGGAAAGAGGTATGGATGTCCAGCCGCGGGCACGCGCCGCCATGCTCAGCCAGATGAAAGTCCGTAGCGTTGAACCGCTTGGACACGTTCCCAGCCTTGTCCACGCGCATGAAGAACAGGGGTACGCCTTGGGCCCCCCGCCGTTGCAAGGTGGTGGCCCGGTGACAGGCTTGTTCAAAGCTGACCCCGAACCGAGTGGACAGGTGGTCCATATCGTATTTGCAGGCCTGTGCCTCGGCCAGGAACGGCTTGTAGGGCATCAGGATCGCGGCGGCAGCATAGTTGGCCAGTTCGACGCGGCACCGAGCCAAGCCGCGTTCGTCACTGATGCCTGACGTGGACAGCAGCGCATCCATCAATTCCCGCTGTTCGATCAGCGAGGCAACATGGGCCAATTGAAACACCCGATTTGGATGGTCCATGGCCTCGGACAACAGAACGCGGGCCCGGCCCTCGTCATACTCGCGAAGCGTGTAGGGCAGGTCGCCCACCGGCACGACCTGAACCGTAAGACCGTGGGTTTGGTGCAAGCGTTGTTTCAATCGGATGTAAATCTCGTCAGTCGCAATTCGCTCGTTGCTCCAGAACGCTTCGGCCGCTGTTTCCAGATCGGCGAAATGGTTCCTCTGTCCCCGGAAGAAGTTGTGGACGGTAGCCTCGGGCGAGGCCTCGAATACCGGGGAGGACGGTGCGGACTCGCTTTCGGCAGAAGCCAGTAGTTGGTCCGTTGCCGCCTGGAAAGCTCGGTGCAGCTTCAACAAGCAATGGGCCAGATCCGGGCTGTGCACCAAGGCCGCGCGCAACTGGGCCAAATCTGGCTTGGTATTGTCGAACAGTGGATCCTGCAAAATGGCCCGTAGATCGGACAGCATGGCCGTGTTGTCATCATCGGCGATTTCACGCCAATCGACACCATAGCTGTCGAACAACTTTAGGATGACCGGAACGGAGACACTTCTCTCGTTCTTCTCCAACAAGTTTACATAAGACGTGCTGATGCCGAGCGTTTTCGCCATCTCGGCCTGTGTTTGCTGACGCTCAAGCCGCAATTTCCGCAGATGTGGGCCGATAAAGGTTTTGCGCATAGGATTTGGCTTTCTTGTGAATTTTACAATTACACAAAAACTAACATCTGTAAAATCTCGCATTCACAATACGACCCGGATTGCCTTTGGGAATCCCGCCGCACCGGGCATGACGCATCGTCAACAAGAACCTGTTCACAGGAGATCATCGATGCGCACCGGATTGAACCACCTCTTCATCCCTGGCCCAACCAATGTGCCGGAAACCGTCCGTCAAGCCATGAACGTGTCCATGCAGGACATGCGTGCACCCGACTTCGGCGATCTGACGTTGAACCTGTTCGAGGACCTGAAGAAGGTCTGTCGCACCGAAACCGGTACAATCATGATGTACCCAGGGTCCGGTACCGCCGCCTGGGAAGCTGCGATCACAAACGTCCTGAACCCGGGCGACAAGGTTCTAATGTCGCGCTTCGGCCAATTCTCGGGCCTGTGGGTTGAAATGGCGGAACGGCTTGGCCTTCAGGTCGAGTGCATCGACGTGCCTTGGGGCGCCGGCGTTCCGGTAGAGGAGTACGGCCGCCGCTTGGGCGCCGACACCAAAGACGAAATCAAGGCTGTCTTCGTCACCCACAACGAAACCGCGACCGGCGTGACCTCGGACATCGCGGGCGTGCGCCGGGTGCTGGATGAGAGCTTCCACAACGCTCTGATGTTCGTCGATGGCGTATCATCGATTGCATCCATCGAATTCCGCATGGATGACTGGGGCGTCGATGTCGCCGTCACCGGAAGCCAAAAAGGCCTCATGCTGCCTGCAGGTCTGGGGATTCTGGCGCTCAGCGAAAAGGCGATGGAGGCCTCAAAGTCCTCGACCATGCGCCGCGCATATTTCGAGTTCGAAGACATGTTGAAGACCAACGTGACAGGGCATTTCCCGTACACGCCGCCCACACAACTGTTCCATGGTCTGCGACAGTCGCTGGACCGGATCATGGCCGAAGGCCTGGATAACGTGATCGCCAGGCATCAGCGTTTGGCAGAAGGCGTGCGCCGCGCCGTTCACGCCTGGGGGCTGGAACTGGTTGCTGAGCATCCGTCTTGGTACTCCGACACCGTGTCGGCCATTCGTACGCCAGAAGGCGTGGATGCACGGGATGTCATCAGCATCGGGTACGAGAAATACAACACCTCCTTCGGCACCGGTCTTGCCAAGCTCACAGGCAAGGCCTTCCGCATTGGCCATCTCGGTGACCTGAACGAGGGCATGTGCCTGACGGCGCTGTCCTTGGCGGAGCTATCGCTAGTCGAGGCAGGCGCGGACATCGAATTCGGCTCTGGCGTTGCCGCCGCTCAAGCCTGGTACGCCGAAGCCAATGCAAGCCCCGCTCTGAAAATCGCAGCGGAGTAACCACCGGGGCAAGTCCCCGCAAAGGACAAAACCAATGAGCCACACTTTGCACCCGCTGCGGCGTCAACGTCTGCAGCGCTCGGAACTCGCTGTGCCTGCGTCCAACGCCACGATGGTCGAAAAGGCCGCCGACAGCACCGCAGATTACGTTTTCCTCGACCTCGAGGACGCCGTCGCGCCACCAGAAAAAGAGCAGGCCCGCAAGAACGCCATCCAGGCCCTGAATGACATTGAGTGGGCGGGCAAAGGCAAAACTGTTTCGGTCCGGATCAACGGTCTCGACACGCACTACATGTATCGCGACGTCGTCGACGTGATGGAGCAAGCGGGCGACAAGGTGCACACCCTTCTGGTGCCCAAGGTCGGCGTCACGTCGGACCTCTATATGGTTGAGGCCATGGTCAATCAAATCGAGCAGGCCAAAGGGTTTGAAACCCGCGTCGGCCTAGAGGCGCTGATCGAAACCGCGCTCGGCATGGCCAATGTCGAATCCATCGCGCAGTTCGGCGGACGACTGGAGGCGTTGCACTTTGGCGTCGCCGACTATGCCGCATCCCTGCGCGCCCGCACCGTCAACATTGGCGGCCTGAACCCTGACTACCCGGGTGATCAATGGCACGCCGCGATCAGCCGGATGGTCATCGCCTGCCGCGCCTACGGGCTGCGCGCCATCGACGGGCCATTCGGCGACTTCTCGGACCCCGAGGGTTACAGGGACGGCGCCCGCCGCGCCGCCGCGCTCGGCTGCGAGGGCAAGTGGGCCATCCACCCCAGCCAGATCGAACTGGCAAACGAGGTTTTCTCGCCCCCCGAAAATGAAATCGCCCGCGCCCGGCAAATCGTTGTCGAACTTCGCAAGGCGGAATCCGAAGGCAAGGGCGCGGCCTCGCTGGAGGGCAAGATGATCGACGCAGCATCGGAAAAGATGGCGATGAACGTCATCGACGTGGCCGAGGCCATCGCGGCACGGGCCTGAACTTAAACCCCAGAGGGGAGGAACGTCATGGATATCCACGAGTATCAAGCGAAAGAAATTCTGTCAGGGTTCGGCGTGCCAACGCCCAAGGGGGGGCTTGCGTATTCCCCCGAACAGGCCAGCTATCGCGCCCGCGAAATCGGTGGGGATGCTTGGGTCGTGAAAGCCCAGATCCATTCGGGCGGTCGTGGGGAAGCGGGCGGCGTGAAGGTTTGTAAATCTGAAGAAGAGGTCCGGGAATTCGCGGGCACTTTGTTCGGACGACAGCTTGTGACCAAGCAAACCGGCGATGCCGGTAAAGGCGTCTACCGGGTCTATGTCGAGCAAGCCTCGGACATCGCGCAGGAACTTTACCTTGGCTTTGTGCTCGACCGCAAAACCGAGCGGATCATGATCGTCGCCTCTGCCCAAGGTGGGATGGAAATCGAGGAACTGGCGGAAAAAGACCCGGACAGCCTCTGCCGCATGGTCGTGGATCCCGCCGTTGGGTTGGCTGAGTTTCAGGCTCGAGAACTGGTGTTCCAACTGGGCCTGACGGGGACTCAGATCCCGCCGATGGTCGCGACCCTTCGGGCCTGTTACCGCGCCTATCGTGATCTTGACGCCATGATGGTCGAAATCAATCCGCTGGTAATCACGGGTGCGGGTGATCTGGTGGCGCTGGACGCCAAGATGTCGTTCGACACAAACGCCCTGTTTCGCCGGCCGCAGATCAGCGAACTGCGCGACCGCAGCCAGGAAGACCCGCGCGAGTCAAATGCCGCCGACAATGGCCTGGCCTATGTCGGGCTGGATGGTGACATCGGCTGCATCATCAATGGTGCCGGATTGGCCATGGCCACGATGGACATGATCAAACTGGCAGGCGGCGAGCCCGCCAACTTCCTCGATATCGGCGGCGGCGCCAGCCCCGAGCGGGTTTGCCAAGCCTTCCGCACGGTTCTGACCGACGGCAATGTCAGCGTGATCCTGGTGAACATCTTTGCGGGCATCAACCGCTGCGACTGGATCGCCGAGGGCGTTGTCCAAGCCTACAAGATGGAGAATCTGACTGTCCCTGTCGTCGTGCGCCTCGCGGGCACGAACGTGGAAGAAGGCCGGCAGATCATCGACGGCTCTGGCCTGCCGCTCATCACCGCAGACACATTGGAAGACGCAGCCAACAAAGCCGTCGCAGCCCGGCCGCGCATGGCCGCTTGAGGGAGAAAACACCCATGGCAATTCTGATTGACGAAAACACCAAAGTTATCGTGCAAGGCATGACCGGTCGCATCGGTCAGTTCCACGCGATGGAGATGATCGAAGCGGACACCGACGTGGTTGGCGGCGTCACCCCCGGCCGTGGCGGAGATACCGTTTTGAACCGCCCGATCTTCAACACCTGCCGCGAGGCGGTCGAGGCCACCGGTGCCGAGGCAACCCTGGTCTTCGTGCCGCCCCCTTTCGCCGCCGACGCGATCATGGAGGCCGCAGACGCCGGAATAAAACTGGCGGTATGTGTCACTGACGGCATCCCGGCGCAGGATATGATGCGGGTGAAACGCTTCCTGCGCCGCTATCCCATCGAGCGCAAGATGCGCCTTATCGGGCCGAATTGCGCAGGCGTTATCTCGCCGGGTAAGGCGTTCATGGGAATCATGCCGCCATCAATCTACATGCCGGGCACGGTGGGGATCGTCGGGCGGTCTGGAACCCTGGGCTACGAAGCTGCCAGCCAGATGAAAGCACTGGGGATCGGCGTGTCCACCAGCGTTGGCATCGGCGGCGACCCCATCAACGGATCTTCTTTCAAGGACATCCTGCGATTATTCGAAGCTGACATTCAGACCCAGGCTGTCATGATGATCGGCGAAATCGGCGGTCCGCAAGAAGCCGAGGCTGCCGAGTTCGTGCGGGATCACATGTCCAAGCCTGTTGTTGCATATGTCGCGGGACTATCTGCGCCCAAGGGTCGGCAGATGGGTCATGCAGGTGCAATCATTTCTGCCTTTGGCGAAAGCGCGCAAGAAAAGGTCGAAATCCTGGAGCAGGCCGGGATCACCGTCGCGCCGAACCCATCCTCTATGGGCGAGACAATGGCGCAGGTGATCGGATTGAAGACCGCTGCCTAGGTTCGTCGAAGGCAACTCTTCAATGGAAGAACTGTGATCGAAGCGAGCGTCACGTTCGCTTCGGTCGTTGTCTTTGATCACAACCGAACGCGAGAAACATAGCTCCATGATAGCCGACCACGGGCGGATGGCCTGGCAGAAGGAACACGGCTACGGACTGCGATCACTGGCGAAAACCGGCATCGGCCGGCTGAAAGGTCACACCGGCGGGATCCTGCGCGCCCGCACATTCGGCGCTCAATGCAAGGAAGTTTTCATCGACATGTAGGTCTTGAACCACCAGATTCAGTCGGTCAGACCGGGTCAAGTAAGGGCACTGGCTTGAGATAAACTCAACCAACCCGCGCGTTGCAGCAAAGCCATCGGCGGCCGCATCAGCGCCCTTGCGCAAATCAGATCGTAAGGCCTTACGTTTCATAGAAATTTAACCCGCGTCGGATTGGCGCGGGATGCTTTCATTCAAGAAGATCCGCGCCACATCCCACCATGATCTTATCCGGTACCTATCTGTAAGGAAGCGTTCAGATCCGATGATGGACACCCTGCTGCTCTCGCGCATTCAGTTCGGCGCAAACATTTCGTTCCACATCCTGTTCCCGACGATCACGATCGCGTTGGGCTGGCTGCTGTTGTTCTTCAAACTGCGTTTCAGTGCGACCGGCGAACAGCGGTGGATGGACGCCTACATGTTCTGGGTGAAGGTCTTCGCCCTGACTTTTGCACTGGGTGTCGTCTCCGGCATCACGATGAGTTTCCAGTTTGGCACCAATTGGCCCGGGTTCATGGAAACCGTTGGAAATGTCGCGGGACCACTTCTGGCCTATGAGATCCTGACGGCATTTTTCTTGGAAGCCGTGTTCCTCGGCATTATGCTCTTTGGGATGAGCCGCGTGCCCAACTGGGTGCACACGCTGGCCACCTTCCTTGTCGCCATCGGCACGACCATGAGCGCCTTCTGGATTCTGGTCCTTAATTCCTGGATGCACACGCCCGCGGGGTATGAGGTGCGAGATGGCATCGTGCATGCAACGGATTGGTGGGCGATCATCTTCAACCCGTCGATGCCATACCGTTTGGTTCATGTGCTGCTCGCCTCTGGCCTGACCGCCGCCTTCGTGATCGCGGGCGTCTCGGCCTTCCGGATGTTGATCGGCGATAGATCGGCCGGGGTAGTCACGGCGCTCAGGACCGCGATCACTACTGCCGCTTTGTTCATCCCACTGCAGATTTTGGCGGGTGACTTCCATGGCCTGAACACGCTGGAACACCAACCCCAGAAGGTTGCCGCGATGGAGGGTAACTGGGAAACCCGGGGCAACGTGCCTCTGGTCCTGTTCGGTCTGCCGGATGAAGAGGCACGGACAAACCACTACGCCATCGAAATTCCCTCGGGGGCCAGCCTGATCCTGACCCACAGAATGGATGGGGAGGTGCCGGGTCTGAATGATTTCGTAGCCGAGGACGGTACCCATCTGCACCCGCCCGTAGCCCCTGTCTTCTGGTCGTTTCGGATCATGGTCGGCACCGGTATGCTGATGCTGCTGGTCGCGTGGGGCACCGCATACCTGATCCGCAGGCGCGGGGTAGAGAATCTGAACCCATGGATTCTGCGTGGATTGGTGGCAATGACGTTCTCTGGCTGGGTCGCAACATTGGCGGGCTGGTACACAACGGAAATCGGGCGTCAGCCCTGGCTGGTTCAGGGCGTCTTGACGACCGAGAGCGCCGTTGGCGACGTGCCCGCCCCCATGGTTCTGTCCACGCTGATCGCCTACCTGACGGTTTATGCAGTGTTGACGGTCACGTATATCGGCGTCGTCTTCTACCTGGCGCGGCGCGGCGCGAAGGGTGCCCCGAACCGCAAGGACGTGCGCCTAGGTGGCACCAACCCCAACGCAATCCCGGCAGAGTAAGCACGATGGATTTTTTCGGAGACCCCACCCAATGGTTGCCCGTCGCCTTTGCCGCTTTGATGGGTCTATCGATCTTAATCTATGTGGTGCTGGACGGGTTTGACCTGGGCGTCGGCATCCTGCTGCCCCAGGCAGCGCCCCGGGACCGGGACCGAATGATTGCCTCGATCGGACCGTTCTGGGACGCGAACGAAACCTGGTTGGTGTTGGCGGTTGGCCTGTTGCTGGTCGCTTTCCCTGCCGCGCATGGGGAAATCCTGACGGCGCTATACCTGCCCTGCACCGTTATGCTGCTGGGGCTGATCCTGCGCGGGGTGTCGTTCGAATTCCGCGCCAAGGCGCCGCCTGAAAGCAAATCCATGTGGGACAGCGCCTTCTTCATCGGCTCGACCCTGACATCGCTATCGCAAGGTTTCATGCTGGGTCTCTACGTCATGGGGTTAGACCACACGTGGTGGAACCTAGGTTTCGCCGCGCTGACCGCGGTGTTCCTGACGATCGGCTACTCATTGATCGGGGCATGCTGGCTGATCTTGAAGACCGAAGGTGCGCTACAACAAATGGCCGTCGCCTGGGCGCGCCGGGCCAAGTGGGGCGCGCTACTTGGCGTCGCCGCTATCTCCATCGCCACACCTATCGTTAGCGAACGCATTTTCGACAAGTGGTTCTCGGTGCCCGAGATCCTGTTCCTTGCGCCGCTTCCTCTGGCGTCGGGGGCGTTGTTCGTCATCCTCTGGCTATCGCTCAGCTATGCCCCCGACCCGGTCGAACGCTGGACCTGGGTGCCCTTTGTAACCGTTACATCACTGATGATCCTAGCCTTCGCGGGGATGGCCTATTCGTTCTACCCCTACGTGGTGCCGGAGTCCCTGACGATCTATGAAGCCGCCAGCGCGCCGGAGAGCCTGTTCATCATCCTGATCGGTACCTGCTTCGTGCTGCCGACCATCATTGGATACTCAGTTCTGGCCTACTGGATCTTTCGGGGCAAGACGCGGGCGCTGAGTTACGAATAGTATAAGCTGGAAAAATT
>CAYYZH010000102.1:0-14929 GCA_964475765.1 uncultured Limibaculum sp.
ATCCTGCCCGGCGACATCGTCACGGACATGGCCCGCGACAGTGCCCATCGTCTTGGCGTCGCCCTTACGGACGGCCCGCTTGAACGCCCGGCCCAGCCCCAGATGGATGGCGCCGCGGCGACACGCCGGCATCTTTACCGACGCGGGGCCCGATGGGTCTCTCCCAAACCGTCCACCGCCCCGGCAGCCCGGCGGCTTGGCAAACTGGCCCTGATCGGCGCAGGCGGCGTCGGCGGCGCGCTCGCCTCGATCTGCGCCGCTGCGGATATGGCATCCGAGATCGCCCTGATCGATGTTGTCCCCGGCCTAGCCGAAGCCACTGCGCTGGATCTGACCCATACCGCCGGGATCACGGGGACGGCGGCGCGTATCTCAGGCAGCACCCAGCTCAGCGATGTCACCGACGCCGAGATCGTGGTCGTCACCGCCGGACGCCCTCGCACGCCGGGCATGAGCCGTTCCGATCTGATCGAGGTTAACCGGCGCGTCATCCGTGCGGCGGCCGAAGCCATCCGGACCCAGGCGCCTGAAGCCATCGTCATCGTCGTCACCAATCCACTGGACGAGATGACGACCGAGATGCTGTGCGCCACAGGCTTTCCCCGCACCCGGGTTCTCGGCATGGCCGGCACCCTCGACAGCGGGCGCTTTCGCACAGCTCTGGCGCAGGCCGCAGGCGTCACTCCTGCGGATGTCACCGCCGTCACGCTCGGCAGCCATGGCGACGAAATGGTACCGGTCACCAGCCATTCGACCATCAAGGGCCGCGCACTGGACGTCTTCCTCTCACACGAGGCCACCGAAACCTGCGTCCGCGATGCTGTAACCGGCGGAGGTCAGGTCGTCGCTCTCAAGAAAACCGGCTCGGCGACCATTGCACCCGCCCATGCCACGGCGGAAGTGATCGACCACATCCGCGGCGCCCGAAGCGGTCCTGTCCCGTGTTCGGTCCGTCTCGACGGCGAGTTCGGCATTGACGGTGTGGTGCTCGGGGTGCCCTGCCATCTCGGGGCTTCGGGCCTGATCGAAGTCGACGAGATAACGCTCACCGAAACTGAGCACACCGCTTTACATGCCGCCGCCAAGACCATCCGCGAAAGACTGGCCCCTTGAGCCCGTGCCGCACACACGATCGCAGCCGGGCCTGCGCCGCGGGTGGGTGGGCACTCGCTGCCACCTCCTCAAGCGCGGCGATGCGGGGGAGCGGCGCAGGCCTCGCATGACCCTCGAGACCTTCAAATCCGGTGGCAGACTGGAAGACATTGGCGCCTATGCCCGCGCCAAACGCGTCGGCCCCTTCGTCTACATCGCGGGCACCACGGCGATTGAGCCGTCGGGCAAACTCCACGCCCCCGGAGATGCCTATGCACAGTCGCGGTATATCCTTCGGCGCATCGAGGACGCCTTGGAGGCTGTTGGTGCGCGGCTGACCCACGTCGTTCGCACACGCGCCTACCTTACCAGCCTCAGCGAACACGGCCCCGGCTTCATTCGCGCACATGGCGAGGTATTCAAAGGGATCGACCCCGCCTCATGCGGCGTCGAATGCGGGCTCAACCAGCCCGGCATGGTGATCGAGATCGAAGCCGATGCCGTGATCCACGATGGCGCGGGGCATATCACGCTTTGATCAGACCCTTGGTGGCACTGCCCCTTGACCTTGCGCCGAAAACCGGGAACCAACCTCTCCAAACCCAATCGGCACTTTCAGGGGAGGATGGTCATGACCACGGAACTCACACATTTCATCGGCGGCAAGCACGTGAAGGGCACGTCGGGCCGCTTTGCGGATGTCTACAACCCAGCGACCGGCGAGGTTCAGGCAAAATGTCCGCTGGCCAGCGCCGCTGAGATGCGCGCGGCGGTCGAGAACGCCAAGGCCGCACAGCCGGACTGGGCCGCACAGAACCCGCAGCGCAGGGCCCGCGTGATGATGGAGTTCGTCTCGCTCCTGAAACGCGACATGGACAAACTGGCCGAAGCGCTCTCGCGTGAGCACGGCAAAACCATTCCGGACGCCAAAGGCGACGTGCAGCGCGGCCTCGAAGTCGCCGAGTTCTGCATCGGCGCGCCGCATCTTCTCAAGGGCGAGTACACCGATGGTGCAGGCCCGGGCATCGACATGTTCTCGATGCGCCAACCGGTGGGCGTTGCAGCCGGCATCACCCCTTTCAACTTCCCCGCCATGATCCCTATGTGGAAGTTCTGCCCGGCGCTCACTTGCGGCAACGCGTTTATCCTGAAGCCATCGGAGCGCGATCCCTCGGTGCCGCTGATGCTCGCCGAACTGATGCTCGAAGCCGGTGCACCCGAGGGCGTGCTGAACGTCGTCAACGGTGACAAGGAAGCCGTCGATGCGATCCTCGATGACGAAGACATCGGCGCGGTCGGTTTCGTCGGCTCGACGGCCATTGCCGAGTACGTCTATGGCCGCGGCTGCGCCAACGGCAAGCGCGTACAGTGCTTTGGCGGCGCCAAGAACCACATGATCGTCATGCCCGATGCGGATCTCGATCAGGCCGTCGATGCTCTGATCGGCGCTGGATATGGTGCAGCTGGTGAGCGCTGCATGGCGGTCTCGGTCGCCGTGCCCGTGGGCGAGGAAACCGCAGACCGGCTTGTCGAGAAACTCGCGCCCCGAGTCGAAAGCCTCAAGATCGGCCCCTACACCGCAGGCGATGATGTCGACTTCGGCCCATTGGTGACGCGCGAGGCTTATACCCGCGTCAAAGGTCTCGTGGATCGCGGCGTCGAGGAAGGCGCCAATCTCGTCGTCGACGGCCGTGATTTCCGCATGCAAGGCTACGAGGACGGCAACTTCATCGGCGGCTGTCTCTTCGACAATGTCACCAAGGACATGGACATCTACAAACAGGAGATCTTCGGCCCGGTCCTCTCGACCGTCCGCGCCTCCTCCTATGAAGAAGCCCTCGGCCTCGCCATGGACCACGAATACGGAAACGGGGCCGCGATCTTCACCCGCGATGGCGACACCGCGCGCGACTTCATCAACCGCATCAATATCGGCATGGTCGGCGTCAACGTGCCGATCCCGGTGCCGCTCGCCTACCACACCTTTGGCGGCTGGAAGAAATCGGTTTTCGGCGATCTGAACCAGCACGGCCCGGACGCGTTCCGCTTCTACACACGCACCAAGACGATCACCTCACGCTGGCCGACCGGCATCAAGGAAGGCGCCGACTTCTCCATCCCCGTGATGGAGTGACGCGATGGCGTCCCGGGCAAAGACCCGGGACCTCCTTCTTGCACTGCTGTTGCGGATCGCATCGCCAGCGGCGGCCGAGACCACGCGCGGGACGTTCGATCCCGATACCTGCTGGCAGGACAACGGCGGCAAGATCATCATCCGCCTTATCTCGGGAGTTGCCTTCGCGTTCGAACCAGTATTTTTCTCGGCGAGAGTAGGTTGGGGGCCAATCGTCGGTCCTGACTTGCCGCCGGAGGGCTGTCCCGGCAATCTGCTGGTGGTGAACAGCATCGGCTTTCCAAACTGGCCGGACTGGCCAGTGGCAGAGGGTGCACTCAAGCACGAAACCAACCAGTTGGAGCGCCTGGGGATTTTCGGACATGAGGGTCCGTTGCACATTCAACGTGGGGCTCTGCGATTGTTCGAGAACTTGATCAAGCAATATGGGACAGAGCACTGCGAAATTCTGCCCGGTCAACTCGAAGTATGTCGAGCATGCAGTTCAGCTCAGGGTAAAACGCAACTTTGTAACGATAGATGGAAAGACGAAGCAAACCAACCAAAGATCGTTGGCTATGATCGCGTGCCTGCGCGATACCATGCGCTTCCCGGCGCCTACTTTGAGCACAACGGCCTGCCCTTCGTTGGACGCTGCACCTGGCCAGTCTGGATCGACACGCCGCGATGGTGCCAGTTTCGATACCAGATCGAGGACGGGCTGACCGTGAGCTACAAGATCAACGACTGGAAGGTGCCGGAGACGGAATTCATCGCCTTCGACCGCAAGATCCGAGAGATGACCCTTGCCGCCCGCGCCCCCGAGTACGACGCCACACCTGAAGAGATGGAGCGTTTTCAGTGATACGCTCCCCTCTCACCTGACCGCCATGGACACCGCCGACCTCGTTTTTCTCATCATCGGCGCGCTTGCGGGCGGGTTCGTCAACGGGCTGGCGGGGTTTGGCACGTCGCTCTTTGCTCTGGGCTGGTGGCTTCAGATCATGGCACCGGTGCAAGCCGTGGCTTTGGTGCTGGCAATGTCGGTTTTCAGCGGGTTGCCTGGCGCGTGGGTCGTGCGCCACTCCATCGAACCGGCGCGTTTGGCACGGTTTCTGCTCCCCGCGCTGCTCGGCATTCCGCTTGGCCTCTACCTTCTGGAGTGGGTCGACGCGCGCACACTCAAGATCGTCATCGCCGTCTTCCTGCTGGTCTATGCCGCGTTCTTCCTGACCCGCAGCGAATTGCCCAAGCTCGCCCGCCCAACACCGGTAATCGATGCAATCATCGGTTTCGTAGGTGGTGCGCTGGGGTCGATGGCGGGGCTGTCCGGCGCGCTGCCGACCATGTGGTTGACGCTGCGCGACTGGACCAAAGCGCAGACCCGCGCGGTGCTCCAGCCCTACAACGTGATCGTGCTTGGCATCTCCGCCGGCCTACTCGTCTGGCAAGGCGCCTATGACCGCACCGTTCTGATTGCCATGGCGATTGCCCTGCCCGCGACGATGCTGGCCGCAACGTTGGGCATCTGGACGTTCAAACGGCTGACCGATCACCAGTTCCGGTTGTTGTTGATCGGTCTGATGTTGGTCTCGGGGCTGGCGCTCCTGTCACGGGAAGTCCTCTAGCGCGATCCCGGGCCCGATCCGGGATCTCCTCGTGGGTCCACGCAGAGGTCCCGGGTCTGGCCCGGGACCGTGTCCGAGGCAATCGCAGCGCTTAGACGCCGGTCAAGGCCACGTCGCGAGCGGCGGCAGGCTCATTAGAACCGCCTCCGGGTTATGGCCCGTGTGGAGGCCGAACTGTGTGCCCCGGTCATAGACGAGGTTGAACTCGGCATAGCGCCCGCGCCGGAACAACTGATGTGCCCGGTCTTCATCGTTCCAGCTTTCGTCCATCCGCTTCTCGGTGATCGGCACAAACGCCTTCAGGAAGGCGCGTCCGACATCCTGGGTGAAGGCAAAATCCGCCTCCCAGTCCCCGGTGCAGAGGTCGTCATAGAAGATCCCGCCAACGCCGCGCGGCTCGTTCCAGTGCTTGATCATGAAGTACTCGTCCGCCCACTCCTTGAACTTTGGGTAGTAGGCCGGGTCATGGGCATCGCAGGCATCCTGCATCCGGGCGTGGAAGAACGCCGTATCCTCGGCGACCTCGCGCATCGGGTTCAGGTCCGAGCCGCCGCCAAACCACCACGCGCCCTTGGTCCAGAACATGCGCGTGTTCATGTGCACTGCCGGGCATTTCGGGGAGCGCATATGCGCCACCAGAGAGATGCCCGCAGCCCAGAACCGGGGATCGTCGGCAAGTCCGGGGATCTCACGCCGGGCCGTCAGCGATCGCTGCGCCTGCGCACCCAACTCGCCATATACCGTCGAGATGTTGACACCCACCTTCTCGAAACAGCGCCCGCCGCGCATAACCGACATCACGCCGCCGCCCTGATCGCCTTCGCCCTCGCCAGCGCGGCGCGTCTCCTTGCGCTCGAACCTGGCCGCGGGCAGATCGGCATGGGGACCGGTCGCCTGCACGTCCTCCAGCCCTTCAAACGCGCCGCAGATCTGATCGCGCAGATCGGCAAACCAGGCGCTGGCCCGGGCCTTCTGGGCCTCCATGTTCTCGTCCATCATAGTCCCTCGGTCTTTCCAATCGTCTCAACGTGTTCTGTCCGGCATATCGGGTTCGGCCGAAGGGACGCAAGGAATGGTTCTCGACGAATCTCGCGAATCCCGCTATACGTGCGTTGAGGAAATGGAGGCATCCATGATGAGGCGCTGGAACCACTGCACACCTAGCTGACGCCGCTGCGCTGAACGCGCATCCCGTCAGTCCCGCGCGCCGCCTGGCCGCGGTCGTGCCGTGTCGAGCCTCTCTCTCCAACCTCGTGTTCTGGATGCCGCCATGTTTCGTTACTTTGAAAATCTGATCGATCCGTTTGCCCCCTTCGCCAAGGGCACGCCCCCCGGTAGTCTCTGGGCATTCTACCGGTATCAGCTGGGCGCGATGCGCAAGTGGATCCCGTGGATCATGCTGACCGGGCTTCTGGCCGCCGTGATCGAGAGCGGGCTTATCTTTTATTCAGGCCGCCTCGTAGACCTGATGGCCGAAGCCGGGCCGGAGGCGTTCTGGCGGACCCATTGGCTCGAGGTCACACTGGCGGCACTCTTCATCCTGATCGCGCGACCTCTGGCCATTGCGGTGAACCACCTGTTCCTCGAGCAGACCGTTGCGTCGAACCTGCAGGAGCAGGTCCGTTGGCGCGCGCACACCCATATGCTTGGCCAGTCCATGGGGTTCTTCCAGTCGGACTTTGCCGGGCGGCTTTCGAACCGCGTCATGCAAACCGGTCCTGCGGTCGAGGACAGCACCTACATGGCATTCGAGGGTCTTTGGTACGCTGCCACCTACGCGTTGGGGGCAATGATCCTGCTCGCGCAGATCGACATTCTGCTCGCCATTCCGCTGGCGCTCTGGCTGGTGATCTACGCGCTTTACGTGCGCAACGTGGCGCTGCGCGTGGCTTCCGCATCAGAGAAATGGTCCGACGCGCGGTCCATGGTCACGGGCCGGGTTGTCGACGCCTATGCCAACATCGAAACGGTCAAGCTGTTCGCGCAGAACGGCCGCGAGGAGGCCTATGCCTTGTCGGCGATGCGTCGCCTGCGTCTGCGGTTTCAACGGTTCCTGCGGCTGATGACCGAGTTGTCGCTGGGCCTCACAGTGATCAACGGGCTGCTGATCGTCGGCGTGCTCGGCCCTGCCATCTGGCTCTGGATGAACGGCACTGTCAGCATCGGTCATGTCGCGGCGGCGTCAGCCCTTTGTATCCGGCTGAACGGGATGTCCGGCTGGATCATGTGGGTTGTCATCCGTCTCTTCGAGCATTTCGGGGTGATCAAGGAGGGTCTGCGCTCGATCGCGGTCGATCACGAGGTGGTCGATGCGCCGGAGGCTGGTGCCCTGCAGGTCACCGATGCCACGCTGCGCTTTGAGGGCGTGATCCATCACTATGGCAAAGATCGTGGTGGGCTCGACGGTATCACGCTGGACATCGCAGGCGGCGAGAAGGTCGGCGTGGTCGGACGCTCTGGCGCGGGTAAGTCTTCCATGGTGAACCTGCTCCTGCGGTTTCGCGATCTCGAACAGGGTCGCATCTTGATCGACGGGCAGGACATTGCCGGGGTCTCTCAGGACAGCCTGCGCGGCGCAATCGGCATGGTCACGCAGGACTCATCGCTGCTGCACCGCTCGATCCGGGCGAATATCCTCTACGGTACGCCGTCGGCCACCGAAGAGGAAATGGTGGCCGCAGCCGAACAAGCGCAGGCGCATGAGTTCATCGCGGATCTGACGGATCCAGAGGGACGCACGGGCTATAACGCGCAGGTCGGCGAACGCGGCGTCAAGCTCTCGGGCGGACAACGCCAGCGGATCGCACTGGCGCGGGTGATCCTCAAGAACGCACCGATTCTGGTTCTGGACGAGGCAACCTCGGCGTTGGACAGCGAGGTCGAAGCGGCGATCCAGAAGACGCTCTATGACGTGATGGAGGGCAAGACCGTCATCGCGATCGCCCACCGGCTCAGCACCATCCGCCGGATGGACCGCATTATCGTGCTTGATGAGGGCAAGATCGTCGAGGAAGGCACCCATGACGCCCTGCTCGCCCAGCGCGGCCTTTATGCCCGGTTCTGGGACCGGCAGGCGGGCGGATTGATCGGAGTCGAAGCTGCTGAATAAGGCCGCGCCAGGCTTCAATAGGATTTCGGCAGGCCCAGCGCGCGTTCGGCCACATAACAAAGCGCCAGTTGCTGGCTGACTGGCGCGAGATACGGCACCATGATCTCGCGCATCAACCGTTCGACATGGAACTCGCGCGCATAGCCCATCCCGCCATGGGTGGCGATGGCCTGACGACAGACATCAAGCCCGGTCTCGGCAGCGAGATACTTGGCGGCATTGGCTTCGACGCCGCAGGGGGCCCCGGCATCGTACAAAGTCGCCGCCTTCAGCGCGAGCAGGCGCGCAGCCTGCAGCTTGGCCCATCCCTCGGCCAAAGGATGCTGGATCGCCTGGTTTTGGCCGATGGGCCGTCCGAAAACCTCTCGCTCCTGCGCATACTTGGCCGCACGGTCTAACGCCGACAATCCGATCCCAACGGCTTCCATCGCAATCAGGATTCGTTCGGGGTTCAGGCTTTGAAGGATATAGCGAAACCCCTGCCCTTCTTCGCCGATCAGATCACCAGCGGGAATGTTGAGATTGTCGATGAAGAGTTCATTGGTGTCGACCGCAGCCCGGCCCATCTTGTCGATCACCCGCACATCGATGGCATTGCGGTCGAGATCGGTAAAGAACAGGCTGAGCCCCCGCGTCGGATCAGCCCCGTCATAGTCGCTCGTCCGTGCCAGCAGCATGATCTTGTCCGCCACCTGAGCGGTCGAGCACCAGATCTTGCGCCCGTTCACTGTGTACCGATCCCCTTGGCGCACTGCACGGGTGGTGAGCCGCGTCGTGTCCAGCCCGGTGTTCGGCTCGGTCACGGAAAAACAGGTGCGGGTCCGCCCGGCAATGATATCCGGCAACCAGCGTGCCTGCTGTTCGGGTGAGCCATGCTCGACAATCGCCTTGGGCCCAAAGATGTTCATGTGAATACTAGAGGCCGCGGTCATCCCGCCGCATCGCGCGACAGCTTCCATCATCAGCGCGGCCTCGGTCACGCCCAGACCCGACCCGCCCGAGGCCTCCGGCATTGCAATGCCAAGCCAGCCACCCGTCGCCATGGCCTTGACGAATGCGTCAGGGAACGTCGCCGTGCGATCGCGCTCCAGCCAGTACGCATCATCAAACGGGCTAAGCGCCGCCGCCAATCCTTCCAGCATCGCCTGTTGTTCTGCCGTCAGCGCAAAGTCCATTGCATCCATCCACCGGTCGTCTTTTCCGGGCCAGATTGCCAGCCTATGCTGCCCGGGTCCATTGCGAGGGTGATATGCAGCAAGTCGATGATTTCGTCGCCGAGTCCGAAGCGCTTCACAGCGTCCTGAAGCCTCTGAGCGACGCGGAGTTTCAACGCCCGACTGCGTTCAAGGCCTGGACGTTGGATCACGTCATCCAGCATCTTCATTTCTTCAACCGGATGGCCGACCTTTCCCTGACCGCGCCGGCGCAGTTTCAAGACGAATACGGTGCTTTCGATGCTGACCGCCGCGCTGGCCAGACCATGGTGGAGATTACCGACCGGTTGCTCGATGGCCTCTCGGGACAGGCCTTGCTGGCGGCATGGCGGACGACCTATCTCGACATGGCGCCCCGGTTTTCCGCTGCCGATCCCAAGGCCCGGGTAAAATGGGCAGGCCCAGACATGAGCGTGCGCTCGTCGATCACCGCGCGGCTGATGGAAACCTGGGCGCATGGCCAAGAGATCCATGACCTTCTGGGGATTGTCCGGCAGGACAGCGATCGCATCCGCAACATCGCGCATCTCGGTGTGCAGACCTATGGCTGGACGTTCATCAACCGCAAAGAGGACGTGCCGGAGCCGATGCCGTGGGTTCAGCTCAGCGCGCCCTCCGGAGCGGTCTGGGAGTGGGGAGAGCCCTCGGACACCGAGAAAATCTCCGGCGCCGCCACGGAGTTTTGTCAGGTCGTCACCCAGACCCGCAACATTGCGGACACCGCTTTGGCGGTCACTGGCGAGAATGCAACGCGGTGGATGTCGATCGCCCAGTGCTTCGCCGGGCCGCCCGAAGATCCACCCGCACCCGGCACGCGCGGACCGGGTTGAGCCAGCGGGTTACTGCGGAAGTTACTCCGCCGCCTGTACGCCGATCATACCGCCGGACTGGCGCGCCCAGAACTGTGCGTACCGTCCGCTGCGGGCCAGCAACGCCTCATGCGGACCTTCCTCGATGATCTGGCCGTGCTCCATCACCACAATCCGGTCCATGTGACTGATCGTGCTGAGACGGTGCGCAATGGCCACGACTGTTTTGCCCTGCATCAGACGCGTCAACGCCGTCTGGATCGCCGCTTCGCTTTCGCTGTCGAGCGCCGCCGTCGCTTCGTCCAGAACCAGGATCGGCGCGTCTTTCAGGATCGCCCGGGCGAGCGCAATGCGCTGGCGCTGCCCACCGGAGAGCTTCACACCCCGCTCGCCCAGATGCGCGTCATATCCCTGCCGTCCTTTCGGATCCTGCATGCCTTCAATGAAGTCATGCGCCTCGGCCTCGCGGGCCGCGGCGATCGCAGCATCTCGCCCCGCATCGGGCCGCCCATAGAGAATGTTGTCCAGCGCCGAGCGATTGAACATCGCCGTGTCCTGCGTGACCACGGCGATCTGACGACGCAACCCGTTCTGAGTCAGCCCGCGAATGTCCAGACCGTCCACGGTGATCCGCCCGCCCTCGACATCGTAGAGCCGCGAGAGAAGCCCGACCATTGTGGATTTGCCCGCGCCCGACGATCCGACCAGCGCAATCCGCTCACCCGGTTTGATGTCGAGATCGATACCGCCCACACCGCCCGCCTCGCGGCCATAGCGGAATGTGACACCCTCGTAGCGGACGGCACCGCTCAGCTTCGGCGGGTCCTTGGCGTCCTTTGCATCGACCAACTCATGCTCGGGCGTCAATGTGCGTATGCCGTCCTCCAGCACACCGACATTGGCGAAGATCCCCATTGCCGTGAAGCTGATCCAGCCGGACATCTGCGCCAGCCGGGTCGAGATCAGACCCGCCATCGCGATCACTCCGGGGGAGGCCACGCCGGTCTGCCAGAGCCAGAGCGCCACAGCGATCAGCACCACCGGCAGAACCCCCGACAGCACCGAGAGCCAGGTCCGGAACGCCCAGGTCATCCGCCCGAAGGCCAGCGCCTTCTCACGGTAAGCCCGCACGGCGCCTTCTGCGGCGGCATGTTCGCGTCCGGCATGGGCATAGAGCTTGACCGTCGCCATATGACCCAGGCTGTCGACAAGTTGTCCGGAGATCACCGATTTCGCATCGGCCCGCGCGCGCGACAGACGACGAATGCGCGGCAAGTAGTACCAGACAAGGCCGAGATAGACGGCAAACCAGACGATCAAAACGGCGCTCAGCCAGCCGTTGACGCCCTGTAACAGGACCAGCGCGCCGATCACCGTGGCCAGACCGAAGACCACCGCGTGCAGCGTCTCCATCACCACATCTACCAGCGCGTAGGTCGATTGGATTTCCTTCTGGCTGAGGCGGCCCGCGAAATCGTCTTCGAAGTACTTGAGGCTTTGCCCCATCACATGCCCGTGGATCCGCAAGACGCCCATCGGATAAAGACTGGTGCCGAGCGAGCGGCTCATGACCGCGCCATTGAGGCTGAGGATCAGCGGGCGAAACACCAGAAAGAAGCCCGTCACCAATGCCAAAGCGAGCAGGTTATCGGTGAAAAACGTCTCGATCGCGGGGGACTTGGCGGCCAGATCCACGACCCAGCCGACCAGCCACGCCGCCACGGCCTCCGCCGCACCAGCGATGATCGAGAGGACCGCGAGCAGTCCGATGGCCGGTCCCGCCCCTTTCAGCGCCCAGCGCCCATAGGCCCAGAGCGTCCGGGGCGGCGGCCCCTCGGCAGGCACATATGGGTCAATCAATCGCTCGAAAATGCGCATGAGAGGAATATAGGGCACCTGCCCCGAATCCCCCAGCTTTGAAGTGTTAACGTGAAGAGGGGCTCAGCCCCGCTCCCGCATCAGGCGGGCCTTGTCGCGCTGCCAGTCGCGTTTGGCCTCGACCGCGCGTTTGTCCGGCGCCTTCTTGCCCTTGGCCAGCCCCAGCTCAAGTTTCGCCCGGCCCTTTTCGTTGAAATAGAGCTTGATCGGCACCAGCGTCATACCCTGACGGCCCGTCGCCTGCCAGAGACGCGCCAACTCGCGCTTGTGCACCAGCAGCTTGCGCCGGCGACGTTCCTCATGACCGAACGCCTGGGTCTTGGCGTGACTGAACGGCGGGATATAGCTGTTGATCAGCCACAGCTCGCCATCCTCAACGGACGCATAGCTCTCGGCAATGTTCGCCTTGCCCTCGCGCAGCGCCTTGACCTCGGAGCCCTGCAGCATGATCCCAACCTCGAGCGTGTCCTCGATGTAATAGTCGTACCGCGCACGTCGGTTTTCGGCAGCGGGACGGTTGTCGGGCTTTTTCTTCTTCTGGGCCATGATCGGGGGCGGATGCCGGAACGCCGCCCGCCTGTCAAGGTACTTGGCCCCCGGATGCACTTGGGCAGGCGCCGCATCACATCGCGCTCACGGCCACCGATACAATTGAAACGCCCGCCGACATGCTCCTGAGACATCGCGGAGCCAGAATATCCTCACCGGCCGGCAGAAATGGGTCTGCGCGCCAGAATTGCAAACCGATAGGAAGATAACATGACGAAACAGAACATTGCCCCGCAAAACCTCGCCGACACCGATCTAGACACCATCAGCGGCGGGCCGCACTTCAAGATTTGGACTGGCGACATCTATGCCGCCTCTGACGAGCCTCGGCAAAAGCTGGGGAAAGCGGGCATCTTCGGACGGTAACCCGCGGATCCGCATGGCGCGTCTGACCGTGACTGTGCCACCGCAGGGACCTTGCGGTGGTCAAAACCGGGCGGACGCCCCACAGCCTTCCGCAACACAAGCCGAACGCGCCCGCGGCGCGCGCCGCCCGAAGGGCGAGCACGCCAGGTTTCTCATCTCCGGACCGCGACAGCGGACCGGAGGCCGTTTGCCACATTGCTAGCCGGGTAAGTGCAACATCGGACGCACTACTCCGCCGCGACTGCCTGTCCGCCTGCTTTCTCGACCCGGCAGGCCGAGAACTTGAACTCTGGGATCTTGCCATGGGGGTCAAGCTGCGGATTGGTCAGTACGTTCGCCGCCGCCTCGACATAAGCGAAAGGCACGAAGATCATGTCTTCCGCCACGGCCCGGTCCGCCCGCGCCATGACGGTGATGTCCCCGCGCCGCGTCTCGATCGTGATCATCTCACCCGGGGCCACGCCAAGCGCGCGGAGGGTTTTCGGGTGCAGCGAGGCGTTCGCCTCAGGCTCCACCGCGTCCAGCACGGTCGCGCGCCGGGTCATCGAGCCGGTATGCCAATGCTCGAGCTGGCGCCCCGTGGTCATGATCATTGGGAAATCGGCGTCCGGTGTCTCGGCCGGGGCTACGATCGACGCAGGCGTAAACCGCGCCCGTCCGTTGTCGCGCGGGAAAGCATCGCCAAAGACGATGGGCTGGCCAGGATCTTCCGGCGACAGCGACGGGTAGGTCACCGCGTTCTGCCCCTCGAGCCGTTCCCAGGTGATGTTGTCGAGCGAATTCATACTCTGCTTCATCTCGTTGAACACCTCGCTCGGGTGCTCGTAGGTCCAGTCCAGTCCCAGCCGCTTCGCCAGAGCCGTCGTGATCCACCAATCCTCACGCGCCTCGCCCGGCGGCGGGACGGCAGGGCGGCCCATCTGGACCTGCCTGTTGGTGTTGGTCACGGGGCCGGTTTTCTCGGCCCATGCACTCGCAGGGAGGATCACATCGGCATAGTTCTCGGTCTCGGTCAGGAAGATGTCCTGCACCACGAGGTGATCGAGTTTCGCCAGCGCGTCGCGCGCGTGCTCCACATCCGGGTCCGACATCGCCGGGTTCTCGCCCAGAATATACATGCCCTGGATCTCGCCCGCATGGATCGCGTCCATGATCTCGACCACGGTCAGGCCCTTTTCGCTGGACCAATCACCGGACTGCCAGATCTCGGAGAATGCCCCGCGCACGCCGTCATCCGTGACCGACTGGTAGTCGGGCAGGAACATCGGGATCAGCCCGGCATCAGAGGCACCCTGAACATTGTTCTGACCGCGCAGCGGATGAAGCCCCGCGCCGGGCCTTCCGACATGGCCACACATCAGCGCCAGCGAAATCAGGCAGCGCGAATTGTCTGTACCATGAATGTGCTGGGAAATGCCCATGCCCCAGAAGATCATCCCCGCCTTGGCCCCGGCAAAGGTACGGGCGACATCGCGCAGGACATCGGCCTCGATGCCGCACAGCTCGGCCATCTTCTCCGGCGGGAAGTCGTCGAGATGCGTGCGGAACTCCTCGAAGCCCTCGGTCATCGCTTCGATGTACTGGCGGTCGTAGAGTTCCTCCTTGACGATGACATGCATGATCGCATTCAGCATTGCGACATCCGAGCCGGGCCGGAACTGGAGCATGTGCGAGGCGTGGCGCTTAAGGCCCTGCCCACGCGGATCCATGATGATCAGCTTGCCGCCACGCTTGGAGAACTGCTTGAAATAAGTGGCGGCAACGGGGTGGTTCTCGGTTGGGTTCGCGCCGATGACGATGGCCACATCGGCGTTTTCAATCTCGTTGAAGGTCGCCGTGACGGCGCCGGTGCGGACATTCTGGATCAGCGCCGCGACCGAAGACGCATGGCAAAGCCGCGTGCAGTGGTCGACATTGTTGTGGCCAAACCCCTGACGGATCAGCTTCTGAAAGAGGTATGCCTCCTCGTTCGAACACTTGGCCGAACCGAATCCGGCCACGCGCGTTCCGGTGTCATCGCGCAGCTTGGCCATACCGCCCGCCGCGGCGTCCAGCGCCTCTTCCCATGTCGCCTCGCGGAAATGGGTCCGCCAGTTGGCCGGATCGACATTCAGGCCCTTGGCCGGCGCATCCTCGCGCCGGATCAGCGGCTTGGTGAGCCGGTGCGGGTG
>CAYYZH010000103.1:0-14833 GCA_964475765.1 uncultured Limibaculum sp.
GGGAAACTGGCGATGATGCGCCGGATCAAACAGGCGCTCGATCCCCAGAACATCATGAACCCGGGTAAGGTAATTCCGGCCCAGTGAAGGTGTCTGCGCACGGTACGATTTCCCAGCGCAAAATTGGCAGTGGGAGATCGGCAACGCACAAGGTACACAGTGCCGACCCGAGCGGATAAAGAGACGACTTTCGATTGCCGAGGAGCGGGCATGCTGAAAACCCGGATCATTCCCTGTCTGGACGTGAAGGACGGGCGCGTCGTCAAGGGCGTGAATTTTGTAGATCTGATCGATGCAGGCGATCCGGTCGAGCAGGCCAAGGTCTATGACAAAGCCGGGGCGGATGAGCTTTGCTTTCTCGATATCACGGCCAGCCATGAACATCGCGGTACGATCATTGATGTGGCGCGCCGGACTGCGGAGCAGTGCTTCATGCCGCTGACCGTGGGCGGGGGCGTGCGCGAAGTCGACAACATCCGCAATCTGCTGTTGGCGGGCGCCGACAAGGTTTCAATCAACACAGCAGCGGTGAAGACCCCGGATTTTGTCGCAGAGGCCTCGAACAAGTTTGGCGCGCAGTGCATTGTGGTGGCGATCGACGCCAAGACTGTGTCACCGGGTCAGTGGGAGATCTTCACCCATGGTGGCCGAGAGCCGACCGGCATAGACGCGGTGGAGTTCGCCAAGATGATGGAAGCGAAGGGGGCAGGCGAAATCCTGCTGACCTCGATGGACCGTGACGGGACCCGGCAGGGCTTCAATCTGCCGCTGACGCGCGCCATCTCGGAGGCTGTGCGGATTCCCGTGATCGCGTCCGGCGGTGTTGGCAATCTGGATCACTTAGTGGAAGGCGTGACTGAGGGAAAAGCGTCGGCCGTCCTTGCGGCCTCGATCTTTCACTTTGGCGAGCACTCCATAGCTGATGCCAAACGGCACATGGCCGAGAGCGGCGTGGCGGTGAGGTTGTGAGCGATATCCTGAAACGCCTCGCTGCAACGATCGCGGCGCGCAAAAACGCGAACGCGGCGACATCCCACACGGCGGCCATGTTGGCGAAGGGCCCCGCCAAGTGCGCGGAGAAGTTCGGTGAAGAAGCGGTTGAGGCCATTATTGAAGCCGTGCGCGGGGACCGGGACGCTCTGGTCCGCGAAAGCGCCGATGTCATCTACCACTTGCTGGTGATGCTGGCGGCGCAGGACCTGTCGCTGGATGATGTCCTCACCGAATTGGAACGGCGCGAGGGCCAGTCCGGGATTGCTGAGAAGGCGTCCCGCGACGAGGTGGGCTGACGGTGGCGTTGCCTGTTTTGGTCGTGAACCGGGCTCAGGACACCGAGCGTTGGGAGGGGTTTGTCAAGGCAGCAGAGGCCGTTGGTGTTGCGCCTGAGCGGGTTTCCGCCTTTGACGCGCACAGGCCGGACTTTCCTTTCGCAGTCCACGCGGATCAGATCGGTGCGCATTTCTGGGGCGAGCCAGATGTCAAACCTGGTGCCATCGGGTGCTTTCTCAGCCATCGCCGCGCCTGGCAGCATTTGCTGGACAGCGGCGCGGATCATGCGCTGATTTGTGAGGATGATACGCGCTTGGTGGAAGACACCGCGCGGCTGGAAGCGTTGATCGCGGCGCGACCTGAAGTCGATCTGATCTTTGCGAATGACCGCATGGCGGCCTGGAGCGACGCCTGCGCTGCGGCGCCTACGGAGTGGTGCGCACTTTCGGATGTCATGGCCGGGCTGCAGAGCTTGTCTCTCGGCGATTGGCCGAAGAGGCTGTCAAAGGCGCCCGGTGCCGACTGTTATCTGATGTCGCGAACCGGTGCGGAGAAACTGCTGGCCCGAACGACCGCACACAAGATTGTCTGCGGCGTGGATTGGGCGCTGGTGTCTGCCGGGCTTGGTCGTGAGCATCTGTCAATCACAGAGCCCGAGGGCGGAGATGCTGATCAAGGTATCGCCGCCGAGATCGCCTTCTGCGCGTCGCACCTCGTGGCGCCTGAACCGGTTGTGCACGCAATTGTTTTGGCTGAACCGGTGGCGCGTCTCGACCGGACTGCGCCAAGCGTACTGAAGCATGCCGTGACCCTGCCGATTGCTGATCTTACGCAGACATCCTCGGTGCTGGCACATACAGAGTATGTCTCGACCCTGAGGCTTGGGCGGGCCGAGCTGGCGTTTGCGGGCCGCTCCGGCAACGATCCGGTTATGGCCATCCATCGCGAGGGTCGGCTTTGGGAGAGTGATGCCATAGCAGCGTTGTTGGCGAATTTCCCCGAAGGCGGTGTGTTCGTCGATGTCGGCGCGCATCTCGGCAATCACTCTGTTGCGGTGGCGCGGCTGGGGGCGGCATCGCGGGTTGTCGCGGTCGAGCCAAACAAGGAGATCACGCGTCTACTCGAGGCCAATCTTGCGATGAACGGGCTGACAGATCGTATCGAGATTATCGGACCAGGCCAGGCTTTGGGGCGTGAGGAAGGAAGTGGCTGGTTGGTGCGCAACCGGCGCAAGTCCTCCGAGAGCATGGTGAAATCAGACCTCTCCGAGTCTCAGCGCGAAGAGGCGGAAGAGGTTTCGATGCTGACGGGGGATGGTCTTTTGTCCGGTCAGCTGGTCGACGCGATCAAGATCAACACCAGCGGGAGCGAAGTCGAAGTCCTCAAGGGCCTTGGAGAGGTCCTGTCCGAACAGCGTCCATTGCTGTTGGTCGCCCATACAAGTGGACAGGAAGATCGGCTCCAGCGGGTTTTGGACGAATATGGATATCGGTTGAAGGCGACGTTTGAGAGCGACCGCAAGAACCGCTGTTCAAGTCTTATGGTTCCGGCTCCACGCCGAGATGCCGGGCAATGAACGCACCGGCTGCAGCTACGGCGTGATTGGCCTCGGGCAGACGTCCGGTGAACACCGGCCATGCGTGCGGTAGATTGCGCCAAAGCTGAAGCTGGACATCGCCGCCTGCGCGGCGCAGCCCGTCGGCAAGCCCGGTGGCATCGTCCATTAGAATCTCGGAACGGCTCGCCATGATCAAGGCAGGAGGCGGGTCCATCCATTGACCAAGCACGGGCGAGGCCGATGGGTCGCTGACATCGTGCCCGGCCATATAGAAATCGACGACATCGCCGAACCGCCGCGCCGGGAGCATCACGTCCCGGGATGCGTTGCGGCGCAGACTGGGCGCCGTGCCGCGCATATCTGACCATGGCGAGAATCCAACGATGCAGGCGGGTGTGGGTATGCCTTGCTCCTGAAGGCGCAGCACCAGAGCGAAAGCCAGACCGCCGCCCGCCGAGTCTCCCGCGATCGCGATCTCTTCGGCGAGATATCCCGTGTCGAGAAGATGCAGGTAGCAGCTCTGCACGTCATCCAGTGCCGCGGGAAACGGATGTTCGGGTGCAAGACGATAGTCAGGCAACAATGCGCGCACGCCTGCCGCGCCCGCCAGTGCCGCGCCGAGATGGCGGTGCGTCTGAGGAGAGCCCGCGATATAGGCGCCGCCATGCAGGTAGAGAATGACCTTCCGGCGGTCCGGCCGTCCGCAGCTCGCCCAAAGTGCTTCGATCGGCTCGTCGGCGTCGTCATGACGGATCGAAGCCGTAACGAAATGCGAGTCTTCCGGCGGATCAAAATGGCGTTCGGTTTCGCGCGCCAGGTTGGCGCGCATTTCCTGCGGTTTCTTCATCCGGGCCAGACGAGGTTTGACGCGCAGCCGGAGCCAGAGGTTCAGGAGGTAGAGGCGCAGGCGCACCCCGGGTCAGGCCCCTTTGCGCCGCTCGATGGCCTCCCAGATCAGAGCGGCGACATTGACGCCGTCGAACCGCTCCATCTCCTGAATGCCGGTGGGGGAGGTCACGTTGATCTCGGTCAGACTGTCTCCGATCACGTCGATCCCGGTGAAGATCAGACCGCGTTCCTTGAGGACGGGACCAAGCCGGTCGCAGATTTCACGGTCGCGGTCGGACAATGCAATTTTTTCCGGCCGCCCGCCAACATGCATGTTCGAGCGGGTCTCACCCGGTTGCGGCACGCGGTTGATCGCGCCCACGACCTCTCCATCGACCAGGATCACCCGCTTATCCCCCGCGGAGACATCGGGCAGGAACTTCTGGATCATCAGCGGTTCGCGATTGATCGCGCTGAACATCTCGTGGAGCGAGGCAAGGTTCGAATCCTCTGGCCGAAGCCGGAATACACCCGCACCGCCATTGCCATAGAGCGGCTTGACGATGATGTCGCCGTGTTCTTCGCGGAAGCCTTTGATCGCATCGAGCGAGCGCGCGACCATGGTTGGTGGCATCAGGTCGAGAAACTCCAGAACTAGTATCTTCTCCGGGCAGTTGCGTACCCACATGGGGTCATTCACCACCAACGTTTCGGGATGGATCATCTCCAGAAGATGCGTGTTGGTGATGTAGCTCATGTCGAAGGGCGGGTCCTGACGAAGCAGCACCACATCCCAGTCCGACAAATCCACAGTGCGTTGCTCGCCGATATGTGCGTGATCGCCCTCGACCATCTGCACCGTCAGATCATGCCCCGTCGCCAAGACCCGTCCGCGGTCCCAGACCAGATCCTCGACATGGTAGTAGAAAAGTGTATGCCCGCGGGCTTGCGCTTCCAGTGCCAGACGGAAGGTGCTGTCAGCATGGATGTCGACCGACCCGATCGGATCCATCTGGATTGCTACTTTCAGTCCCATCGGACCCTCCCCGTCGAGCCAACCTGCCTGCTGGTACACCGCATATCTGGTGTTCGCAAACGCTCAAGCCAAGGGGGCGGACGTGCCCCGGGGGATCAGGGGCATCGCCAGCGCGTGGCGCCGACGATGCCTCTTCTGTCAGATGTTTCCGGAAACACCCGTCCCGGTGGTCAGCGGCACTTCAGTGATCTGCGGTGCTTCGGTGGTCTGCAGGTGTTCGGTCGCTTCAAGACCTTCGCTTGCCTGCGGTGCTTCGACCGTTTGCGGCACCTCTGCCGTGATCTGACGCCGCGGGTCGTCGATCGTGAGGACATGGCTTACCACCCGGGATACCCCCGAGATGCTGGCGGCCACATCCAGAACCTGACGCAGTTCGCTGGCCGAGCGCGCAATTCCCGTGATGTGCACGACCGTATCGACTGTCTCGACATTGTAGTTGACCGAGCTGACCTTGGTGTCGGTCAGAAGCTCGAAGCGGATCTGGTTCGAGATCCAGACGTCCTCGGCATAGGCGGCAATGCCGGAGTCTTCCTGCACGGTCAGTTCATCGGTGACTTCTGTGACCCCTTCGTGGCGCCACGCAATGTTGGTCGCCGCGATCTTGTCCTCACGCCGGGGGACCGATCCGGTCAGAACCACCCGCCCCTCGGTGACGTCGGTCGAGACATCGTGGAACAGCTCGCCCGAGTGGTTGATGAACTGGTTGTTCAGTCCAAGCTGGATGACGGTATCGTCCAGTGCATCCAGCGTGCTGCGCTCCTGAATGACGGTTCGCGTGACGGTCGCGCCCGCACCAATGACGAGACTGGGGCCGCAACTTGTCAGCACCAGTCCCGACAGGGCCAAAACGGCCCAGGTCGGATTGACGTTCATTACGAGATTCCTTTGCCTGTATTTCTGCCTACTGCTCGTCGAACCCGCGGGCATTCTCTAGGACCTCAATGCCGCCTTGAGCGTCGATCAGTGCGACGTCGAAGCGGCAGATTGGCTGGGTGCCCGTCTGGCTCTGATAGGAGACCATATAGTGATTTGCGGCGTTCGCCAAGCGTTCCCATTGACGTGCTGTCACAGGAGAATCGAATCCAGCGTTGTTTTTCCTGCGTTTTACCTCGACGAAGACAAGGATGTCACCGAGTTGGACGACGAGATCGATCTCGCCTTCAGGTGTTTTGTGCCGGGTCGCGAGGATGCTGCCGCCGCGTTCCGTGTACCAGCGGGCGGCGATTTCCTCGGCGGCGATGCCGCTGAAATACGCCTGTCGTCCCCGGTAGGTGCGGCGGGTCATGTGCTGGTCATTTGAGATCCAGCGCACGGGCGTAGACCTCGCGTTTCGGAAGACCGAGGTCATCGGCAACTTTGCGGGCGGCTTCCTTGACCGAGAGATCTTGGAGGGCCTCTGTCAGGGCATGATCAAGCCGTTCTCGCGCGGTGTCCTCAGCGGCCCCAACTTCGGGCGGGCCCAGCAAAATGGCGATTTCTCCCTTTGGTGCCGGCTCGCCCGCGTAGCGCTCAGCAAGCTCTCCAAGGGTGCCTTGCGCAATCTCCTGAAACTTCTTGGTCAGTTCCCGCGCCACGACGGCCGAGCGGTTCGGGCCAAGTTCGGTCTGCATATCTGCCAGTGTGGCTGCGACGCGTCGGGGGGACTCGTAGAAGACCAGTGTTGCCCGGAGGTCCCCAAGTTCTTTCAGGGTCTTCTGGCGTTGCCCTGATTTGGTCGGCAAGAACCCCGCAAAGAGGAACCGATCGGTGGGCAACCCCGAGAGCGTCAACGCGGTCAGGATCGCCGATGCGCCGGGGGCGGCGTGCACCTCCACGCCGGCTGACTTTGCGTCAACCACAAGGCGATATCCGGGGTCTGCCACCATGGGCGTGCCCGCATCACAGGCGTAGGCAACCGACTTGCCCTCTGCGAGCCAGGACATGATTTGCGGACGCCGCGCCGCGCCATTGCGGTCATTGTACGAGACCAGTGGACGATCGCCGAGCTTAACCTGATGAATTTCCATCAGTTTTCTAAGCTGACGTGTGTCCTCTGCCGCGAGCACATCGGCGCGGGCCAGGATATCCAGCGCCCTCAGCGTGATATCGGCGGCATTGCCGATCGGGGTGGCGACCATGTAGAGTCCGGCCACAAGTGGGGGGGGATCTGGCATGTCTGCAACGGTTGTCGACAGTCCATTAGCCGACCGTTTACTTTCCGCCGTCTGACTCATAGTGTCCCGACCCTGATCAGTGGGGGCTTTCGCAGGGATTCGTCTGCGCAAAGAGCTGAGAGGTTACCATGATCCGAATGTCGCGCCGGTCAATCCTTGCCGTCGTCCTTGTTTCGGCAGTATCGCTGGCGGCGTGTGCGCCCCGGGTGTCTGCGCCGTCCAATCCAGCCAACCCGCAAGGGGGTGGAGGCGGCGGCTCATCGGCTCAGGTTGATCCGACGCAGCCGGTCACCGTTGCGGTTCTCACCCCGCAAACCGCGTCGAATGCAGGCGCAGCACGGCTCGGCAAGGCGCTGGCCAATGCTGCCCGTATGGCGGCCGCCGATTCAGGTCAGCCGAACCTGAAGCTCAAGATCTATGACACTCGCGGTGAGGCGGGTACGGCCCGGGCCTCTGCAGAGCGGGCCATTGCCGCAGGCGCGAAGTTGATCATCGGGCCGCTGTTCGGCGCGAACACGCGGGCCATTGCCAGCCTTGCAGCTGCGCGTGGTGTGAAGGTTATCTCGTTCTCGACCGACAGCTCGATTGCAGGCGACCCGGTCTATCTCAGCGGTTTCCTGCCGGAAGTGGCGGCACAACGGATCTCTCAGTTCGCCAGATCCCGTGGGTACAGCACCTTGGGTGTGCTCTACCCGCAGACCGCTTATGGTCAGACGGCGCTAAGCGGTGCGCAGTCCTCCGGCGTGCCGATCGTGACCTCGATCGGTTATCCCCGCACAAACGACGGTATTCCGCCTGCAACATCGCAGTTTTCGCAGGAAGTCCGTCAGAACGGGGCACAGGCCGTGTTGCTGGCCGAGAGCGGACAGGCCCTTCAATATGTCGGCGCGCTGATCAATTCGAACGGCGTGTCCCGGCGTTCCTACAAGTATCTCGGGCTCGGGGAGTGGGACTCGAAGCTGACGCTTCAGGAAGGCTCGCTGCTCGGCGGGTGGTTCCCGGCACCCGATCCGACGCAGATGCGGAACTTTGTCGAAAAGTACCAGCGAGCCTACCAGTCCGTGCCGCCGTCGCTCGCGGTGCTGGGCTATGATGCCGTGCAAATGGCCGCGCAGATGCTGGCAACGGCGCGGCGCGATGGCTCCACCGATGTCTTCGGTGCGCAGGCCATTACCCGTCCCGAGGGCTTCCGCGGTGCGGTGGGGCCGATCCGGTTCCGTCCCGATGGGGTCGGGGTGCGGGGAATGGCGGTTCTGGAAGTTGGGCAGGGCACCTTCACGCTGGTTGATCCCGCTCCGCCATCGGTTGGTCTCGGGTCGTAGGGTTTGCGATCGAGCGCCTTACCCCTTCGCGAACAGCCGGACCGGACCGCAACCGGTCTGGCCCACCTTCTGGATGATCCCAACGCTCTGGCGGATCTCGACACCCTGATTTCCGAGATCGACACCGTTTGCGACTATGCGGCAGATCCCGAGGCCCTGCGCGATCAGGTCGTTGATCTTTGCCGGACAGCACTGGATCAAGGGCGGGAGGCCGTGGCCCGGAGCTTTCAGGCGGCGCCACTGGCCGGATTGCGGACGGCTCGATCCTATGCGCATGTCACGGACGTCGTCGTCTCCGCGGCGGTCTACTACGTCTCGACCTATCTCCATCCCCTGCCTGTGCGCACGAAGGGCGAGCACATGGCGGTGATTGCCGTCGGCGGGTACGGGCGGGGCGAGATGGCGCCGTTTTCGGATGTCGATCTGCTGTTTCTGACGCCCTACAAGCAAACGGCCTGGAGCGAGAGCGTGATCGAGAGCACGCTCTACATCCTTTGGGATCTCAAGCTCAAGCTGGGTCAGTCCGTCCGCTCCATCGACGATTGCTTGCGACTGGCGCGTGAGGATCTGACCATCCGCACGGCGCTCCTGGAGCAGAGGTTCCTCTGCGGTGACCGGGCGCCCTATGAAGAGCTGGATGGGCGGCTCTGGCAGGATCTCTTTCGCAAGACAGGGCCCGAGTTTGTCGAGGGCAAACTGGCCGAGCGCGATGCCCGGCATGAACGCCACGGTGGATCGCGGTATCTGCTCGAGCCCAATCTCAAGGAAGGCAAGGGCGGACTGCGCGATCTTCAGACCCTGCACTGGATTTCGAAATACCTCTTTCACACCGATACCGCCTGGGATCTGGTCGAGATGGGCGTATTTCAGCAAGATGAGGTGCAGCGGTTTGCCGACGCGGCAAAGTTCATCTGGGCTGTGCGCTGTCATCTGCATGATCTTGTCGGGCGTGCTCAGGAGAAGCTGACTTTTGACTGGCAGGTCGAGATCGCAGCGCGCATGGGGTACAACGATCATGACGGGCGCATGGGCGTTGAACACTTCATGCACACCTATTTCCGGCAAGCCAAAGCAGTTGGGGATCTGACGCGGATCTTTTCCGCCGCGCTCGAGGCCCAGCACGCCAAGACCCAGCCGACGATCTCGCTTCTGATGCGAGCGCTCAGTTTCCGCACGACCAAGCCGGACGGCGATGATCCTTTCGCAGTACAGGCGGGGCGCCTGACCACGCGCGACGAGACGGTCCTGCAGTCCGATCCGTTGAACATCCTGCGCCTCTTTCGCGAAGCGGCCCGGCTGGATGCCCAGATCCACCCCATGGCATTGCGGCAGGTGACGCAAAGCCTTGATCTGGTTGCCGGGCTGCAAGGCGATCCGAAGGCGGCAGAGATTTTCCTCGAGATGCTCTGCGATCCCGTGAACGCCGAATGGTTGTTGCGCCGGATGAACGAGACCGAGGTGCTGGAGCGTCTGATCCCGGAATTTGGCCGGATCGTCGCGATGATGCAGTTCAACATGTATCATCACTACACGGTCGATGAGCACACGATCCGCACCATCGGCGTGCTGAACGGGATCGAACGTCAGGAAGCGGTCGAGGAGCTGCCGGTCGCCACCGAGATCCTGAACGGCGAGTGGAACCGGCGCGTCCTCTACGTTGCGCTCCTGCTCCATGACATCGGCAAGGGGGACAAGCGCGATCACTCGGACCTAGGCGCGGAGATGGCAGCGGACATTGCGCCGCGGCTGGGGCTCAGCGAGGCCGAGACCGAGATGGTCGTCTGGCTGGTGCAGCACCATCTGGTGATGTCTGACACCGCCCAGAAGCGCGATGTCTCCGACCCCCGGACGGTCGCAGACTTTGCCCGGTTTGTGCAAAGCCCGGAGCGTCTGCGCCTGCTGCTTGTGCTCACGGTCTGTGATATTCAGGGCGTTGGCCCCGGTGTCTGGAACAATTGGAAAGCGCAGCTCCTGCGTAACCTTTACTGGGACACGCGCGATGTTTTGACCGGCGGGGCCGAACAGGCAACGCGAGCGCACCGGGTCGATCATGCTCGCGCCGAGTTTGCCGGACAGCTTGAGGGTTGGACCGATGCCGAGGTCGCCACTGAACTCGCGCGTCACTATCCGCACTATTGGCTGGGTCTGGATCAGACCACCCATGCGATCTTCGCCGATCTTGCCCGCAACATCGGCGATGCTCCGATGGCGAGCCACTACCTTGCGGATGAAAGCCGCGATGCCACGGTGGCCTGCCTTTACATGGGAGACCATCCCGGATTGTTCTCGCGCATGGCAGGGGCGTTTGCGCTGGCCGGGGCGAATGTCGTCGATGCCCGCACCTACACCACCAATGATGGGATGGCGACGTCGGTGTTCTGGATCCAGGACAGCGAAGGTCGGCCCTACGAAGACATACGATTGCCGCGTCTCGGCAAGACCATCGAGAAAACCCTCAAGGGCGAGGTGATTGCCCGTGTCGCCCTGGACGAACGCGATACCGTCAAACCACGCGAACAGCAGTTCACCGTTCCGACCCGGATCGTTTTCGACAACGATGCCTCAGATCTTTATACGGTGATCGAGGTCAACGCGCGCGACCGGCTCGGCTTGTTGCACGAGTTGACGCGCAGTCTTGCAGACCTGAACATCAACATCTTTTCCGCCATCATCGCGACCTATGGCGAGCACGCGGTCGATGTCTTCTACGTCAAGGACCTCTTCGGGATGAAGATCCGCTCGAAGCAGAAGATGGAACAGGTCGAGAAGCGTCTGACCGATGCGATAGACGGGCGGTTCGGAGCGCCCGGGGCGTGACGTCCAGACCGATCCGCTTGCTCCGCAGTTTTGCAACGGTGGGCGGTTGGACCATGGCCAGCCGGGTCCTCGGATTTCTCCGCGATATCCTGATGGCGGCGTTCCTCGGCTCCGGCCCTGTCGCGCAGGCCTTCGTGGTGGCCTTCACGCTGCCTAACATGTTTCGCCGGTTCTTTGGCGAGGGGGCGCTGAACACGGCCTTTGTACCGCTCTTTGCCAAGCGTCTGGAGGGCGAGGGCGCCGAGGACGCGCGCCGCTTCGCCGAAGAGACCTTTGCGATCCTCGCCGCGTTCCTGATGCTCCTGACGCTGGTGGCGATGGCGGCGATGCCGTGGCTGGTTCTGGCCTTGGCCAGCGGGTTCGAAGGTGGCCCGCGCTTTGATCTCTCGGTCATCCTTGGCCGGATCACATTCGTCTACATCGTCTTCATCTCGCTCGCGGCCATGTTGTCCGGCGTTCTGAATTCGCTCGGCCGGTTTGCTGCTGCTGCTGCGGCGCCGGTGCTTCTGAACATCATCCTGATCGCCGTCCTGCTTCTGGCTGAAAGCGGTGCTTTGCGTGGAATGCTGGAACCAGATGGGGTGCTGGAGGACGACCGTCTGCACCACGGCGTGCTGCTCAGCTGGGGCGTGGTGCTTGCCGGGATCGCGCAGATGGCACTGGTCTGGTTTGCCGCGCGCAAAGCGGGCATGCCGATCTGGCTGCGCTGGCCCCGGCTGACCAACGACCTAAAGCGCCTCGCCATCATCGCCTTCCCCGCTGCATTGGCTGCAGGTGTGATGCAAATCAACATCGTCGTCGGGCGGCAGGTCGCCAGCTACTTCGACGGCGCAGTGGTCTGGCTGTGGTTTGCCGACAGGGTCTACCAGTTGCCGCTGGGTGTGGTCGGTGTTGCCGTTGGGGTGGTTCTGCTGCCCGAGCTTGCCAGACGCGTACGCGCCGAAGACCCCAAGGGTGCGAGCGATGCAATGAATCGTGCCGCCGAGTTTGCCCTTATCCTGACCCTGCCCGCGACCGCCGCTTTGCTGGTGATCCCGGCGTTGATCGTGACGGTGCTCTTTGAACGCGGCGCATTCACATCGGCGGATGCCTCGGCCACCGCGCTGGCGTTGGCTGTCTACGCCGCGGGGCTGCCTGCGTTTGTCCTGCAGAAGATTGTCCAACCCGCCTATTTCGCACGGGAAGACACTCGCACCCCGCTCAGGTTTGCTCTCTGGTCCATGGTCGTGAACGTTGTGGTCGCGGTGGGGCTTGCGCCGGTGATCGGCTATCTGGCCGCGGCGCTTGGCACGACACTTGCCGGATGGGCCAACCTTGCGCTGCTCTGGCGCGGTGTGCGCGGGCTCGATAGCACAATTGGCCTCGATGCCCGGTTGAGCCAACGCTTGCCCCGCATCATTGCCGCCTCGGTGGTCATGGCCCTACTGGTGCTCGGCGTGGTCTGGCTGCTGCAAGGCATGAACGTGCCGGACGTTGTGGTTCTCATCCTGGCGGTCGGCATCGGTGTTGTCGCCTATGGCGGAGCGGGCGCGCTGCTTGGGGCAGTTAGTCTGAGCGAGATCCGCGCGGCCATGCGGCGCGGCGCGGCCTGATCAGTCCAGCCCTAGCCTCACCCGCAGCGCCTCGACCTCGGAGCCTGCCGCGCCTTGCGCCACCCAAAGCGCCGCTTCGCTTTTCAGGATCAGCCCGTCATCGAGCATCTTGAGGTGATTGTCCCGCAGTGTTGCACCGCTCGAGGTGATGTCGACGATGACATCGGCAACCAGATTGCGCGGCGCAGCTTCGGTGGCCCCCAGACTGTCGACAAGGCGATAGTCCGCGATCCCGTGGGCGCGGAAAAATGCCCTCGTCAGGCCATGATACTTTGTGGCCACCCGCATCACCGAGCCGTGCCGGAGGCGGAAGTCATGGGCAGCCTCCTCCAGATCGTGCATGGTCTCGACATCAATCCAGAACGCTGGGACCGCGACGACAACATCGGCTCCTCCGAAGCCCATCCGGGTAAACAGCGCAGGCCGGTCAGGCGTTTCGCCGAGATGTTCGTGGATCAGGTCCTCGCCGGTCACGCCAAGGTCGATACGCCGGCTCGACAATGCTAGCGGGATTTCCCCGGCAGAGAGCATGACGATCTCAAGCTCTGCGGTGTCGGAGGTGGCTGAATACTCCCGCGTCGCGGCGTCGATGTCGATTGTGATCCCGCGCGCGCCGAACCAGTCGATCGTATCGGCCATCAGCCGTCCCTTCGACGGTATGCCAAGACGCAGCGCGGTCATTTGAGGGCCTCGATCACGGCCTCGGGACGGATCATCGCACCGACCGCCGGGATTGCCTGCGGTGCGCCCAACTGCCGGGTCATCGCATCATAGCGCCCGCCCGCGGCAAGGGGCGGCAGAGCGTCTTTACCGACCATCCGAAGCTCGAAGACAAAGCCGTCATAGTACTCCAATGAGCGGCCAAACGCGGCGTCGAACGCGATAAGGTCGAGATCGACACCGGCTGCGGCGATCATCTCCAACCGCTTGCCAAACATCTCAAGGACACCGGTCATTGCGTTCGTGACGGGGGCAAGAACGGACTGAAGCGCATCCGGTGCATCCCGCACAGGACACCGGATCGCGAGCAAGTCGGCGATCAGCCGGGCATCTTCGGCAGGCATTGCCGGATCATCCGCTGCTGCTTGCAACCGGTCGAGGCGGGCAATGACATCGCCGGGCGTCCGGGCGCCGATGGGCTCTCTCGCTTCGAACATTCGTGATTGCGCGGCTGCCGTGAGATCTGCAGCGTTCAGCAGATCGATGCGCGTTTCAGATGCTGGCGGCTCCGCCTGAAACCGCTTCAGCAGCGCCTGAAATCGATCTGGCCGCCAAACATGGCGCCTGAGATCGGCGCGGCGCCTCTCTGGCATCTCGATTGCGTCGAGCAGGGCGAAGACGATGGCAAGATCGCCGATGGTTGCCTGTGGGTGCTCAATCCCGTGCGCCTTCAGCGCGTGCACCATCCATGTGAAGACGTCGGCATCTTCTGCCAGCCTGTCTTGGAACCCGATCCGCTCGACGCCGACCTGCAGGTACTCGGCTGGCCGTTCACCCGGTTGTGCCTGTTTGCGAAAGACATTGCCGGCACAGACATATCCCGCGGCGGTCTCCCATCCACGTACCCGATGTTCGAGCACCACAGGCACCGTGAAGTCGGGTCGCAGGCAAAGCTCCGGCCGGTGTGCGCCATCCTGCACCATGAAGGCCCGTCCGCGCAGATCCTCGCCATAGAGATCCAGCAGCATGTCGCCGGGGAAGAGATGCGGCACGGTGACCAGATCGTTCCCGGTCGCCGAGAACCGGGCTGTCAGATCCGCGGTCAGCGCGTCGAGCACGCTGTTGGCAGGGGGCACCGTCGACATGGATCAATCGCCGCGCGCGAGGATTTTTCGAACTTCGGCCACAAGATCGGCCCGCGGGACCGAGACCTGGGCGGGTTGCGCCTTCCAGTCCTCATGCGTCTCGATCTCGGCGGCCAGACGGGCGCCAAGGGCGAGGTCCTTGAGCGTCACGATGCCTTGCTCTCGCTCGTCTCCGCCTTCGATGACCGCGACAGGCGCGTGGCGTTTATCCGCGTATTTCAACTGCTTACCCATGTTGCCGCCGCCCATGAAGACCTCGGCGCGTATGCCAGCGTTGCGGAGCTCGGCACACATGGTCTGGTAGCGGGCCATCTCGGCGCGATCCATCGCCATGATGACGACAGGGCCGGAGGCAGCGGCCATGTCCGCCTTGCCAGACGCGGTGAGCGCGGCAAGAAGCCGGTCAACGCCGATGGAGATGCCAGTGGCTGGCACAGCCTCGCCGGTGAAGCG
>CAYYZH010000104.1:0-1568 GCA_964475765.1 uncultured Limibaculum sp.
ACGAAGTGTCCGACAGATTGCTCGCCTATCACACGGCCCGGGCCGAGGGCGGGGCTGGGATGATCGTCACCGAAGCTGCGATGGTCGATCAGGCTTCGGTGGCCTCCTCCACGCATCTCGTCGCGGCATCCGATGCGATCAAGCCGTCGTTCCGGCGGTTGGCGGACAGTTTGCACACGCACGGGTGTGCTGCCATTGGACAGCTTTTTCATCTGGGGCTGGAGACGACCAACGGCAGTGACGGGCGCCGCGCCGTCGCCTTCGGCCCTTCGGCCAGCCCGTCCGAGCGCTATCACACTGCCGGGCGTGCGATGCCGACATCGCAGGTCCGCGAGATCATTGGGATGTATGGCGATGCCGCCCTCCGGATGCGCGATGCCGGGCTGGATGGCGTCGAGGTGGCGGCGAGCCACGGTTATCTTGTGGCGCAGTTTCTGAGCCCAGGGATCAATCAGCGCACCGATGCCTATGGCGGCAGTTTCGAGAACCGTATGCGGTTCCTTGGTGAGATCATTGATACCGTCCGGACGCGCATCGGTGGCGACCCCGTGGTCGGCCTGCGGATCTCCGGCGACGAGCTGGTTGCCGAGGGTCTGGACGCGGAGGAGGTCGTTGCGATCTGCAAGACGATCTCGCAGGATGGCGCAGTCGACTATTTCAACATCACGTCCGGCTCCTCCCGCCAGTCGGGCGCTGCCATCCATATCGTTCCGCCGATGAGCACCGACATCGCCCTGACCGCGCCCTTCGCCGCTGCGATCCGAGCGGAGGTGGCGCAACCCGTCATTGCGGTCGGGCGCATCAATCAGGCGAGTGTCGCAGAGGATGTCATCTCCTCCGGCCAGGCGGATATGTGCGGGATGACCCGCGCCATGATCACCGATCCGCAGCTTGGCAACAAGCTGATGGCGGCGCGGGCTGACGATGTGCGTGTCTGCATCGGCTGCAATCAGGCCTGCATCGACAGGATGCACCGCGGCTATGGGGTCTCGTGCATCCAGCGCCCGGAAACGGGACGGGAATTGCAGTTCGGCGTGCCTGTCCGCGCGGCCCGATCCAAAAAAGTCATTGTGGCCGGAGGCGGCCCCGGCGGGATGAAGGCCGCGGCAGCGGCGGCCGAGCGTGGCCATGACGTGACGCTCTATGAAGCATCGGGTCAGTTGGGCGGTCAGGCCCTGATGGCGCAACTCTTGCCGCGGCGGGCCGAGTTTGGTGGCATCATCTGGAACCTCGAACAAGACATGGCCCGCGCCGGCGCGCGTGTCATCCGCGGCACGAAAGCCAATCGCGATCTGATCGAGGCGGAAGGCGCCGATGCAGTCATCGTCGCGACGGGCGCAACGGTGCATGTGCCGGAGATCGAGGGGGCAGAGGAGGCCCATGTCGTCAACGCGTGGCAGGTGCTGGAAGGCAACGCCAATGTCGGTTCCCGCGTTGTGATCGCCGACTGGCGTTGCGACTGGATCGGAATGGGCCTAGCGGAAAAACTGGCAACCGAGGGTTGCGCGGTCCGGCTCGTCTCGACCGGGCATGTCGCCGGCGAATCCATTCCCAGATACATGCGCGAT
>CAYYZH010000104.1:1668-2971 GCA_964475765.1 uncultured Limibaculum sp.
GGCCGCGATCTGAACGCGGGTTGGGGATTTCCGGTGCAACTGTATGCGAACCCGGACTCGTACGCGATTGAGCAAAAGGCGATCTTCGACCGGTCGTGGTTTTATATCGGAACCACTCATTCTCTGTCCGAACCCGGTGATGTCATCCTTGGGCATGCGGGCCGGATCCCGGTCGTTGTGACCCGGGACAAGGACGGCACATTGCATGCGCTGATCAATGTGTGCCGTCATCGCGGGCACCCGGTTTGCCGCGCGAACGGAAACCACAAGACGCTGAGTTGTCCATATCATGGATGGACCTACGGGCTGGACGGAGCCTTGCGCGGAGCGCCCGGATCCGAAGGCGAGGCGGACTTCGACAAGGCGGAGTTCGGCTTGCCCGGACTTCCGCTGGCAGCATGGGGTCCGTTGATCTTTGTCGCGGCCAGCCCGGACGCCAAACCGCTGGACGAGCACTTTCCGGCATTTCGCAGGATCTCGACCCTGCGCGGTTTTGATCTGGACCCAGGGCGCTACACCCACCACCGCCGCTATACCAGTACGGCCAGCGCGAACTGGAAGATCTGGTACGACAACACGCTGGAGTGTTTCCACTGCCCGCATGTCCACGGAAGCTCGTTCAACGACGCCTATGCGGTGGATCAGGACGACTATGAAACGCTCATCGAGGATCGCGTTGTCAGCTATCACTTCCCGCCCAAGCCGAAACGCGAAAGCAATGCCTTGCAGGTCACCTGGAACAGGCACATGCACCTTTTCCCGGGCTTTTTCATCACGCAGCAGGACGACATCATGCTGATCCATCAGATGCGCCCGCTCGGTGTCGGGCAGACAACTGTTTTCTGGGACATGTTTGCCGAAGATGGCGCCGATCCGGACCGCGTGGAAGGCTGGTGCAAGATCTGGGAAGACACGCTGGTCGAAGATAAGCTGGCGGTTGAAGCGGTGCAGGCCAATATCTGCGTGGGCACGTTCACGGCCAATCGCTACATGAAATCGCGCGAGCCCGTGCCCTTGCACATCAATGACTGGATCTGGTCGGCCTGTGCGGCTGAAATGACGCCAGTGACGCCCTGATGGCCATGACCGAGAACATATACACCTCGCCGATACATTTTTCGGCTGAACTCAGAACCATCTTCCGTCGCAACTGGGTCTGTGCCGGCTTTGCCAGCCAGATCCCCGATCCGGGCGATATGGCGCCGGTCACGGTTGGTGGGTTGCCGCTGATGCTGGTGCGCGGCGACGACGGGGCGGTCCGGGTCTTTCACAATGTCTGCCGTCATCGTGGCTCGACCCTGAT
>CAYYZH010000104.1:3071-14586 GCA_964475765.1 uncultured Limibaculum sp.
GTCGACGGATACCATGTGGCCAGTGTCCACCCCGCTCTGGAACGGAGTGTGCCGACCCGAACGCACAGCTTCCGCACAGAACCACCGCTCTTCATCGGTGAGGCACCGCGCAATACCGGTGAGCAAGGCTCTTATGTGGCGGGTCTGCCAGAGTTCTCCGATGTCTCCGACACGCACCGCGGGACGCTGACCTATATCTCTGTCTTTCCCAATCTTTGCGTGAACATGACCTCGGACCGGTTCTCGGTCTACCTCATGCGACCGGAAGCTCCGAACCGGTCGCAGGAGACGATCTGCAACTACTATGCTTCTGCGGCATTCGATGCATCGACAGAAGACCTGCGCCGAACGATGACCCGAAATCAGATCGCTTTCAATGCAGAGGACATCGACGCACTGGTCCAGTTGCAGATCGGACGGGGGTCGGACGTCTATGACGCGGGCCAGCCTTCGCCGTATTGGGACACGAATGCGGAGAGATTTCTGGCAATGTGCCGCACGGAATTGGTGTGAGCACTGCGCATGACGCCTGTTTTCCCATTGCAGGTAGTAATCGAGGCAGGGGTGCGGATACCGGTGACGGATTGCTGTGCCCGGCCAAAACCGCAGGCGGACTGATGCTATGGTTCTGATCGCCGGTCGTGTGCCCGCGGGGAGCCAGGGGTTGAACGATCAGCGCAGGCCCGGATCAAATCGCGAGGAGATCCCGATCGACATCAGCGTTGCTGGTACGTCGACCAGCTCTTCTGGACCATGCGGAGACATGGCGTCGAAGATCAGGCTATCCCCGGGCTTCAGCGGGAACCGCCGGTCGCCATGGCGATAAACGACTTCGCCCGAAACCATGAAGATGAACTTGAAGCCTTCTTCCTGAAATGTGGAATGGGGTTCGGCATCTTCCTCTAAAATCACCAGAAAGGGTTCGATTGCGATCGAGTGGCCAACATTGTGGCCAAGCATCTCGTAGATATGGCCCGCACGCGTGCCTAGTTTGTCCACCCGCATGCGTTTGTCGGCGGGCACGAAAGAGACATACCGGCTCTTCTCCATGCGATGAAAGAACATCGAGATCGGCACATTGAGCGCATTGGCGACGGAGATCAGCGTCTGAATTGACGGCGCAACCTTGCCCTGTTCGATCTTCGTCAGCATGCCCGGCGACACATCCGACATCTCGGCCAGACGGGCCCCGGTCAGTCCCCGCTCATTGCGCCAGAACCGGACTTCCTGCCCTATGATCTCGCGGGCGTCGGTGCTGACCGTTTCCGCTTCGGGCACGCTGGCATTGCCACGCGGTTCGGGCCGCAAGATCTGCCGGCGACCACGCGACACGTCTGACTTCTCGTTTCTGGACATGCCGACCCTTATGCACCGGGTCTGTGGATCGTCAATCTCCGTTGTGCTGACCCTGTTTGGATTTACTAGTTGTCAATAATATTTACCTGGCGTAAATTTTTGGCCGATCAGACTGGATGGCAGGCCGATTGATGACCCGTGACGCGCGATATGACATTCTGTTCGAGCCCGTGGCGATTGGCCCGGTCACGTCCCCAAACCGGTTCTACCAGACACCCCAATGCAACGGGATGGGCAGGAGCTATCCCACCGCCATGGCGGTGATGCGAGGTGTCAAGGCCGAGGGCGGCTGGGGCGTCGTCTTTGCCGAACAATGCGATTTTCACTTCACAACCGACAACCCGCGCAATGTCAGGCTTTGGGACGGGCAGGATATTCCGATCCTAGCGCGCATGGTCGATCAGGTGCACGCGCACGGTGCCCTGGCGGGTCTGATGCTGGCACATAACGGCTATGTCACACCAAACCTGATCAGCCGCGAGGTTGCGTTGTCGCCATCCCCCCGGGCATCGTTCGGGAACTATCCCTCGCACACCCGGGCAATGGACAAGGCAGATATCAGTGCAATCCATCGCTGGCAGCGCAGCAGCGCGCTCAACGCGCGAAAGGCCGGGTACGACATCGTCAACATCTACGCGGCCCATGATCTCGCGCTGCCGATGCACTTCCTCAGCCGCCGCTACAATCACCGGACGGACGAGTATGGCGGATCGCTCGAGAACCGCGCCCGTCTGCTCCGCGAGTTGATAGAGATTACCAAGGACGCCATCGGGGACACCTGCGCCGTAGGTGTTCGGTTTTCGGTCGACGAACTGATGGGGGCCGAGGGGCTGAGCTGTGAAGGAGAGGCCCGCGATCTTGTCGAAATGCTAGCCGAACTTCCGGACATCTGGGATGTGAATGTCAGCCGCTGGCAAAACGACTCCATCACATCGCGCTTCGGGCCGGAGGCTTCGCAGGAGCCATATGTCAGCTTCGTCAAGACACTGACGAGCAAGCCGGTGGTCGGCGTCGGGCGCTTTACCTCGCCCGATACGATGGTCGGGCAGATCAAGCGGGGCGTTCTGGACATGATCGGCGCCGCGCGCCCGTCCATCGCCGACCCGTTCCTGCCGGCCAAGATCCGCGATGGCCGGCCCGAAGACATACGCGAGTGCATCGGCTGCAATATGTGCATCACGAACAACTATCTGATGGCACCGATCCGCTGTACGCAAAACCCCACCATGGGCGAAGAGTGGCGCAAGGGATGGCACCCGGAACGCATTGCGCCGAAGTCAACCGACGACCGCGTGCTGATCGTCGGGGCAGGCCCCGCAGGGCTGGAGGCTGCGCGTACACTGGGCCAGCGCGGCTATGACGTCATGCTGGCCGAAGCACGCGAAGAGATGGGCGGGCGCGTTGCCCGCGAAGCGCGCTTGCCGGGGCTGGCGGCCTGGGGCCGGGTTCGCGATTATAGGGTTCAGCAACTCCGGAAAATGCCGAATGTCGAGATGTTCCCCGTCAGCCAAATGGGCGCCGGGGATGTTCTGGAGACCGGGGCAACCCTTGTTGGTCTTGCGACCGGCGCCACATGGCGACGTGACGGCATTGGCCGCCATCATCACGCGCCGGTTGCCATTGCCCCCGATGCCAATGTCTTCACCCCGGACGACATCATGGATGGCCGGGTGCCGACAGGCCGTGTGGTGATCTATGATGACGACCACTTCTACATGGCCAGCGTGATTGCCGAGAAGCTGTTGATTGCAGGATGCTCCGTGACCATTGTCACACCCGCCGCCACATTCGCCGGGTTCACGCAATTCACAATCGAGATCGGCCAGATCCACAAGAGGGTGTTCGAGCTTGGGGCAGAACTCGAAGCGCACTCTGCCGTCACGGCCATCTCACGGGGCGGCGTGACGCTTGGCTCCGTCTACACCGGCGCGACCCGCGAAGTACCGGCGGACGCCTTGGTGCTGGTCTCGGGGCAGGTTGCGAACGACGACCTCTACCGGGATCTGACTGCGCTCGAAGCCTCGCCCCGCATCGTTCAGATTGGCGATGCCCTTGCCCCGGGGACAATCGCGGCTGCGGTCTACGCCGGGCACAGGTTCGGGCGTGATCTTGGCCTCGCCAACCCGGACATCGTGCCGTTCCTGCGCGAGGACGTGGCGCTGTCGCCTGACCTCAACGGGTATGACGCGCCGGCGCTGGCCAGGGCGGGAGAATGAGATGAGCACACCGCATCAACCGCTGAGTGGCATCAAGGTTGTCGAAATCGGCACCAGTGTCGCCGCCCCCTATGCGGGATGGATTCTGGCCACTCTGGGGGCCGAGGTCATCAAGATCGAAAACCCCCAACGCGGCGATGATGCCCGGCAATGGGGACGCATGTTCCCAGATGGACGGTCCTCGTTTTTTCTAGCCGTGAACGGCAACAAGCATGGTGTCACCGTCGACATGCGTGACCCAAAGGACGTGGCGTGGCTTCAGGAGTTCTGCGCGACCGAGGCGGATGTCGTTTTCCAGAACATGCGCCCGGGCAAGATTGCAGAGTTCGGGCTGGACGCCCCGGCACTGATCGCGCGCAATCCCGGCCTGATCTATTGCAATATGGGGGCCTTTGGCGCGGTCGGCCCGCAAAGGGACAAGCCCGGCTATGACCCGTTGATGCAGGCTTGCGGCGGCATCATGAGCGTGACCGGAGAGCCAGATCGCCCGCCGGTCCGGGTCGGGGTGTCCATTGTCGACATGGGCACCGGCATGTGGGCGGCCATCGGTATTCTGTCGGCCCTCTATCACCGGACTGAAACGGGGCAGGGATGCGTGATCGACTGCTCGCTTTACGAGACCTCGGTTGCCTGGGTCACCAATCAGGCGGCGATGGTGCAGGTCGATGGCCACAATCCGGAAAAGGTCGGCTCCGGCGCCCGCGGCCTCGCCCCCTATCAGGCCTATATGTGTGCGGATGGGTATCTGGTCGTCTCGGCTCCGAATGACCGCCTGTTTGCCCGGCTATCGGCGGCGCTGGGGCATCCGGACTGGCCGGATGATCCCCGGTTCGGCACGAACCAGACGCGCTATGCGAACCTGTCGGAGCTGAACGCCCTGATCATGCCGCTGCTGGCGGCGCACTCCCGGGATCATTGGGCCGACGTGCTGGGCGAGGCCGGTGTTCCCTGCGCCCCGGTGCGCCAGTTGACCGAAATGCTGGCCGATCCGCAGACCGAGGCACTGGGGATCGTACAATCGCTGCCGGGGCACGAGCCCGGTCTGATGGGCATGCCGCTCTCCTTCGACGGCACGCGCCCGCCACTGCGCAAGATGCCGCCCGGCCTTGGCGAAAACAACGCGATCAAGGAGAGCCGCTGATGCGCATGGATTACGAGACCCTACATGTCGAGCGCGTGGATGAGCACATCCTTCTGGTCATGTTCGATCGGCCGGAAGTGCGCAACGCCCGCAATACGCAGATGGGTCTGGATCAGATGGAGGTCATGCGCGCGCTTTATGTCGACACCGAAGGCGTGCGCTGTGTGGTGCTCACTGGACGCGGCGATAGGGCGTTCAGCGCAGGTGGCGACCTGAAAGAACGCAAGTCGATGACCGATGAAGACTGGCAACGCCAGCACGCGACTTTCGAACAGGGCGTTCAGGCCTTGCGGGCCTGTCCTGTGCCGGTGATCGCGGCCGTCAACGGCGCGGCTTATGCGGGCGGGTGCGAAACGGCGCTGAGTTGCGATTTCGTCTATGCCGCGCGCACGGCAAGGTTCGCGCTGACTGAGGTCAAGCTGGGCATCATGCCCGGCGCCATGGGTACGCAGAACCTTCCCAATGCCGTTGGCAAGCGCCGCGCGATGGAGATCGTTCTGACCGGCGATCCCTTCACCGCAGAGGAGGCTTTTGACTGGGGTTTGGTCAACCGGGTTTGCGAACCCGGAACCTTGCTGGACGAAACGCTGGCGACGGCCCGCAAGATTGCCGCGAACGCGCCGCTCTCCATCATGCGAGCCAAGAAGGCCATCTCGATTTCGGATCAGGTCGACTGGAACACCGGCTATCAGTTCGAGTTGGAAGCCTACAATCGTCTTGTCGGCACCGAGGACCGCACCGAAGGCGTGCTGGCCTTCAACGAAAAGCGCAAACCGGACTTCAAGGGACAGTAAGGATGCGGATCACACGCATCACAATCTGGTCGCTGCCCATTCCGTTGACCAAGCCATACGCCATGCAGGGCGGACGTCTGGTCTTCGATGCGCTGGACAGCACGCTGATCCGCGTGGACACAGACACCGGGATCGTTGGCTGGGGAGAGGCGTGCCCATGGGGCTCGAGCTATCTGCCCGCGCACGCCCACGGCGTTCGCGCCGGACTGGCCACGCTCGCGCCGGCGCTGATCGGCCAGAACCCGCTTGGCATGGACAGTCTGAACCGAATGATGGACACGATTCTGCCTGGGCATCCTTATGTGAAATCCGGTATCGACATTGCCTGCTGGGATATTGTCGGGAAGGTGGCGGGCTTGCCGCTCTGGCAATTGCTCGGTGGCGATGGGCCGGCCACGGTCGAGGCCAACGGCACGGTCGCCTCCGGCCTTCCCGACGATATGGCAAGGGACCTTCTGGCGTGCAGCGCCGCGGGCCTCCGGACCCATTCCGTCAAGGTTGGCAGTCCGGACCCGGCGCTGGATATCGAACGCATCCGGGCAGTGGATGCCGTGCTGCCAGCGGGGGAGCGGATCACCCTCGATGCGAATCGCGGCTGGACGCCAGGTCAGGCCCTGCAGGTGCTGAACGCATCAGACACCACCCATTGGGTTGAACAGCCCTGCGAGACGATTGATGAATGTGCCGCCGTCGCAGCCCGTGTGGCGAACCCGGTCATGCTGGACGAAAGCCTTCATGACTTCGACGACCACCTGCAGGCCTGGTTGAAGCGCGCAGCCCAGGGCGTGAAGGTCAAACCTGCCCGGGTCGGAGGGCTGACCCGGGCCCGGCAGATCCGCGATTTTGGCATCAGCGTCGGCTGGCAGATGCATATCGAGGGCCTCGGGGGATGCGGGCTCGAACATATGGCGGTTCTGCATCTCGCAAGCTCCACACCAACGACACATCGGATGGCCTCATGGCCGGGGGACGATCTGGTGGACATCGACATCTGCAACGGGACAGGCGCGCGAACCGTCGCCGGGGTTCTGACGCCGGGTTCCGTCCCCGGGCATGGAACAACCCCGGATCTCGACGCGCTTGGCGATCCCGCGGCGATCTACGAGGGGTAGGGTCATGGCGCAAGGCATAGATGTTCTGGTTCAGGAAGTAGGCCCCCGCGACGGCTTGCAGGCCGTCAGGGCAGTCATGCCCACACAGGGCAAGCTGGAGTGGATCTCCGCCCTGAAGGACGCAGGCTTCAGCGCGATCCAGTGCGGATCCTTTGTGCCGCCCAAGCTGCTCCCCCAAATGGCCGACAGCGCAGAGGTTGTGAAGGCCGCCAAGGCGATGGGCGGGTTCAAGGTCTCGGCGCTTGTCCCGAACCTCCGCGGGGCAGAGAACGCCATCGCCGCGGGCGCGGATCAGCTGAACTTCGTGATGTCTGCGTCCGAGCCGCACAATCTGAACAATGTGCGCAAGACGCATGCGCAGTCGCTTGAGGAGTACGCGCGGATCGCCGATCTGGTGAAGGGCACGGATGTCATCCTGTCCGGCGGTCTGGCGACCTGTTTCGGCTGCACCATTGCCGGGCCGGTCGATCCCGATGTGGTCTGCACCCTCGTCGAGCGGTTTCTGGATATCGGCACCGACCGGATCGGTATCGCTGACACGGTTGGCTATGCGAACCCCAGAAATGTCGCCGAGATGTTCACCCGGATCGGGCAGATCGCCGGGCATGTCGCAGTTGGCGCCCACTTCCACGACACGCGGGGGCTGGGGATCGCCAACGCCTATGCAGCAGCCGAAGCCGGCATCCGCGATTTCGACGGCTGTACCGGCGGCCTCGGTGGCTGCCCCTATGCCCCCGGCGCGACCGGCAATGTGGTGACCGAGGACCTTGTCTTCATGTTCGAGTCCATGGGGCTGCGTACCGGCATCAACCTCGACAAACTGCTGGCGGCCCGCGCGGTCATGGAACGCCACCTCACCGACGAGCCGACACATGGCGCGTTCGCCAAAGCCGGCGCGCCCAAGGGCTTCGTGCCCGCCACAGCATAGGAACACCACATGGATCAGCGCGTTGAAGACGGAGCTATTCTGGTCGACACAAGCGAGGACTATCCGGAGATCCGCGAACAGGTCGCCAATCTCTGCCGTCAGTTCCCCGGCGAATACTGGCGCGATCTGGAGACGCAACCGGTCGAGTCCAGTTATCCCACGGCTTTCATAGATGCACTGACCGAGGCGGGGTATCTGGCCGCCCTGATCCCCGAGGAATACGGCGGCGCGGGTCTGCCGTTGCGCGGCGGCGCGGTGATCCTCGAGACGATCAACCGCATGGGTGGCAGCGCCGCCGCCGGGCACGCGCAGATGTACACAATGGGCACCGTCCTGCGCCACGGGAGCCTTGAGCAGAAACAGAAATACCTGCCCCGTATCGCCAGCGGGGAGTTGCGCCTTCAGGCCTTTGGCGTGACCGAGCCGACATCGGGCTCCGACACCACCCAGATCAAGACTCGCGCCGAACGCACGAATGAAGGCTATCTCATCAACGGCCAGAAAGTCTGGACCAGCCGGGCGCTCCATTCCGACCTGATGTTGCTGCTGGCCCGGACCACGCCTCTTGAGGAGGTCGACAAACGCCATCACGGCATCTCGACCTTCCTGATCGACCTGCAGGAGGCGCGCCGGAACGGCTGCACCATTCGCCCCATCGACGCGATGATCAACCACAACACGACCGAAGTGTTCTTTGAGAACGTGCCCATCCCAGCAGATGCTCTGATCGGCGAAGAGGGCCGGGGTTTTCGATACATCCTCGACGGCATGAACGCCGAGCGCTGTCTGACCGCATCCGAGGCGATCGGCAATGGCCGCTATTTCATCGAGAAGGCGGTGGACTATGCCAATGAGCGCGTCGTCTTCGGCACACCGATCGGGCAGAATCAGGGCGTCCAGTTCCCCATCGCCCAGGCCCATGCGCAACTGGAGGCGGCGGACTTGATGGTGCGCAAGGCCACCGCAATGTTCGAGGCGGGCTTGCCCTGCGGGGGCGAGGCGAACATGGCCCGTCTTCTGTCGTCCGAAGCTGCGTGGGCGTGCGCCGAGGCCTGCTTCACCACCCATGGCGGGTTCGCCTTTGCGCGCGAATACGACATCGAACGCAAGTGGCGTGAGGCCAGGTTGTCGCGCACCGCCCCGATCTCACCGAACCTGATGCTCAGCTTTATCGGCCAGCATATTCTCGGGATGCCGAAATCCTATTGAGGAGACAGCCGTGGACGGGACCCGGCCAACTGAAGGTGTAACCCGTGATCTTGCCCGCTGGATCGCTGATCCCCGGGCGGACCCGCCCACACCGCGCGCCATCACGGCGGCAAAGCACGCCTTGCTGGACTGGACCGGTGTCGCCATCGCCGGTGCTGCGGAACCGCTGACGAAAATCCTGATCGGGGATGCCCTGCAAAACGGCGAGGCCGGCGCATGCCCTGTGGTCGGAACGGCGCATCGGACCAGCCCGGCCTTCGCGGCCATGATCAACGGGGCGGCCTCCCACGCACTTGACTACGATGATGTGAACACGCTCATGCGCGGCCACCCCTCTGTCGCCGTCATCCCCGCATTGCTGTCGGCTGCGCACGGGCGTGCGATTTCGGGCAGGGCTTTTCTGGAGGCCTTCATCGCAGGCACGGAAGCGGCCTGCATCGTGGGCGAGATGCTCGGCGCCGAACATTATGAACGTGGGTTTCATACGACGGCGACGGTCGGCACTATTGCAGCCGCTGCCGGTGTTGCCCGGCTCATGGAACTGTCGCCGGATCAGGCCGCGCATGCGCTCGGACTGGCTGCAACGCAGGCCGCGGGCCTGCAGACCAGTTTTGGAACCATGGCCAAACCCCTGCACGCGGGAAAGGCCGCCATGAACGGGCTGTTGTCGGCGCGCCTGGCCAGCATGGGCTTCACGGCGAGCACATCTGCGCTGGAGGGCGGGCAGGGGTTCGGCGCGACCCAATCGGTCAGCTTCCGGCCCTTGCCGGTCCGACCGGATGTCTCGGCCCCGTTCGGCATAGAACGGAACGTCTACAAATATCATGCAGCCTGCTACTACACCCATTCAGCGATCGAATGCGCATTGGCTCTGAAGGACCGGGCCCCGCCCACCGAGATCAAACAGGTCACGATCCGTTTGTCGTCCACGCCCCTGCAGGTCTGCGATAACGCGGCACCGACAACGGGATTGGAAGTGAAGTTCTCGATCCGCCATCTCGTCGCGATGGCATTGATGGGCTACGAGACCGCCCGGGCGGACCTCTATACAGCGGAGCTTGCAAAGGACCCGGCGCTGACTGCCTTGCGGACGCGTATTCAAGCACAGCCGCACGAGTTCGATCACCGCATGGCCAGCGATATACGGGTTGCCCTGACCTCGGGCGAAGTCCTGGAGCATGCCTGCAATGTCGGTATCCCGGCTGCGGATCTGGAGGACCAGAGACACACGCTAACGGAGAAGTTTCATCTCCTGTGCAGTCAGCGGCGCGCAACCAGGCCTGCGCAAGATATTGCAGAGGCAATCGACGGCTTTGACGACCTGAAGACGCTCGACGGGTTCTTCTCATTTCTCGGTAGAACCGCACATGACGCATAGCCTCCGCATCCTGACAAAGGAGGATATCGATCAGCTTTGCCTGTCGGTCGATGACGTTCTCAGCGCCGTCCGGCAGGGATTGATCGCACATGCCGATGGGCAGGCGCTTGCCGAGCCGACGGTCAGCTTCCAGCCCCTTGCCGACAGGCCGAACCTTCAGAGCGTCATCCGTGGTGCAGACATTGCCGCGAAGCTGACGCTCACAAAAGCCGTCGGCACTTATGCGACGAACCCGGCGCGCGGCCTTCCAGCAAACCCGGGGGTCGCGATCCTGTCCGACGCCGAGACCGGTCTGCCCCGGACGTTGATCGACGCCGCGCCCCTGACCACGATCCGCGCCGCTGCGGTGGCCGCTATTGGGGCGCAGATCGCCGGGGGTCCTGACAGCGAAGTGCTGGGATGCATCGGAACGCGCGGCATCGCGCTGCAAGCGGCCATCTATATCGCGCAGCTGTTTTCGCTGTCGGAGATCCGCATTCACTCCCGCGATCCCGGGTCCTGCCGCGCCGCCGCTGAAACCCTGCGAGCCGCCTCCAATGCGACGGTGAAGATCTGTGCGGACTGGACGAGTTGTCTGCAGGGCGCGGACATCATGATCGACGGCGCCAGTCTTGGCAGCCATCAAACGCTCTTCCCCGGCGAGGTTCTGGCAGCCGGATCGACCCTGGTGGCCTACGGAGCCTTTGCGTCCGCCGCGCCGGAGACAGCACTCAGGTTCGACAGACTGGTCATGGACCGGTGGGTCGATGGCGGGTCCGGCGCGTTCGGACCGGCCATCACCGACGGACATCTCACAAGGGATGCCCTTGACGCGGTGATGGGGGACATTCTGGCAAAAAGAGCGCGTGGCCGGATAAGTCCCGATGAATGTATCCTCGTCTGGCAACGCGGTCTCGCCGCTTGTGACATTGCGCTGATGGGGCTCATGATGGATCGCGCACAGCAAGCCAGGCTCGGCCAAGATGTACAGTTCTGAACACACAACACCTAGCGCACGAAAGGAAAGCCATGCCGTTCGTCAACATCTCGCTCTTTGAGGGCCGCACCGACGCGCAAAAGAAAGCCGTTGCAGGACGTATCTCGCAGGCCATGTGCGAAGAATGGGGCCTCAAGCCCGAACACATCTGGATCCGCTTCGAAGATACGCGGATGGAAGACTGGTTTACCGGCTCCGAAAGCGCTGCTGACATCAGGGCAAAACGGCTTGCCGCGCAGGGCGGTGATTGAACTGGCAGCTACTTTCAATTGCGACCACCTGGGTCACAACTCTGAAGGCCCGACCTCGCGCAAACCCGGCTGTGGGTCGACCGTGTTGTTCATGTCCGGAGTGGGTCATGACCAGTCATCTGACCAAAACACTCAGATGACGGCTTTGTCCCGA
>CAYYZH010000105.1:0-14475 GCA_964475765.1 uncultured Limibaculum sp.
CGATCCCACGGGCAGCCATCGGGCGCGCGCAGGCGGCGCATAATCTCGAGCAGGCGATCAATCCCGGCCTCGCGATCAAACACCAACCGGTCGGAGGCTTTACGATCCATGTCATCCGTCATGAGAACACATCCTCCTTTCCTTCCGAAGCCTGGTCTTCACGCTGGCGTTCCGCACGAAGATTAAGGAAGTTTGCAGTCAGGATCAGGGCTGCCCCTAGCGCCAATGCGATCCCGACCGGCTCAGCATAAAACAGCCATCCGATCAGCGCGACCAGTGGCAAACGTGAGAAGTCCATCGGCGCGACGACCGACGCTGGCGCCAACTGCAATGCGTTTGTCAGCGACAGGTGGGCTGTCAGCCCGCAAATACCTACCAGCGCGACCCATGGTCCAGTATGGGCATCTGGCAGCGTGATTTCACCATCCCAAAGCGTCGCGATCAGACCATAGCCGGTTTGAATGAGAGCAAGCCAAAAAAGGATCGTAAATGTGCTGTCCGTGCGCGCCAGCGCCTTGGTCATCATGATCGAGCCGCAGAACCCGAGCGTCGAGAGAGCTGCGGTCAGGTGCCCGGCATTCAAGGCCGAAGCCCCGGGTTGGGCGATGATCAGGATGCCGCAAAAACCCATCAGGGCCGCGAAGATCCGCCAGCGCGTCATCGTTTCGCCAAGAAAGAGCGGTGCCAGAAGGGCAATCCAGATTGGTGTCGTAAACTCGATTGCAAAAAGCTGGGCCAAGGGAATGAAAGCGAGAGCGTAGAACCAAAGGTTCTGGGCGGTGAAATGGAACAGATTGCGGGAGAAGTGCAGTCCGATCCGTTCGGTGCGCACCCGATGCATCATGCCCATGGAGACACCGAACCCGACGACCAGAACGAGACCCGTGATCGAGCGGTAGAGCATCAGCTCGAACGTGCTGAGCTCCTCGGCCACAGCCCGCCCACCGACTGCCATCAGTGTGAACGAGGCCACCGCCCCCAGCATCCAGAGAGCGGCCATGACCGTCGGATGCGCCGGGCGCGATTCTCTTTTCGGCTGGGCTGACAGGGGGTGGTCCTCGACTTCCGGCGCCGTTCCCGGCGGCGCGCGATCTGAACATCTGGGCAGGTGCTGGTCAATCACCCCGGTGCCAATGGGTCAGGCCGTTTTCCAATCCGCAACACTCTTCGGCCAAATTCGCGCCAAGGTTTGCTGTCAGTCCCGTCCTGTTTCCCGGCCAAGGAGAGTTGCTCGTGAACGAACAAACATCCGTTCGGACGGCGTTTACCGATTTCATCGAGCCTGTCTGGTATCAGGAATTGGCGTCGAGCCTCGCGGTTCGGGCGCAATTCGTGATCTCGGGCAATGTGCGCGACGTCTACCCGATTCGGGGTCGGGACAAGATCGAGTTTGTCGACTTTGAAGGAGCCCTCTGGTCGATCCTCAAGGCTAAGGGCGTTCAGGCCCTGTTGATTCATGATCCGGTTGAGGGTCTGCGCCTGCATCACGAGTGCTCGGAGGACGTCGAAGCGCCGCTGAAAAAGGCGGGGCTGACCATGGGCGCGATATCGTCTACGCCTCGGGAGATTGCGGATCTGGCCACGCTGGTCAGTCAGGCGGCCGAAGTGCCGATGACGCTGGTGCTTGACTATGCTTCGACCCAGATCAAGCCAGTGACTGAAGAAGTGCAGCGTCTGTTCATCGCGATGGACAAACTCTCACGCGGACCCGGTCTTGTGCGCCCCCGCGGCGTCGCGGCATCTCCGCCGCGCAATCCCGTCATTTGGATGCTGGATCGCGCGGGCGATTTGCCGGACTGGTTTGTCACACGTAACCCGGGCCTGCGGGAGTTGATGCTGGGTCTTCCGGATCTAAGCGAGCGCAAGGGGTTCATCGACTTTCTTGCGGGCTCTTTGCCCGATGCGGCGCAGGAAGCCCCCGATCAGCGGGATGAGAACGTCGAACAGTTTGCGGTGAGCTGTGATGACATGTCGATGATGGACATTTACGGCGTGATCGAACTTGCACGCGCCGAAGGTGTTGCGCTGGCTGATATTGAACTGGCGCTGCGCAACTATCGTCTGGGCACGACGCGAAACCCCTGGACCAGCACCGCTCTGCGCAGCCGTATTCGCAACGCGAAGCCCGTGCTGGAGAGCCGGGTCAAGGGGCAGCCGCGCGCGCTTGAGCGGACCTATGACATTCTGGTCCGTTCGATCATGGGGCTTTCCGGGGCGCAAACGACCAACCGTGGCAATCGCCCGCGCGGCGCGCTGTTCTTCGTTGGCCCCACAGGGGTCGGCAAGACGGAATTGGCGAAGTCGGTCGCCAATGTGATCTTCGGCGACGAATCCGCAATGAACCGGTACGACATGTCCGAGTTTATGAGCGAGGATTCGATCGGACGTCTCATCGGTCCCGCGCCCGGCATGCCCGGTCACGAGAATGGCGGGGATCTGGTCAACGCGATCCGCGCACGGCCCTTCGGCGTCTACCTCTTTGATGAGATCGAGAAGGGCCACCCGCGGGTCCTCGACATGTTCCTGCAGATCCTGGACGATGGACGCCTATCGGACACGCGCGGCGAGACCGGGTTCTTCTCCGAAGCGCTCATCATCTTCACGTCCAACATTGGTATGGTTGGTGGAGACAAGGCGAACAACTCTGGCCACAATGTGCTGCCTTCAGATTCGCCCGAAGCTGTCGAGCGCAAGCTCCGCGAAGCAGTCACCTACCACTTCCGCTATGAGTTGCGGCGTCCTGAACTGATGAACCGCCTTGGCCAGAACATTGTACCGTTCCAGTTCATCAACACCCGCAGCTCGGTGGTCATCTTCGAAGCCGTCATCAAACGCGTGCTGCAAGCAGCGCATGAAGAGCACGATATCGATATTGTCCTCACCGATGAGGCTCGGGCCCGATTGCTCGAACTCTGCACCTTTGACCTCATGGATGGCGGTCGCGGAATCGGTAACCGGATCGAGAGCTCATTTATCAACCCGCTGTCGCGCCTCCTATTCTCGCGGGATGTTCGGGACAAGCTGGTGATCGCGGGGGTCGAGGAAAAAGGCGAGGAAGTCCGCCTGCTCGTCGAAGGCGATGACGAGGATGAGTGACGCCAACGTGCGCCGTCACTCCCACTCTATGGTGCCCGGCGGCTTCGACGTCACGTCATAGACTACCCGATTGATACCGCGCACCTCATTGATGATGCGGTTCGCCGTTCGGCCAAGAAACTCGTGGTCGAACGGGTAATAGTCCGCAGTCATGCCATCGACGGACGTTACCGCACGGAGTGCGCAGACATGATCATATGTGCGCCCATCTCCCATGACGCCAACCGTGCGAACCGGCAGCAACACTGCGAAGGCCTGCCAGATCGTGTCGTAAAGCCCGGCCTTGCGGATCTCGTCCAGATAGATCGTGTCCGCGGCACGGAGGATATCCAGCTTTTCGCTCGTGATCTCTCCCGGGCAACGAATGGCAAGACCCGGTCCGGGGAACGGGTGGCGCCCGACAAACGCGTCGGGAAGACCTAGCTCCCGCCCCAATGCCCGCACCTCGTCTTTGAAAAGCTCACGCAACGGCTCGACCAGATCCATGTTCATTCGCTCGGGCAGGCCGCCGACATTGTGGTGTGACTTGATCGTCACGGAGGGCCCGCCGGAAAACGACACAGATTCAATAACGTCCGGATAGAGTGTGCCCTGCGCCAGAAACTTTGCACCGCCGACGCTCTGCGCATGTTCTTCAAAGACATCGATGAAGGTGGCACCGATGATTTTGCGTTTCTCTTCGGGGTCGGTGACCGCCGTCAACTTCGTCAAGAACCGTTCACCTTCATCGGCATGGATCAACGGAATATTATAGTGGTCGCGGAAGAGGCCGAGGACCTCGTCGGCCTCGCCTGCGCGCATCATGCCGGTGTCGACAAACACACAAGTCAATTGATCGCCGATTGCCTCGTGGATTAGGACCGCGGCAACAGAAGAGTCTACGCCGCCCGAAAGGCCGCAGATGACACGTTCATCGCCGACCTGTTCGCGAATCTTGCGGATCGCTTCGTCTTTGTAGGCCGCCATGGTCCAGTCGCCAGCCATGCCGGCCACGCCGTGAGTGAAGTTTCGCAGGATCCGCGAACCGTTCGCCGTATGGTGCACCTCCGGGTGGAACATCAATCCATAGAAGCGGCGGGTGGGATCGCCGAGCACGGCATAGGGTGCGTTGGGTGAGGCCCCTTGTACCTCGAACCCGGGCGGCAGGGCTGTCACCCGATCGCCGTGGCTCATCCAGACTTCATGCTCGCCCTCAGGCACGTCGATGCCTTCAAAGAGAGCCGATGTTTTGTCCAGTTTGACGAAGGCCCGCCCGAATTCCCTATGGTGCCCTCCCGTTGCCTCACCGCCAAGCTGATGAACCATAACCATCTGGCCGTAACAGATTCCGAGCACTGGGCAGCCTTGGTCAAAGACCGCCGGGTCAGCGCGTGGGCTGCCGTGGTCTTCCACGCTGGCCGGGCCGCCTGAGAGGATGATCGCCTTGGGATGTAGGGTCGAGATCAGCGCCTCATCGACGATTTGGAAGGGATGGATTTCGCAGTAGACACCGCTTTCGCGCAGGCGCCTTGCGATCAATTGTGTGACCTGAGAGCCGAAGTCGACGATCAGGCAGGTTTCGTGTTGTGGGGTAGGGGCCATATGCGTCTCGATCTCTCGCTCGTTGCGCGATCTATAAGGGGCCGCGATGCGGCTGTCACCCTGTCGTGCAGGTCGGAGGTTTGCGCTCTGCTCGACTTTGGGGACTAGGTCGTATAGGCCAAGCGCCGCTGAAGTGAGGGGTTCTAAATTGGCTATAGCCCAGATCGACGGGATTCAGGTTCTGCGCGGTGTCGCTGCCAGTCTTGTGGCGGCCTTCCATCTCTATGCTGCTGCAGTTCATGAAGGACTGGACCCCGGCGTTTTCTCCCATTTCCGCAACGGCGAAGCGGGCGTCGACATCTTCTTTGTCCTCAGCGGTTTTATCATCTTCTACGTGGCGTCCCAGACGAAGGAGCGCGGCGCGAAGGATTTCATCCTTGCTCGGTTCTGGCGCATCCTGCCGCCTTACTGGGCGGTTCTGGCGTGCTATATCGCTGCATTTGCGGCCATGGCGGTCCTCTTCGGGGACGCCTCCCGCTTGCCGGATGCTTGGTCCGCCGTGGTCTCGGTGCTGCTCCTGCCTGCGCCGGACCATGTCATCGTCATCGCTTGGACACTGGCGATGGAGCTGATGTTCTACCTTGTCTTTACCCTGACCTTTTATTCGGGCGGCCCGCGGCTCTTTTTTATCGCGATGCTCGTTTGGGCCGCGGCGGGCCAGGTCGTCAAAGTAATTTACCTGCCGGATGTGCCGTATTGGATGCAGATGCCGCTCAACTCGATCGTGGTCGAGTTCCTGTTCGGATCGCTAATTGCCTATGCCTATCTCAACCATCGGCCTGGGTTTCAGTTTCTGGCCCTTGCTATCGGTATCATCGGGCTCGTCCTTACGATGCTGTTTGAGATCCATGAGGGAATTGTCGGAAGGGAGTTTGCACTCGGCATCCCCTCGGCCTTCATTGTTTATGGCCTCGCTGGAATGGCCCAAAAAATGCCTCGCATTCTAACGGTGTGGGGCGATGCGTCCTACCTGCTCTACCTTATGCATCCGCTGGTTTACCTGACCATTGGCAAGATGATCGAGGTGGTAACGGGCTTTAACGTCTACGGCTCGACTGCCGCCATGGTCGGACTTTTGATCGTGGCAACGCTGGTCACGATGGCGGCGCATGTCCTGTTCGAGAAACCCTATCAGCGTTGGTACAAGGCCCGAATGCTGCCCTCGAGATCGCGGCCCGAAAGGGCATAACCCCCCAAGATCGCGGGCCTGCTTGAGGCAAAGTTAAGGGGAAGGTCGCTATCACGCAGTCAGACGGCGGGTCTGTCGCCTTTGCGCCGCGCTACCGGGCTAAACATGAGGCCTTGGCACCAACCCGGGATCAATCGCTGCGGGAGGCGATCATGGTGGAACTCAGTATGTCTGACAATGGGCGTCGACGGTCCCGGGGCGGTGGCGGCGCTGCACGCCGGGCTGAGCGTACCGCGCCCAAGCTGGAGGCAGCCCGGTTCATCGAGCGCAAGATCCCGAATTTCGAGATTCTGAACACTGAGGCGTTGGAAATCATCGAGGCCAACGCCGAGACTGTGCTCGAGGAGATCGGGGTCAATTTTGTCGAGAACCCCCAGGCGCTCGAGCGATGGCGCGAAGCAGGTGCCGATGTTCGGGGCGAGCGGGTCCACATTCCCAAAGGTCTGGCCCGAAACCTCTGTGAAACCGCCCCGAGCCAGTTCACCCAACATGCCCGAAACCCGGAGCGCTCGGTCGATATCGGCGGCAATTCGCTTGTTCTGGCCCCGGTTTATGGCCCTCCCTTCGTGCGCGATCTCGACGGCGGGCGGCGCTATGCGACCATGGCGGATTTCGAGAAGTTCGTGAAACTCGGCTACATGTCGAAATGGCTGCATCATTCCGGCGGAACGGTCTGCGAGCCGACGGACATTCCCGTCAACAAGCGTCATCTCGATATGCTCTATGCGCATATGCGCTTTAGCGACAAGCCGTTCATGGGTTCGGTCACGGCGCCCGATCGCGCGGTCGATTCGGTCAAGATGTGCGAGATCCTGTTCGGCGCCGACATTATCCGGCAGCGCACCGTGATGACGTCGTTGATCAACATCAACTCTCCGCTGACCTTCGATGGTATCATGATGGGTGCGCTCGAGGTCTTTGCCGAGGCCAATCAGGCGTCGATCATCTCGCCCTTCATTGTCGGCGGGGCGATGGCGCCCGTCTCCGTGGCGGGAACGCTGACGCAGGTTCTGGCCGAAGTGCTGGCGGGCGTGGCTTATTCCCAATTGATCCGGCCCGGCGCGCCGGTGATCTTCGGCACCTTCGTCACCTCCATCGACATGAATTCGGGCGCGCCGACCTTTGGCACACCGGAGGCCTCGAAGATTCTGTTCGGTGCGGGGCAACTCGCGCGGCGTTTGAGCCTTCCCTACCGGTCTGGCGGTGGGCTCTGCGGGTCAAAGCTGCCGGATGCGCAAGCAGGCTATGAGACCTCGAATACACTCAACGCGGCGCTTCTGGGCGGTGTGAATTTCATGCTGCATGCCTGTGGTTGGTTGGAAGGAGGTCTGGTGTCCTCCTTCGAAAAGTTTGTACTTGACGCCGATCAGCTTGGCATTCTGCACTCCATCGCTGAAGGAATCGACGTGAGCGAGAACGCCCAGGCGATGGACGCGATCCGTGAGGTCGGTCCAGGTGGGCATTACCTAGGGTGCGCCCATACGCAGTCCAACTTCAAGGAGGCGTTCTGGCGGACCAATGTGCTAGATTACAAGCCTTTCGAGACTTGGGCGGACGAAGGGGCTCGCGATACCCACACGCTGGCAGCTGCTCGAGTCGACCGGATGCTCGGAGACTACGTCGCGCCAGAAATGGATCCGGCGATTGATGAGGCTCTGAAAGCCTACATGGCAGAGCGCAAATCGTCAGAACCTGACGCTTTCGTCTGAGACGTCATCCGCGCACGATCAGACTCCGCCAACAAAGCGGCCAGCACCTGAACATGTTTCGACGGTTTGTAAGCTGCAGAACGGGCCTGGCGTTCGGCTTCCCATTTCTGTTCAGTAGAGATCAGGGTTGGAAGGATCTCGGTTTCGGGCCTTGCCATAAGACCGGCGATCGCGCCGGGTAGATCGCGTTCCCGACGATAGCGACGAGCGGCGATTTTTGCACAGTTAATCAAAAGCTTAGGGCGTTCCATTCCATTGATCTCCCAAGTTGAATTTGCCGGCTGGGACAACAGAAGTGCCCGCCCGACTTGTGAGTTGGATCATGACGTGCCGACTTTGGTGTTGCGGAGAAAACGTTATCACCGCGCGCACATTCGAGTTTTTAAGGCATTGTTAACACTCGAAAAAAACGGTGCGCGTAGACAGTGTGGTTAACAATCTGTTCAAGATTCAACTTTAGGTACATTTGATTAAAATTGCTGTGAATAAGGGCGAACCCAGGTGACAGACACACATAAAGTTCTTGAAGCGTGCACAGAACGGGCACGCCGCAGGCTGAATGACGCCTCCGGACCATTTTCGTCTCAAGAGGCCGGTTTCTATTTGGCACACACCGAACAGGGTGAAAGTCTGCGCAAGATTGCAGACGCCTCTGGTGCACATCCATCAACGGTGATGCGGGCGGTCCGTCGGATTGAGCAGCGCCGCGATGACCCTCTCTTTGATCAGATCCTCACCGAAATGGAGGAAAATCCCATTCCAGGTGCTCCCGTTCAGGCCAATGCCAACGCCTCGCCTTCGTCCGATGCTCCGGTTTCAAATCTGTCGATCGAGGAAATTAGGCGCGAGGCCAAGAAGTACCTCAGGCGTTTGTCCGAGCCAGAAGCGTTCCTTTTGATCGCGCCCGGCGCGCAACGGGCTGGGATCTTCTGTGCCAGCAATGATCATAAGCGTCCCATTGCCATGCTCCCGGTCCCCGTCGCGGTCGAGTTTTTGAAGCAGGACTGGATCAAGGTTTCGAGCCGCGGCACGTCCTCCGTGCGCTACCATATCACCGATGTCGGACGGAGTTTTCTGCGCCGGACGTTAGCCGAAGATCAGGCGCAGCGTCCGGAGCCGACCGGGCTTGCTGAAGCACCGACGCCTTATCTCGGTCAACATCAGGCGATGGCCGACAAACTACTGATGAACCCAGCTTCTGGTAAGCCGGAAACGGTCAAGATCAATCTTGGTGAGAGCCCGATCGGCTGGCTGACCCGGCGCAAGGGCCCGGATGGCAAGCCGTTCCTCAAATCCGAGGAAGTCGATGCAGCGGAACAACTGCGCGCGGACTTCGAGGCGGCGAGCATTGGCCCGTCGGTCGCGCAGGATTGGCAGAGATTTCTGACTCCAGGTGACCGGTTCTCTGGATCGCCCGTTTCGGCTGGTCCGGGTGAGGGCGCAATGATGGCGCGCGACCGTGTAATGAAAGCGCTCAGCGCACTTGGCCCGGGCCTTGCGGATGTGGCACTGCGCACCTGCTGCTTTCTCGAAGGACTGGAAGCATGTGAACGTCGCATGGGTTGGTCCGCTCGCTCTGGTAAGGTAGTGCTTCAGCTGGCTCTTCAGCGCCTCGTCGAGCATTATGGATTGCGAGTTTTCAAGGACTGACCCTTGACCGTCTTTGCCCGCGGCGACACTGTCCCGGGATGAACGGGCGGGTCATTGAAACCGATGCAGATGTGGCAGAAGGCGCGGCTTGGCTCGCCGACCGTGAGCCGAGGTTTGCATCGGCGCTTGAGCTGACAGGTAAGCTGCCGCTGCGTCGCCGTGAGGCCGGGTTCCCGGCGTTGCTGCATGCGATTTGCGGGCAGCAGCTCTCGGTGGCTGCCGCAGGTTCCGTATGGGATAAGCTCCGTGCGGCAGAGTTGACTGATGCCGACGGGGTGATCGCCTGCGAAGACCAGCACTTACGCGAGTGCGGTCTCTCACGTCCGAAAATTAAGTACGCGCGTGCTCTGGCCGAAGCTGACGTCGACTATGATGCACTTGCGGCTATGCCGGAAGAAGACGCAATCAAAACCCTGACCGCGGTAAAGGGAATTGGTCTTTGGACGGCGGAGATCTATCTCAAATTTTCGGTTGGCCGCGCGGATGTCTTCGCCGCAGGGGATCTGGCCCTGCAGGAGGCTGCACGTATCCTGTTCGAGCTGCCAGAGCGACCGGATGATAAAACACTGCGCGCAATGGCAGAGGCTTGGTCGCCATGGCGGGCGGTTGCGGCGCGCTTGCTCTGGGCCTATTACCGTGTCGCGAAACGGCGCGAGGGTGTCGCCTCGTAGGGTGCTGTCTATCACGCACCTCCGTGACAGGGAGCTAAGATATGACCACGCTGACCGGCCCGCGCGCCGCCTCAAAATCCGGCCAGACCAAATCGCTGGTGATACTGTTGCACGGTTATGGCGCTGATGGGAATGACCTCATCGGCCTGGCCGAACCGCTGTCACAGTACATGCCGGATACGGTGTTTCATGCGCCGAACGCGCCGGAAAAAAGCACTGTCAATCCGATGGGATACCAGTGGTTTCCTATCCCATGGCTCGACGGCTCGAGTGAGGAACAACGGGATGCCGGTTTCAAGACCTCGTTGGGTCTTCTCGACACGTTTCTGACTGACACGATGAGGTCCGAAGGCATCAGCCCGGACAAGACAGCGCTTATCGGATTCAGCCAGGGTACGATGATGAGCCTCTACGTTGCCCCACGCCGTGAAGAGGCCTTCGCGGGTGTTGTCGGGTTCTCTGGTCGTCTGATCCCCGGTGATGATCTTGCAGAGGAGGCCATTGTGAAACCTCCGGTGCTGCTGGTCCACGGTGATCAGGACGAGATGATCCCGGTCAGTGAGATGAGTGCTGCTGAAACGGCTCTGCGCGCGGCCGGTTTCGATGTCCAAAGCCATATAAGTCAAGGCATCGGCCATGGCATCGGTCCGGATGGGCTGAGTCTCGCGCTACAGTTTCTGTTGAAAAATCTGGGGATAACGGCAGGCTGACGAGATATTTGTCCACAACTGGTGTGAACACAATCCTGTAACACGATTCTGCTATGTGGATTGCACGGCAAAGACATGGCGTATCTTGAGGGTTGATGATCACCCGCCGCCAGATATAGTGAGCCATGCGGGCTCGTCCTCAGCTAGAGCCCGACGGATGCAGATCTAGACGCGTCCGGCCGGAACGGGCGGTAAGGCGGAGTTATGGACGGGAATTTTGCGACGGCATTCGTACGCCAGCCGGGAGGTCTGAAAGACAACCCTGCTTTGGTTTTGAATGCCGACTATCGACCACTCAGTTATTTCCCGCTTTCGCTCTGGGCTTGGCAGGATGCGATCAAGGCTGCTTTCCTCGATCGGGTTATGATCGTGGCCGAGTATGAGACCGAAGTGCATTCGCCTTCGATCTCGATGCGGCTGCCCTCGGTTGTGGTGCTGCGCGACTATATTAAACCGGCGCGCTATCCTGCGTTCACCCGCTTTAACCTGTTCCTACGAGACGAGTTCTGCTGTCAGTACTGCGGCGCCAAGGGGGAGATGACCTTTGATCATGTCACACCGCGCTCGCATGGCGGTCGGACCACTTGGGAAAACGTCGTTGCTGCCTGTGGGCGATGCAACCTGCGAAAGGGCAGTATGACTGTGCGCGAAGCCGGGCTGACGCTGAACAGGTTGCCGCAGCGGCCGGATTCCATGGAACTGCAGAACAAGGGCCGGAAGTTTCCGCCCAATCACCTGCACGACAGTTGGATGGACTTTCTCTACTGGGATGCGGAACTCGACGCCTGATGGGGCTGGCCCCGGTGCGTCAAAGTTATTCAGCCGGGAACGATGTGTCGCGTCGGTGTTTTCGGAAGCGCTGCGAATACCCATAGCAGTGCAAGCCCTGTCGAGATGATGGTATTCCATCCGGCCATCGTGATGCCGAAGAGATCCCAGACAATCTCGTCGCAGCGGACCAATGGTGTCGTCATGAGCTGCTGAAGAAGCTCGTCGGTGCTCAGCGCCGTTGGGTCCGCCCCGCTGCAGCTTGATGGGCCATCCCACCACTTCTGCTCGACCCCGGCATGAAACAGGCCGATCCCGGCGCTCACAGCCATGGCGATGCCTCCCAGCCCGGCCAACCACCGTCGTTGACGCCATAGCAGCGTCATCGCCAGCACGCCGATCAGGATGGCAACCGCGTGCGGCCAACGTTGCCATAGGCACATCGGGCAGGGCGCCAGCTTGCCGATGTACTGGAACCCGAACGCCCCGAGCAGCAGCGACGCCGAGCCCAAAACGGCTAGAAGAATTCGCCCATAAACACTCATCAGGCGACCACTTTCACCAACGCAAAGCCGCCGATCAAGAGAATACCTCCGATGGCGGCAAGGATGCCAAAATAGCGATCAATAAACGCCTTGGCCGGCTCGCCCATGTACCAGAGGATGCCTGCGACGATGAAGAACTGTCCACCGCGCCCGATTAGTGAGGCGAGCAAAAGTGTCCAGATCGACAAGTTGAAGAACCCTGAGGCGATCGTTGCGACCTTGTAGGGGAAAGGTGTGAACGCTGCGGTGAGGACGGCGATGAAGCCGTTCTCGTTGAACATGCGTTCGGCCTCTTCGATGTAGCCGGTCTTGCCGTAGAACTCGATCAGGGGCCGGGCGACCTGTTCCTCGAAAGTATGCCCGATCCACCAGCCGAACACGCCGCCGAAGGCAGACGCGATTGTGCAGATACCGGCGATCAACCAGGCGCGGTCGGGTCTCGCCAGCACCATGGGGATCAACATTACCAGAGGCGTGATCGGAAAAAACGAGCTTTCGATAAAGCTGATGAAAGCCAGTGCCCACAATGCGTTGGGGTGGGCGGCTAGTTCGAGCGTCCAGTGATAGAGGCGTTTCAACATGGCCGCGCCCTAGCATCGCGGTTTGGGGCTGTCCATAGGTGGGAGTGCGGGTGTAATGTCACAGCGAGGCCCGCTTGCAGAACTGGAGATGACTGATGAAGTGGCGTGGACGGCGAACCAGTCGCAATATCGAGGACCGCCGAGGGCAATCTGGTGGCATGGGCGGCTTTGGCATGGGGCGCGCTCGTATGCGCATGCCGCGTAGCCGCGGGGGCCGGGCAGGCGGTCTTGGTGCGATCATCGTTGTGATCATCGGGCTCTTTCTCGGGGTTGATCCAATGTCGCTTCTGGGCGGCGGATCCGGATTTTCACTGCCGCGCGGGGGACAGGTGCAGACGGGTCCGAATCAGATTGACGATCAATCCGAGGAGTTTGTCGGTGTTGTCCTTGCGGATACCGAGGACGTTTGGGCTTCGATCTTTCAGCAAATGGGACAGCAGTATCAGCCCCCAAAGCTTGTGTTGTTTTCCGGCCAGACCAGTTCGGCTTGTGGAGCCGCCAGCGCGGCATCCGGGCCGTTCTACTGCCCGGGCGACTACAAGGCCTATCTCGACACGCAGTTCTTTCAGGTCATGTCGCAACGTTTGGGCGCGGCCGGTGATTTCGCGGCTGCCTATGTGATTGCGCACGAGGTCGCCCATCATGTGCAGAACCTTCTCGGGATCTTGCCCGAGGTCAATCGCCGCCGTGCGCGTGCCTCCGAAGTCGAATCCAACCGTCTTTCCGTCATGATCGAGTTGCAGGCCGACTGCTTTTCAGGCGTCTGGACACGGCACGCGCAGGAGAGGTTTGGCGTTCTCGAGGAGGGCGACATTTCCGAGGCGCTCAACGCGGCGCGTCAGATCGGCGATGATACGCTCCAGCGTAATGCAGGTCGGGCGGTTGTGCCAGATAGCTTCCAGCATGGCAGCGCCGAGCAACGCATGCGCTGGTTCCAGCGAGGCATGCAAAGCGGTGATCCGCGCGATTGTGACACCTTTTCAGCGGACCGGCTTTAGATGGTTACCACTCTGCGCCTGCATTGATCTGGATGTCTTCCTTTGTGAGCGCTGGGGCAAGGTCTGAGCAGAGGAAGGACACAAGCTCCGCAATTTCATTTGGTTGAACCAAACGGTTCTGCGGATTTGCTGCTGCAATTCCTGCGATTTCGTCTGCGGTCGTTCGCCCTTTGGCCAGAGCCATTTTGGCTGCGCTTTCTCGAAGCATATCGGTCTCAACCCAGGTCGGGCTGACGGTGGTGCAGACCACGCCGTGGGGTGCTCCTTCCAATGCAACCGCGCGACTAAGACCCAGCAGCCCAGACTTTGACGCGCAGTAAGCAGCATGACTGGGCATGGCGGTTGTCGCAGCGGTCGAAGCGATATTGACGATTCGTCCCCAGCCGGCAGACATCATATTCGGCAAGCAGGCATGGATCATCCGAAAGGGACCGTTCAGATTGACGTCGATTACATCGAGCCAGTCTTCTTCTTCATGTCCGCGGACTGTCTGGTGGACCGAGATGCCGGCTGCGTTTACCAGAACTCCTGGCTTGCCTAGCGCCTCATGCACCTTTCCGTAGAACTCTGCCACGGACTTGCGATCGCTCACGTCCAGCGCAAACGCATGCGCTCCGCTGTCGATGGCCTGCGTGACCGAGCGTGCTGCAGCTGGGTCGGCACAGCGCCGCCCCCCGACGGCCACCCGCGCGCCACGCTTTGCGAGAACTTGGGCAACAGCTAGTCCGATCCCAGCGTTTCCCCCAGTGACGATGGCTACGCGGCCGTCATGCCACTTTTCCTTCTGCATGCGGGTTCTCCTCAATGGCACGCAAGGTTCCATGCGAATGATTCTAGATCAATCGTTGACCGATGAAGTGCGGTGCATATATTGCGCGAACTGTTCGGGCCCGGATGGCGGAATTGGTAGACGCAGCGGACTCAAAATCCGCCGGTGGCAACACCTTGTGAGTTCGAGTCTCACTCCGGGCACCATG